>NZ_JAFATE010000506.1 GCF_019244115.1 Bradyrhizobium sp.
GGCAAACCCAGGCGCAACCAGCCCGGCCGGTCCCTGAAGATGCGCGACCAGATTTTTGCGCGCGCCAGCCGTTCCTGCGCGGCGGCGGCATCGCCGACTTCATAGAGCCGGAACAACGGCGTTCCGCCCACCAGTCTCCAGCCGGCGTTCTGCGCCATGCCGTCGAGCCGCGGCACCTCCTCGGCAAGGCGCGCTGACGTCGCCTCCGCCCATGCGCGGTCCATGAGCGCCTGCTGGCCGATCGCGATCGCCGGACCCGAGACCGGCCAAGGACCGGCCAAACGCGCGAGAGCGGCGACGTCTGCTTCAGGGCCAAGCACGAAACCGAGACGCAGGCCGGCGAGTCCGTAAAACTTGCCGAGCGACCGCAAGATCAAAAGGCTCGAACGGCCCGCTTGCGGCGCAAGCGACAGGCCGGGCACCGCATCCGCAAAGCTTTCATCGACGACGAGATGGCCGACCTGCGGCAGCAGCGCGAGCAGCGCCACCGGATCGTGAACGCGCCCATCGGGATTGTTCGGATTGGCGATGATGGCGAGGTCGGCGCCGGCGAGCCCGTCGAGATCGGCAACGTCCCGGACATTCCAGCCGGCCGCCCGCAACACCTCCGCATATTCATGGTAGGTGGGTGAAAGAATCCGTGCGTCGCCGCGGACAAGCCAATGCGGCAGCAATTGAATGGCCGCTTGCGCGCCTGGCAGCGCCAGGACTTTTGCCGGCGTGGCATAGGCCTGGCGTGCGGCGTCTTGCAGTCTTTCGATATCTGAGCGCGACGGCAACGCCGTCCAATGCCGCAAGGCAAGCTCGGGCACCGGATAAGGGCTTCGGTTGATGCCGGTGGAGAGGTCGATCCAATCATCCGGCCGGCCACCAAAGCGCCGCATCGCCTGATCCAGATTGCCGCCGTGGTCCAACATGGCCTCTGTTAATCAGGCGAGCGCGACGATGACAAGCAGGCCTGTCAGCACGATCATCGCGCGGACATAGATCTCGAGCCCGAGCGCGACATCGAGCGCGCCCGGATCGCGCGCGTCCCGGTTCAGCCATGGCTCCTCCGCGAGGCGGCCGCGATAGGCCCGTGGTCCCGAAAGACGCACGCCGAGCGCGCCCGCCATGGCCGCTTCCGGCCAGCCGGCATTGATAGAGCGATGCTGCCGCGCATCCAGCATCATGCAGGACATGGCCTCCGATCGTCGTGCCGCAACGAGCGCAAACAGCAAGCCCGTGAGGCGCGCCGGGATAAGATTGACGATGTCGTCGATCCGCGCCGCAGCCCAGCCGAATGATTGGTGGCGCGCGGTGCGATGGCCGATCATGGAATCCAGCGTGTTGACGGCCTTGTAACTGAAGATGCCGGGCAGACCAAACAGCGCGCCCCAAAGCACCGGTGCCACCACGCCATCCGACGCGTTCTCAGCAAGGCTCTCGATCGCCGCACGCGCCACACCGGCTTTGTCAAGCAGCGCCGGATCGCGCCCGACAATTTTGGCGACCGCCAATCGCGCCGCGTCGAGGTCGCCTGCTTTGAGCGGCTGCGCGACGGCGGCGACGTGATCGTAGAGCGAGCGGAGCGCTAGCAACGGCCAGGCGATGATGCCGACGAGCACGAGGCGCGCCCAGCTGGCATCGATCGCCGATTGCACCGCCCAGCCTACGCCGGCCGCGAGCGCGATCACGGCCCCTGCCGCCGCGACGCCGATTGCGCGCCGCTGAAGCGGCGGATCGGTCTCGCGATTGCAGCGCGCGTCGAGCGCAGTGATGAGCCGGCCGAGCCAGGTGACGGGATGGCCGAAGCGCACGAACAGGGCGTCCGGCCAGCCCAGCACGCTATCCACCGCCATCGCCACCGCGAGCGCGTCCGCAAAGCCCACGCATCCTCTCCTGTTTGCCGCTTCCCTGATGCGCAAGAATGGGCCGTCAGCGCAAGAGGCGATTTTGCTTTGTCACCATAGGCGATAGATGGTTATTGGGGGTTCGAGGACGGACGAGCATGACCATCATCCTGATCACCGGAGGTGCCCGGTCGGGCAAGAGCGTGCGCGCGGAAGCCCGCGCGGCAGCCTTTGCAGGCCAGCCGATCTATCTTGCGACCGCGGAGGCGCTCGATGCCGAGATGAGCGAGCGCATCGCGCAGCATCGAGCGCGGCGCGGCCCGGACTGGATCGCGCGCGACGTTCCGCTGGAGCTCGCGCAGGCGCTGATCGAGACGGATGGCCGCGGCGCCCGGCTGATCGACTGCCTGACGCTGTGGCTGTCCAACCTCATGCATGCCGAGCGCGACGTCACTCAGGAGTTATCGCGGCTCGCGGCGACGCTCGCGGGCCAGAGAAGCCCGGTCGTGCTCGTGACCAACGAGGTCGGGCTCGGCATCGTGCCGGACAATGCGCTGGCGCGCCGCTTTCGCGACGCGGCGGGCGTGATGAACCAGACGATCGCCGGCGTTGCCGACGAGGTTGAGTTCGTCGTGGCCGGATTGCCGATGCGGCTGAAATAGCCTCGCAGTCTCACGCGCGATTGACCGCAACGATCCGCCAGCCGCCATCCAGGCGGTCGAGCCGGGTCAGCGACCAAGGATCGATCACGAAACCCAAAGCGGCCTCAGCGGCGATATCCAGCGCGATTGCAAGCGCGGCTCGAATCGTCCCGCCATGCGCGACGATGATGACGTCACCCGCCGACAGCGCATCGATCGCACCGCGCACGCGCGCGATCTGCTCGACAAACGTCTCGCCGCCGGGCGGCCGGCTGGTTGCAGGTGCGCGCCAGAAATCGTCATAGGTGGCGCCGAACGCGCGCCGGAGTTCGTCATGGCTGCGGCCGGTCCACGCTCCAAAGTCCTGCTCGTTGAAAGCCGGCTCGACGCGCGGCTCGAGACCGAGCGAGCGCGCGGTCTGTTGCGCGCGCCGCGCCGATGAGGTGATCGCAGAACGGTTGGCGGGGAGCTGCGCGCCAAGCTGCGACAGGGCCGCGACATCGCTGATATCAGCCGGCGCCTGGAGATCGTGTAGCAAGCCGGGCGGTCCCGAAACAGGCGCATGGCGGATCAGCCAGAGATGCGTTTCCAGCGCCACGTTCAGGCCTGCGTGGAGAGCAGCGCCAGCAGGGCCACCTCACCGACCTGCTCCGCCGCACCGAGAACGTCCCCGGTCTGGCCGCCGATCTGCCGCTGTGCCAGAACGGCAAGGCAGAACGAGGCGGCCGCCACGACCAGCATGGCCCTGATGGCCGCACCGAACGGCAGGCAGAGCAGCGCGATGACGGCCGCCATGAAGCAGGACGCAACGGCCGTCCTTGCGTCCGGCTGTCCGGCCGCGACAGCAAGCCCGTCATCGCGGGCGTAAGCCATGCGCGCCGCGATCACCGCGAGCGGCGCGCGCGACAGCGCATGAATGACGATCATGTCGAGCAAGATGTCGCTGCGCGGCAGCACGGCCAGTGTTCCAACCTTGACGGCAAAGGCGACCAGAAGGGACAGCGCGCCAAACGTGCCGAGCCGGCTGTCGCGCATGATCTCGAGTTTTCCCGCCTTGTCCCGGCCGCCGCCAAAGCCGTCCGCGACATCGGAAAGCCCGTCTTCGTGAATCGCCCCCGTGAGCAGCATGCCCGCGCCAAGCGCGAGCGCAGCGGCCGGCATCGGCGAGAGCCCTGCTCGCAGCAGCAGGAGATCGGCGCACGCGATCACCGCGCCGATCAGCGCGCCGATCAGCGGAAAGGCGCGATAGGCGCGTGCGAGACCGGATGAGGTCAACCCGGCGCGGCTCGGCACCGGCAGACGGGTAAGGAACGCCATCGCGTTCTGGAGGTCGTCAAGCCACTGGCTGATGATCGGGTTCATGCCGTGCCATTTACGGAAAGCGTGCGGACGACACCAGTAAAACATGCGCTTATTGCGACGCCCCGCCTTCGAAAAAATCCGCCATCAGGCCGATATTGCTCTCGAACATGCCGATGCCGGTCTGGATGGCACATCCTCTCTCCCGCGCGGCCGCAAGCAGCGGCGTGATCTCCGGCACCGTGATGACGTCGCCGACAAAGGTCGCCGCATCGAGGCGGGCAATGTCGAGCGGTAACGGATCATCCGCCCTCATGCCCATCGGCGTGGCGTTCACCAGAAGATCGACGTTCGACGCATCACCGGTCGTCTGCCCGATCCGGTCGCCAAACCTGTCAGCGAGCTTTGCGAGCAGCGCAGCGCGCCTGTCGGTATCGATGTCGTGAATGGCAAGCTTCGCCACACCACGATCGAGCAGAGACAAGGCGATCGCGCTGCCGGCACCGCCCGCGCCGATCAGAAGCGCGCGGGCGCCTTGCATGCGACATCCAACGCGCGCAGCCGCATCCGTAAAACCCTCGCCATCGAGCATGTCGCCATGCCAGCTCCCATCCGCATTGCGACGCGCGACATTGGCGGCACCGAGAAACCCCGCGCGATCCGACAGCGTCGAGCAATGCGATGCGAGCGCGAACTTATGCGGCACCGTCGCGATCAGCCCGTCGACATTGCGCGCACGCGATAGCACGGACAAGCCCGCGCCGACATCGGCCGTTGTGAGTTGCAACGGGACCACGATCCAATCCCGGCCGCGCTTGCCAAACTCGCGCGTCAGCCCACCAGGTGCTTTCACCTGCGCGATCGGATCGCCGATGATGACATGGAGCCGCGTCGCGCCGCTGTAGCTGTCGAGCATCACAGAACCAGAATCAACCAACCGGTAAATTACGGAACCGACAACGTCTCAAGCTGGCACAAACCCTGCAAGAGTGAAACCAACGGGTATTCTCCCGAGCAATGAAGGCACCCATGCTTGTTACTCTCGTCGCTATTCTCTGCAACGGCCAGCTCTGCATGGAGAAGGTCGTCACCAACAGTGAGCAGTCCGGTATTACGATGGCATCCTGCGCAATGAATGGGCAGATCGGGATTGCGGACTGGCTCGCACACGGGCCCTACCACGACTGGAGGCTGGAGCGCTACAAATGCATCGCCGGGCAATATTTGCCGAAGCGGGACGTTTAACTCACCGCGACAGCGCCCCTGCCCCGGACGCCTTGAGGCTCCCGCCCCGCGCAATTTGCGAGCGGACTGCGCGCCAGACGAGGCTCTGGGAGACGCGGTCGTTTACTCCATCTTCAGCATCTTGCCGATGCTGCGAGGCGCGTTTACCGCATTTGAACCGGACGCTGGGCTTAATCGCCTGCGGCAACCCGGCAAGCGCCATGGCAGCGAGAGTGACCATCCCGATCGACAATGATCACGCGCGCGCGATCTGCGATGAGATCGGCGAGCGCCTGCGCATTTGGCTCAAGCGCGACATGCCGACCCGTCTCCCGCCGCGCTTTCAGCAACTGATCGAGCAGCTGGCCGCGACCGACCACGACGTGGCACCGTCGATCGTACCGTCGCTCGACGACATTTCGGACAGCGTGGCTCCAACGCCCGCAAGCTGAGCTCACCAGCCGGTAAAGCGCGGATCCGGTCCCTCGTGGATCTCTTTCAGATAAGCACGCGCGTATTCTGCCAGTCGCAGTGGATCGCGTTGGCCGGCCGAGATGAGGCTGTCGATGTAGCGGGCCACCCTCTCGCGCGAGACTGCAACTTGCGCGGCGTCCATGGCGTCGGTCAACTCGTAGCTCTTGAAAGCCTGCTCGATGACTTCTCTCATCGAAACTCCAACGCTGCGCTGCACTCGACGCATTGCAGCATCGAAATTCGGGAGCGTCAAGGCTGGTGGGGTCGCAGCTAATTACCTCTCGCAACTTAGGATGAATCAGGCTGGCCCCTCGGACAGCTCAAACTCCTGCTGGCGCGCCGCCACCACATCCGCCAGCACGCTCCCGCATCGTTTGCGATCGGCTTTGCCGTACCTCACACCCTTGACGGCCCAATTGGCCGCATCGGGCCATGGCGGGACGACCCGCTCGACGAGAACAGCCACCAATCCCTCGCATTCCGGATGGCTGGCTCTGACCGCGTCGGCAAGCGCCTGCTCCAATTCGACGCGTGTCATCGCCTTGCGCGGTTTCGACTTGTCCTTGCTCTTCGCGTTCATCGCGTCCTGCGTGGCGTTGGAAGCGGGGTGCCATGCTACCTTCCGACCGGCTAAACCAGGCAATTGTTACGGAAAGCCGCGTGACCAGGCCGAAATAAGCTCTCGAGACACGACAGGATATCCGCCGCGGGCGAGCCTCGCAAGCTGGCGCCAAACAAGCCGCCTGATGTTCGCGGAGCAGCGTTTGCCATCCGACAGCGTTCCGCTAGCCGGCTTTTGCGACGATTGCGCGCTGCGCCAGGGTGGCCGCAATTTCGGAGTGCGGGAGCTGGCGGCGAGTAGAAATAGCCCTGCACCAGGACGCCTCCAAGCTCCTTGAGCGTGGCCATCTCCGCCCCGGTCTCGACTCCCTCGACGATGCAGTCGATCTTCATGTCGCCGCTGAGCGCGAGCAGCGACTTGACGATCTTGTAGCTCGCCGGTTTCTCGTGCAGGTCCGTGACGAAATCGCGATCGACGTTGATCTTGGTGAGCGGCAGCGCATGAAGCCGCGACAGGCTGGAATATCCCGTCCCGCAATCATCCAGCGAGATTCCGCAACCGAGATTCCTGAGCATGGGGATTGATTCCTGCAGCTGGCCAAAATCGCGCGTGAAGGCCGTTTCGGTAATCTCAAGCTCGAGGCGCCGAGCCTCGAAGCCGCTCTTCTCGATCGTGGCAACCACGGCGAGAACACCCTCGGACGAGGTGAGATCATAGCCCGAGAGATTGAACGACAGGCGCAGCCCGGCGGGCCAGCCCCGGGCTACCAACAATGCCTTTTCTAGTAACGGGCGCGTCAGCCGGCTGGTGATCATCCTATTTAGCCTGGTGATCTGGCCACCACTGCGCCCACCGCGTCTTTCAGATGATCGGGGATCCTGCCTTTGTGCTGAGTGAGAAGCAGAGAATCCAGCGGCTGATCATTCGCGTGAGCCCGCCCACGGCTGCCACTTCTGTGGCGACGTGCAACACGCTTTGATAGGAGCGCGCCCGAAATTCCCGACCTCCTCGCCTGAGGCGATCTGGCGTTCGACACCCATTCAAGACACGTTCAAGCCGGGGGCTGGCGAATATTCCGCAATGCGCGTGCGCCGCTATGGTTGAAGCGGTAGCGACATAGAACGCCGCCATATCGAGTTCATGATTTGCGTAGGCCGCCTCGGCGCGCTGGACCTCCGCCTCAAATCGAGCAAAGCTTGCTAGAAGTCGCGCGGCCGAATTGGATAACCCTCACGCTCCCCTCTGAACTCTTCGATTTTGTCACAGGACACTGACCAGCCGCTTGCTTGCGCCATTCTCGGTTACAAAAATTGACAAGAAATCCTATCCTTGCTGGCGACCTTGTCTACTCGGATTATGCTTAATTGGAGATGTTCGTTGCGTGCCTCATGGCACACGGATAGGTTAGTCGTTCTGATCGGTTAGCCTTTTTGCTGAAGCGGGTCCCCCACAATCCGGCTCGCTTTCGTTCGTAGTCTAGGAAGTGCGGCCTTCAGACCGGTTCTGACGAAGCGGTCCAGGCGGGTCATGTGGACCAGTTCAGGTTATATGAGCTTAAGACGGCAAACGCATTTGAGTTGGAGCTGATGATAATTCCTTTTGTTGACTTGAAAGTGCAGTACAAGGCCATCCAATCTGAGATTGATACCGCGATCAACTCCGTGTTGGATTCCTGCCAGTTCACGCTCGGAACGGAAGTCGTCGAGTTCGAGAAGGAGTTCGCGACGTACTCAGGTAGTGTCCACGGCGTTGGTGTAAACACCGGGACAAGCGCTTTGCACCTTGCGCTGTTGTCGGCCGGCATCGGCCCCGGCGACGAGGTCATCAGCGTTCCATTTACGTTCGTCGCGACGGCGGCGGCCATCCACTACACCGGCGCGAAGACAGTATTCGTTGATATTGACCCGGTCACTTACTGCCTCGATCCTGCACTCCTCGAAGCAGCGATCACCCCGCGCACAAAGGCCATCATACCGGTTCACCTGTATGGGCAGGCTGCCGATATGGACCCGATCTTGGCGGTCGCGCGAAAGCATAACTTGGTCGTAGTCGAAGACGCGTGTCAGGCGCACGGGGCCGAATACAAGGGGCGCCGCGTTGGAAGCATCGGCGACATCGGCTGCTTTAGCTTCTATCCTGGCAAGAACCTTGGCGCCTACGGGGAAGGGGGCATGGCGGTCACCGGGAATGCGACATTCGGTCGCTCGCTGCGCATGCTGCGCGACTGGGGGGCCGAAAAGAAATACGAGCACGTATTGAAGGGATACAACTACCGCCTCGAGACGATCCAGGGCGCCATCCTCCGCGTCAAGCTGCGCCATCTGGATGGCTGGACCGAAGCGAGACGGCAAGCTGCGAAGAGGTATGCGGCGTTGCTTGCCGAAACCGGCATCCCGTTGCCGCAGGAGGCGTCCTACGCCCGGCACGTCTATCACATCTACGCGATCAGAGCGCCGAATCGTGATGCGCTTCATGCACGGCTCCTGGCTAAGGGCATTCAGAGCGGAATTCACTATCCCCACCCGATTCATCTTTTGCCCGCCTACGCCGATCTTGGCTACAAGCGCGGTCAATTCCCGGCTGCAGAGCAAGCCGCAGCGGAAGTTCTTTCGCTCCCGATGTATCCGGAGCTTACCCAGTCTGCTCAAGAAGCGGTAGCGGCCGCCGTCATCGAAAACTACCAAAAATAGCGCTACCCTTCATCTTCATGCTTAAGTAGGGATAAACAATAATGGAAATCGAAGGCGCTCGAATTCTTGTGACTGGCGGTTGCGGCCTGATCGGCTCGACAACGATCGATCTCCTGCTACGCGAGCATAATCCCGAGCAGATCGTCATTTTGGATAATCTGAGCCGGGGCACGACGCGAAATGTCGAGGAGGCGCTGAAGGATCGGCGCGTGAAGCTGATCGAAGGAGACATTCGCGACGTCCCGACGGTGCATGCGGTCACGCGGGGCATGGACGCGGTCATCCACATGGCGACCTTGAGAATAACTGCCTGCGCTGCGGAGCCGCGTGAAGCCCTTGGCGTGATGTGCGACGGGAGCTTCAACGTGTTAGAGGCGGCCCACGCGGCCGGTGTTCGGAAAGTCGTCACCGCATCGACAGCGTCCATCTACGGACTTGCCGATACCTTTCCGACCCGAGAAGAACATCATCCCTACAATAACCGCACATGGTACGGAGCCTCCAAAATCATGCTGGAGGGCCTGCTTCGCTCGTTCAACGACATGTACGGCTTGCCTTACGTCGTGCTACGCTATTTCAACGTTTACGGCCCGCGCATGGACACTCACGGCAAGTATACCGAAGTGTTGATCCGTTGGATGGATCGTATCGCCAGCGGCCAGCGTCCCCTCATTCTCGGCGACGGCTCGACCACCATGGATTTCGTCTATATCGATGATGTTGCCCGGGCGAACATACTCGCACTGCAGAGCGGCGTGTCGGACGAGGCCTTCAACGTTGCAAGCGGGATCGAGACCAGTCTGAACGAACTCGCGGCGACATTGCTCGACGTCATGAACTCGAACCTCAAGCCGGAATACGGCCCCGAGCGAAAGGTGAATCCCGTTTCACGACGGCTCGCTGACACATCGAAGGCGGAAAAGCTGCTCGGCTTCCGGACGCGTGTCGGGCTAAGGGAAGGCTTAGAGCGACTCGTTACCTGGTGGCATGCCAATCGTGAACTGGTGAGCTAAGATCCGCGCTTTCATTCCTGAGGTTGCCGGCATGATACCGATCATCAAGCCCGTAATGGACGAACGGGAGGTTGAGGCTGCGCGACGCGTGATCTTGAGTGGCTGGATCACACAAGGGCCCGAAGTCGCGGCCTTTGAACGCGAATTCGCAGCGTTCACCGGGGCCGAGTTAGCCGTAGCCGTTTCGAACTGCACCACCGCTCTCCACCTGGCGCTCCTGGCGGCGGGAATTTCGCAGGGCGACGAGGTGATCACGGTCAGCCATTCCTATATCGCGACAGCCAACTCGATCCGATATTGTGGCGCGATACCGGTTTTCGTCGACATCGAACCGGAAACGTTCAATATCGATCCGACATTGATCGAGGCCGCGATCACGCCAAGAACTCGCGCGATCCTTTGCGTGCATCAGATGGGCATGCCCTGTGACCTTGGCCGAATCGTCGAGCTTGGCCGCCGGCATGGCCTGGTTGTGATCGAGGACGCCGCCTGCGCGATCGCCTCCGAGATCCTCATCGACGGCGAATGGGAAAAGATCGGCCGGCCGCGCGGCGACGTGGCGTGCTTTTCCTTCCATCCCAGAAAAATCATGAGTACTGGCGACGGTGGCATGCTCACGACTTCCAAGCCCGAGTGGGCGGCCAAGTTCCGCCTCCTCAGACAACATGGAATGAGCGTCCCCGACACGGTGCGCCATGGCTCGCCGCAGGTCATTTTCGAAGATCATCCTGTTGTAGGTTACAACTACAGAATGACCGATATTCAGGCCGCTGTGGGTCGGGAACAGCTGAAGCGTCTTCCGGTGATCGTCCAGGCGAGACGGCAGCGGGCCAGCCGCTATTTGGAACAGCTTGCAGCAATCCCGGGGCTTGGCTTGCCAGTCCAACCCTCCTATGCCCGCAGCAACTGGCAAAGTTTTTGCGTTCGTCTACCCGACGGTTGCCATCAGCGCCAGGTAATGCAGGCTATGCTCGATGAAGAGGTCTCAACCCGGCGCGGCATCATGTGCGCGCACAGGGAAAAAGCCTATTCTGGAATGCGGCACCTCCATTCGCTCGCAAGATCGGAAGAGGCCCAGAATCGAACCGTCATCCTGCCGCTCTATCCGCAAATGACCGATACCGATCAGGACCGCGTTGTGGACGCGCTGGCTAGGGCCTGCGGCCGCTAGCGAGACGCATATGTCAGCGGCTCGTCGGATTTGTGTCGGCGAATACGAACGGTTTCTCCCCGGCCACGCATCGAGCTTGTGGCGGCTTCGATCACTTCCACGATGCGGAGGCCAAGCCGGCCATCTGTGATGGGAGGTTCGCCCTTTGCGATACATTCCACGAAATGTTCGACAGCGACCCTCAATGCTTCGCTTCCGTCGAGTTTCGGCGCCCACATATCTCCTGTGCGATAGCCGACGCGCATCTCGTGTATCACCTTCGGATCATCGGTGAAGCTAATACCCTTGTCGTAGACCCTGACCTTCTCGCTAGGCTCTAGGTCATCGTATGTGATCATTCTCTTGCTTCCACCGACGAGAACCTTCCGAACCTTCACGGGCGCAAGCCAGCTGACGTTGGTGTGACCTATCGCGCCGGAATCGTAGAACAGCGTAATGTACGCAAGATTTTCCGGAGTCCCTGGAAAGTGGTTGATGCCGCTGGCAGAGACCGCTATCGGATGCTCATCCAAGAGATAGTCGAGAATCGCGAAATCGTGAACTGCAAGATCTGCGATCACGTTAACGTCGCGCTGAAACAGGCCGAGATTAACTCGCGTCGAGTCGTAATAGAGGATCTTCCCAAGATCTCCGCTCTTGATCAATTCACCCATCTTGCGGACCGCACCGGTGTAGATGAAGGTGTGATCCACGAACAGTGTGAGTGAACGCTTCTCCGCCTCCTCAACCAGCTTTTCTGCCTGGTGACTTGTTTCCGTCATCGGCTTTTCGAGCCACAAATGCTTTCCTGCCTTGAGGGCTGCCATACCGAATTCGAAATGGGTCGCAACTGGCGTTGCGACCACGATGGCTTCGATACTTTCGTCGGCGATGAGATCTTCGAAATGCGTTGTTGTTCTAATCGAAGGATATCGGCGCGAAACAGACTCAAGCTGCGCAGGCCTGAGATCTGCGACGGCGACCGTCCTGACGCCGGGCAATTCTGCAAAATTTCTCAGTAGATTGGGTCCCCAGTACCCGTAACCGATGAGGCCAATGTTCACCACTGCTTTCGATCCCAGTTTGTCTTCCATTTCCGTGCGCCTCGTGCAGCAATGAAGCAACAGAGGCCGTTCAAGCCGTTCTCTTCCGAGTGTCGCCAATGACGCGCGCAGGTACTCCTGCGACAATCGCATAGTCCGGGACGTCCTTGGTCACAACCGAACCGGCGGCGATCAGCGACCCTTCTCCGACGATAATGCCGCACAGGATGGTCGCGTTGGAGCCGATCGAGGCACGACGCCTGACGAGTGTTTTTTCAACGGACCAATCTGCTTCCGTCTGCGGCACGCCGTCCAGATTGGTCGCCTGCGGGAAACGATCATTGGTGAACATCACGCCGTGCCCGATGAAAACTTCGTCTTCAATTGTGACGCCTTCGCAGATGAAGCTGTGCGAGGAGAGCTTGCATCGCGCACCGATGGTGGCGTTCTTCTGAATCTCGACGAAAGAGCCAATCCGGCTTTCATCCCCGACGGTGCAGCCATAAAGATTGACTTGATCCTCATGGTAAATCCGCACATCTTTGCCAAGGCCCACCGTGCTCGCGATCGGCATAACACATTCTCCTGATAAGTTTACGCTGCGCTTAGAAAGCTGGTCAACCAAGGATGCCGGGCGCCGCCACGTCAACAGTAGCAGCCGCCCGAGCGGTTTTGGAAAATTCGCTGGCCTTTGCTTAACGCGCCGGTGCGACGTATTCGCGCAAAGGTGTGCGACTTGGTGTTTGAATGCCGGTCGTTAAGTAGTGGCAGCACGCCGGCGTGGCACCTACGACAGTTGGACGCCATCAGCCCGGGCGCCAAGGCATTGAACTCACCCGCCACGATCGCAAGTGACTCACGCTACGGTTCCCCGCGGGCGTGTCATCGCGGGCCTATCTGGCCGGCACCTATGGGTCATTGGGGGCGAAAGGCAATAGATGAACCAAAGTGCCGAGAAGAGAACAGCGATAGGGGTAGTCGTGTCGGCGGCCCTGCGCCCCCTGTCCAAGGCGGTATCGTGCCTGCTCGGCAAAAATGTCTGACGCCATGATCGCGGCAGCGATGAGCGTATCGATTTTATCGCCTCTACCGGTTTTCGAGTCTTCCTGCGGTACCATGATGCCTCACCAACCCGTGCGCCAACTGCTGAGAGGGCTGGCGCAGAGCGCATGACCGTTGGCGTTCCCGCATTCATTAAGAACAATGATAGTAACCGAAGTACAAGAAAAGGGCCTTGAGCTTTCCCGATTGTGCCGGGCACAACAACACTTGTTGTTTTTGCTTTCACCTCTGCCTTTACTATGAATTCACGATTATGTGCCGCAACTCTCTGAGCCCACCCTCTATGCTATGGGCTAGTGACCGAACTCGACTGCACGCCCGGGGACTGCGGCGCGCGATAGCAGGATCAGTATAGTGTCACTCCGCAGGATTGTGACTGGTACCGCACTCGTCTCATCGGCCAGCCTCACCCGCCTCCTCGCGCAGTTCATCGCCGTCCCGATTCTGTCGCGCCTGCTCACGTCCACCGACTACGGATTGGTCGCGATTGCATCGCCCCTCATACTCTTCTCAATGCTGATCACGGACGCGGGACTTGGCATGTCCCTCGTTCGCTCGACGCCGCTAAAGGACGAGACGGCGTGGTCGACAAGCTTCTGGGTGATCTTCTCCTTGGGCGGTGCAATAGTGCCGATCCTGGTCCTTCTTTCGCCGCTCGTGGCCTACACCTTCGGCGAACCGAAGCTCAAGCTAATTGTCACCACGCTGTCCTTAATCATCGCGGCACAGGCGGCCGCCGTAATTCCCGGCGCGGCGCTCCAGCAGGCCCGCCAGTTCTCAACTATTGCGGCTATCGAAATCAGTTCGACCGTTCTTGGTGTCGCTACGGCTGTCACCGCCGCATTCATGGGAGCCGGGGTCTGGGCCTTGGTTGCCCAACAGATTACCTTTTTCTTCACCCGGCTGTTAGTGACCTTCGTCTGCTCGCCATTCCGCCCGCGCTTGGTCTTCGATCTCGCCGCGATCAAACATCACCTGGTATTCGGCCGGGACGTTCTTAGTACCAACCTTATCGCTCAGCTGTCCGGATCGGTCGACAACCTTGCTCTCGGAGGTGTGCTGGGACCGACTTCGGTGGGCTTCTACACCATCGCCATGCAGTTCATTCGCCTGCCGACGATGGTCATCACCGGGCCGATGCAATACGTGCTCTATTCGCATTTGGCGACAGTCAAGGAGAACTTGCCGGCCATCCGGCGGACTTTCCTGCTCGCCACTCGCGTCCTCAGTGTCCTCGTGGTCCCGTCGATGAGCTTGGTGGCGGCCGCCCATCACTCGATCTTCAAGATCCTGCTCTCCGAAAAGTGGGCCCAATCGGGCACAATCTTCATGATCCTGGCGGCGGCTGGAGCGATCCAGGCAATGATGGCGCTCGGCGGTGACATCATGCTGGTGCTGGGCCGGCCTGATCTGAGGCTGCGGATGACGATCGAGTTCAGCCCCATCTGGCTCGGCGCGCTGCTGCTGTCGCTTTTGTTGTCCCACGATATCCATTGGGTGGCCGGAGCCTACACCTTCGCGGTCCTGCTTTATGTACCGCGCACGCTGAGCCTCGTGCTCTCTCTCCTTCAATGCCGGTTCGCGACATATCTCGAGACCTTGGTTGTGCCAGCTCTGATCACCCCGATCGCGATACTGGTCTACTCGGAGGTCAACAGAACCTTTGCACTTCAGAAGTTTGCCGACGTCGGGCTCTGCGCCCTCTTGGCTTTCGCGACGATGGTCGTCTGTGTCCTCGTTCAGCGACGTTCCTTCATCGACGAAAGCGCGCTGCTGTCTCTCCCGTTCGGATCGACTCCAGCCGTGCAAAAGCAGAGCTAATGAAAGTATCCGTCGTCATCTGCACCAAAGACCGAGCTCACGCGATCGTTCATTGCCTGCAATCGATCGACGCGGCTGCGCGGGCGGCCTCGCTGAGAGATGCCGAAATCGTGGTGGTTGACAATGCATCGATTGACGACACGGAGGCCGTTCTGCACAATTTCGCAGCCGACGCATCGATCCCGGTTCGGGTTGAATGTGAGCCTCGCACCGGCATCGCGATAGCAAAAAATCGAGGACTCCGAACAGCGCAAGGCGACATTCTCGTCCTCATCGACGATGATTGCCGCCTGCAGCGGGACTACTTCGTCGAGCTCGTGCACCTGCATGCGACGGATAAGGACCTCGCACTGCGTGGCGGCCGGGTCGAATTGGGGAACGCCGGGGACTTATCGCTGACGATCAAGACCGATACCACGCGAAACCAATGGCATATCAAGGACCGCTCCGCGCGATATGAGAACCTCGGGAACTGCTTTCTGGGCTGCAATCTTTTCGTGAGCCGGATGGTCTACGAACGACTTGGCCCGATGGACGAGCTGTTCGGGGTCGGGTCCATCCCGGCAGGAGAGGATACCGACTATATCTTTCGTGCCTATACCGCGGGCATCAAGCTCGAATACATGCCGAACATCGTAGTTTACCATCATCACGGCCGCCAAACTTCAGAGGCCGCCCAGCGACTCTGGCGGAGTTACATGATCGGCTCCGGCGCTCTCTACGCCAAGTATCTCTTCAAATGCCCCGATCTGTGCCGACAGGCGCCCTGGGATCTAAAGGGGTTCGTAAGAGAGACGCTCGCCCGCGAGAACCGGTTTCTGCCCGAATATGACTTTTCCTACGCGGATAAGATGCGTTGCTACGCAGCCGGCGCCTCTTCCTATCTCTCGGCCAACATGAGGGTTCAGGGGCAGAATCGCCGCTCATGCGGAGCGTGAGCTCGTTAACCGATCTGGCGTCAATCTGGCCCTGCTTTGTTCACGGACGGCGCAGCCTGGCGCGCAACCGCGTTCATCAAAACCTTCGAAACGGCCGCAACCTGCCGCTCGGCGTCTTGACGACACGTGATCAAAAATCGACAATGGACCCGCCCGATAACCAGCGGCCGTCAACCACCGATTCCGGTCACGCTGATGAATCGCAGCAGCGACAAATAAGGCCGCTGTCGCGCCAGACATCGGGGAGTCCACTGCCGGCGGTCTACGAAATGGTCTCTAGAGCACTATCGACACAAAATGCCAGATCAGATGCGCGCGCGCAGCGGTACGACCCTCTCGCTACCGGCGATTGGCGCGACATGAGCTCCCCGTCACTTGCCATTGCGGCCCATCAGACGGACTGGGAATACCGGGTCACCTGGCTGTTATGGCTTTGCTGCGCGCTTTCAAGCACACTCATTATTGTCGTCCAGACCATACCAGCTATCATCTTTCTGTGCGCGGTCCTGCTCTATTGCGCGCTGTTTCCGCTTCGCTTCTACCAGGCCCTGACCTGGAATATCATTCCGTGGGCCATCGTGTTGTTCGGAGCGCTCTCCGTCATCTGGTCCGAACAGCCGACGCAATCATTGCGCAGCGCGGCCCAAATTTGGGTATCGGTGCTTGCGGTCCTCATGTTCGCGCAAGGACTGCGTGCCGGATCGTTCATCCTCATTACCTTTTTCGCATTCGTCGGTGCGAACGCGACCTTTCTGTTCGCCCCTTCCGTGTTCGGTTCCAAGAACATGGTCGGTCAAACGCTTGCGCTGGTTGTGCTATCAAGCTTCTGGCTGATACTCGACCGACAGCATCTGCTCATTCGAGCCATTGCCCTCGCCGCTTTGCTGGCTGCGCCGAGCATGCTCATAGCAGCGGACTCGGAAGGCGCTTTGCTGGCGGGGAGCCTGGCTCTCGTTTGTTCCCTCGCTCCCTTTCTGATGCGACCGTTTCGACCAGCCACGCGAATATTTCTGGCCTGCGTTGGCGCGTTTGTTGCCAGCGTAATCATATTGGCTTCGTTCCTGCTGTTCGATGGCCTGTTTGAGACGATCCTACAATCAATCGGGAAAGACGTCAGCCTTACCGGCCGTACGCTTCTATGGTCTCACGCGGCTGAAATCATTGCCGATCACCCGCTTGGTGTCGGCCTCCAGGCATTTTGGAACGAAAGCAATGCCGACGCGATACGGTTCTGGGAAACTTTCTACATCAATAATCACTACGGTTTTCATTTTCACGATCTGTGGCTCGAAACAGGGGTGGAGCTGGGCGTGATCGGAATTGTGATCGCCGCCGCCACGACGCTTGTCGTGTTCTTCAGCGTCTGGCGGTGGGCACTATGGTATCCTGCACCGGAAAGCTGCTTTTTTGCCGGATATGTGACGTTCATCCTGGCGCGTACAATTGGCGAGGTCGAGCTTTACAGCCAGTTCAATATGACCTCGATGATGTTCATCGCAGCTTTTTACTATGCTCGCTCGCCATCCCGACAGCAAGCTGACAACAGGGGCGGCCATGGCTAGAACAAGAAGTCAGATCGAACCGCCCGCCGGGAAACTAGCGTTCTGAACTTAACGGCCTGAGCGCTACATCATGTCCTTTTGAGAGAATTTTAGTGAGAGGCCGATATGAGCCACCAACCGCGTATCGAGCGAGAACGTGATTTTCACAATCAACGTTTCGGAGCGGAGCACGACATTCGCGAACCGTTGAACAAGTGGTACGGCGCACTTGCCGCCGGCACACAGGCTCAAAACGATCTCGTGCGGCAATATGGGCGCGGCGCGAACGTCTTGGAGTACGGCTGCTCAGACGGCGTCATCTCCCTCGTCAACGATCGACTCGCTCAGGAGACGGCTCATTTTCATGGGATCGACATATCCGATAAGGCCATTGAAAAGGCGCGGCAGATTTGCACCTCGCTAGGGTTGAGCAATTGTGACTTCGCGGTGATGAACGCCGAAGCCCTGACGTTTCCGGACAATGAATTCGACCTGGTGTTCGGTCGCGGCATTCTCCACCATCTCGACCTGAACAAATGCTTTTCTGAAATCTTTCGGGTGCTCCGCCCTGGCGGTAAAGCAATTTTTAGCGAGCCATTGGGGCATAATCCAGCGCTCAACCTCTTTCGGAAGATGACGCCTCAGTATCGCACGGAAGACGAGCATCCTCTCGTCATGAGCGATCTAGAAATTGCCCGCGGCGTTTTTCGCGATATTGAGTGCAAATTTTTCGGGTTGACAACGCTCGCCGCAGTTCCCTTCAAAACAACCCTCATCGGTCCAACTATGATGAAGCTGTGCGAGCGCGCAGACGACCTGTTGCTTCAAGTTCCTTTTGTCCAGCGCCACGCTTGGTCTGTGCTCATTGTTCTTACCAAGTGAGCGGCCTCGAACACCAACGCTTCTCCGACCGGCGCAAGAGCCGTGGCGGTTAGCGACCAACGTACTGAGGCCTTTGCCAAACCCTGATGTAGGCGACCTGCATCGTGGCGGGAAAATGCGTCGAGCTATCAGGTGCGCCGCCCCAGCCGTTTTCCTTGCCGACGCCGACGTTTGCCACGATGTAACAGGGCTTGTGCAGATCGGGTGGCGTGGGCCGCGAGTAGACGAGCTTTCGGTCGAAATACCAGTCAATCTTTTCCGGTCCCCAATCGACAGCGTATTCGTGGAAGGCGGCGCTCAAGTCGAGATGGGTGTCCGTACCCAATCCATACGCCGTTTCCCTATGGGGAATGTTCGTATGAAGGCTCGTGTACAACGTGCTCGGCTCCACACCAATCACTTCCATCACATCGATTTCGGGGGGCCAGCTCTTGTCCGCCGGCAATAGCCAGAATGCCGGCCAGAGTCCCTTGCCCAACGGGAGTTTCGCAGAGATGGCGAAGATGCCGTATTTTTGCGCGAAGGGATAGCTGTTGATGGTCGCGCCGATATACTCCTTTGGGTCCTCCTTGCCGACGGTTCGGGCAAGTTCGGCGGGCATTTCCTGCACTGTGAGATTCAGCGTTCCCGACCACGTGAGCGGAACGAGCTTGCCTTCCATCTGGCGCATCATATCGCCATTGGGACTGGCGTCTGCTAAGCCGTTCGACGTCCAAGCCGGGAAATCCTTCGCGGGTGGCGGCCATAGCACCGGCTGCCCCGCCAAATGATGGTTCCAGATATACCCGGCCGCCCAGGAAAATGATGGATCATTGAACGGCAGGACCGGCGCATCGACCTGCACGCCCCCTTCTCTCCAAACAGGCGGCGAACCGAAGTGCTGGTCAAGCATTTCCAGAGTGTTGGCGAACGACAGCTCACTACCGAGCACTGAGCCCGTTTCCAATACAGGCCGTTCCCCTGAGAATGCCGTGGCGACTTGACAGACTGAACACACGGCTGCCAGCACGCTCAAAAATCTCATATGACGCCTCCGCCAGGACTTCCGCGGAAACCAGCCGCGCCAGGGTGCGACCCAAGAGAGACAACAAGGCACAGTTAAACGACGATCATCCATCTCAGCAAAGTGAAAAACGCGTGACGAGGCAATAGGGCTCTCCATTGGAGGCCAACCGTTGGGCAACAATGCGGCCGTTGACCCGATCTCCGCGTTGATCAACCGCAACCGTTTCGTGCGGGCTGTTTGGTCTGCAGCCGAGCCGGCTCTGTGACACTCGTCACGAACGGTCGCCCCCGGCTCGTCGCCGCGCGGACGCGCTTACCTTTTTACCGAACCTGACGCGGAAAAGCGATGCAGCCAACGTCGCGGCAACGGGGTTGAGCAAGAGCCACGCGAACAGCTCCGCTTTGACGAGCAAATCTTGCCAATGCAATAATGCGGGGTGGCTTTTCAACCGGTAGACTAGTTAGCATGAGACATGCATTGAATATATTGGCGCCGACCCGTTATCCGTGGCTGTTCAACTCACCCAAGCATTCCACGCACAACATCTCCATTCGAAACTTCCTGCCCCTCAATTACATTCATACATCAATCGAAGGCGCAACGATTTTCAGCCCGTTTCCGCTTCGCAGATTCGATCTCATACATGCCTTCAACCGCATTCCTATTGGCGTGACGCCCTTCGTGATCGGCTACGAGTCGCATCTCCCTCGCGTCTTCGGCCGCGAAGATTGGAAGATCTTTGCAATCCTTTCGAGAATGCTTGCCGGCCAGAGATGCCGGAAGATCGTGGCAATCTCGGAGATTGCCCGCCGCCAATTCCTGCACCAGCATGCCGGCAGGCCGTGGCTTGACGATATTGCCCCCAAACTCACCGTTCGCTATCCTAATATCCTCATTCCCCCTGAGGCAGATGGTTTCGACCCGTCACAACCGGAAACCATCAAGCTGGTCTTCGTAGGCAATCACTTTTTACGCAAAGGCGGTCTCGTTGCCGTGCGCGCCGCTCAGCTCGCGCACGAACTTGGCTTTCCGCTCAAGGTCGACATCGTTTCCGGGCTCGACGTGGGGGCCGGCTCATGGATAGGTCCGTCGCGCCCGGAATTCTTCGAGGCATATCGTCGGCTTATCGACACGCTTCCCAACGTCACGTCGCATGGCTCGTTGCCAAACCCCGCCGTCCTGGAATTGATCAGGCAATCGCATTTTCTTCTTCTGACGACTTTCAGCGATACCTTTGGTTACAGCGCAATCGAAGCAATGGCGCGCTACACCCCCGTTATTGCGACGAACATAGGGGCGCTGCCGGAATTCATTGAAGATCAGGTCAACGGCATCTTGCTCTCTCTGGACAGGAACGAGATGGGAGAATGGAAGTATGAGGGGAACACCGAGAGGCACCTTCCTTGGTACGAGGCGATGTTTCGCGACGAAGTCGAGCGGCTTGCCGGCGAGCTCCTCGAGAAAGTTCAAGCCTGCGTCAAGAACCAGTCAACCTATCGCAGCATGCGAGCGAAGGCCCGTGCCACCGCAGAAGCACTCTTCGCCCCTGGCGATGCGGAACGGTTCTGGGATGACCTGTATCGCGAGGCTGTGGGTCGTCGGCCCCAAGCCGGCGAGTAACTTCGCGCGCACTCTTATGACAGTCCGAGTGACCTCTTGCTCCTGATCATGAGCTGCTCCAAGAGACAGCGCATCAGATAGACGGACGTAGTCCAGCGAAGGAAAAAAGGCGCGAGAAAGGCCGCTAAGCTTCGCGCTTTTACGGCGTCAATCACATTGAGCCATTGCACGCGCGCATCGATGGATTCGAAGTGCTTGCGCGCAAGCCTCTTGTCCAGCTTCGACAGGGTCGGCAACGTCTGAAGTGACCTGGCGCTATCGCGCAGGCACTCCAGATCGTGCTTCGAGTGCTTGCCGCTAAGCGAATCCGCCCGAATGACCGAAACATATGTGCGGGCCGGAATGACCCTGAAAACGGCCCCGGCACCTAGCGCTCTGGCGTAGAGTGCGAAATCCTCTCCCAAGCGCAACTGTTCCGGATACCGCAGCTGGTTCGTGTCCAAGAACGACCTGCGCATGATGGGCTTGAGAAAACCGAATTCCTTCCTGAGGCGGCCCCCCCTGCTGATGTTGTTCGCAACGAAGATCGCAAAGTCGAGGGTCATGACGGTGTCATGACCGATGAGGGCATCGCCGAACAGGTCAGGATCCTGACCCTGCTTCACCTGGATCTGATCGTCCGCGACGAAGTCAGCTCCCTCGGAAGCATCAAGAAGCGCCTTTATCCGGCCAGGACAAAAATAGTCGTCCGCATCCAGGACCGCGACCCAAGGCGCACTGGATAATTCCAGGCCGCGGTTGCGCGCGACCGACGGCCCCTTGTTTTGACCCAATCGCTGAAGAACAATCCGGGCCCCGATCCTGTCTTTGATAGCTTCGACCACCGCATACGTGCCGTCGGTGGATCCATCATCGATGACGATGACCTGGCTGACATGATCGTCCGACAATGCCGACTGCACCGCTCTTTCGATCGTGGCGGCTCCGTTCCACGTCGCGATCACGACGTCCACATATGCCGACCCGCACGATTGGGATAAATTGGTGATCACGAGCCTCGAATTCCCGAACAAGCCGCGCTCTCTCTCCGGCCGCGCAGATATCCACTGCTCCAATCGAGCAGCAGGACCTTTCAACGGGCGGAATTTCTATCCGTGCTCGACTTCGGCCGCTACGATATTCCGTGTCGGCCGCTCGAATGGACAGTCCAGCTTTGTTTTCAACGTCCTAGTTCCAAATACCCTGGCCTTCCATGGTTAACACGAGAGCGGGACATCGTCACAAGAACTCGTCGACAATGATACCGGCGGGATGGTCCCTGCCCGGGCCACACCGCCGCAGGCCATGCCGCATGACGGATCGAAATCAGCGCTCTCTGACACGTGCTCATCAGTTCTGCAACCGCCGTTCCGTGGCGTGCTCGTGCTGATCCGAAATGGTTCGCGGCCCGAAGACCTTCGGGCCGGAGCGGAGACGTTTGAAAAACTGCCCGAGCGAAAGCCTCAGCAGCCAGGCCGCGGCGGGATCGGCTGCGGCCAACGTTGCCGCTTTCATCAGTTGTCGTGACTTGATGGCTTCGACCAGTTCCTCAAAAGCGAGTGCCCGCCGGATCGAGCGTTCACGCGCGCGGAACAGGGGCTGCAGAGAGGCCTGGGGCCATCGCTCTGCCCAACCTTTCTCGGCTTCGAGAATGCCCTCGAGCGCCTTGGGGTTGAGGCGATGCGAAATCGAGCCGCTGTGCCTGCGGTAGAAATAGCCGGCGTAGGTTATGGTGAGAAAAGCCGCCCCGGCCATGAGGAGCTGAAATACGAAATTGTAGTCCTCCGCAATTGTCAACCGTTCGTCATAACGCAGGTTCTGCTTGTCGATGATCGATGCCCGAAACAAGGGTTTGAGATACCCGAGAGCCGGCCCCTTCCCGTAGAAATTGTTGGTTGCCAGATAATCCTCGGGAGCAACCCAGTATGAGGCCTCCGACCATCGCCCACCCAGCAACGACTGTGAAGGTGCCCGGTAGTCGGTATCGAAAAACAGCAGGTCGTCGGCCACGATGTCGGCGTTGCTCTTCACGCCTTCTTCGATTAACCGCGAGAGCCGATCGGGATGCATGACATCGTCGCTGTCCAGGACGCCGATCCACCGGCCTCTGGCGACCTCGAGAGCCCGGTTGCGAGCTGCCGCAGGACCGCCGTTCACGCTGGACTCGATGAGGCGAATTCGGCTGTCTTTGGCGCTCAGTGCCTTCACGATCTGAACGCTGGAGTCGCTCGACGCATCGTCCGAGACGATGATTTCGATAGTCCGAAGGCTCTGGTTGCATGCCGAGCGGACGGCATCGGCAAGAAATTGCTCGCCGTTGTAGTTCGCCACGATGACACTGACGTCGACTACAGGCGATCCGTTGTTAAGCCGCCCTATCATTGATCCATACCAATCTTACGTGATGGCGCTCTGGGCGTCGCGGCTCGATCGCCGCCCCCCGGCGCGCAGCGCCTGTGAAATGAACCCAAATGAAAACCCAAGGTGCATCAGCAGCGCTGCCGCTCCTGCGCCACAGGCGCACCTGCTCCTGTTGCGAACGCCGAGCGCAAGCCCATACGAGATGCCGGCAATCGCCCAGAGCATGGCAGGGATTGCCAACAACGGAGTCAAAGGCCACAGCAGCGACATGGCGACGGCCGGGCCGACCAAAACTGGAAGGACCTGCCGCAGCTTCGGCTTGGTGCGATGCTTCAAGATCGTCATCGCCCGACCGCGTCCAAAATTCCTGTACTGATTGAAAAGCGAGGCCGGGCTCTTTCTCGGGTAATAGGTGATCTCGGCGCCGGCGCACAGATAGATCCGAAATCCAGCAGCGATGAGCCTGCGGTCGAGCTCGGCGTCCTCGTTGTGCGAGAACGACTCATCATATCCTCCCACCGAGCGGAACGCGTTCACGTCCATCAGCGCATGATGCCCATGATCGACGTACCCGCCCTGCGCAAGCCTGCGGTGCACCGAGCCTCCATTGCCCAACTTCGAATTCTGCGCGGCCGCGGCGGCGACCTGAAAGCAGGTAACCCCCTTGGCGATCATGCTAACAACGACCGCTTCGGCCCCCGTCATCTGCTGAGCCGCGAGCAACCTCTTGCAGAATCCGGGGGGATAGTCCGCGTGTGCGTCGGCTCGAATGATGAAGCGCGCCAGGTGCCCATATTGCTCGACAGCCCTGTTCAAGGCGCTGCTCTGGATTCGCCGGTTGTTACGCAGCAGGACGACCCGGTTGTCGCGGAGCGCGCATTGCTCCACGATCTTGACCGTCCGGTCCGTGCTGCCGCCATCCGAAACCACGATCTTCCGCACCGCGTCATAGGGCTCCGCCATGAAGTGAGCGAGCGTCTTCTCGATATGCTCCTCTTCATTGAGACAAGGAACCACGACAACGACACCATCCGGCGAGCGAGCGGCCTCAAATGTTGACATGTTCGACATCCGGCTCGAACGAAACCTTGGGCTTCTCGAGTGCTTCGAGCAGCCGCTGGCAGCTTTCCCTCCCGTCGGCCAATTCGGTCAGTGGTACGCTTCGTAGAGCGCCGGCCAGCTCTCGATAGCGCTGATCAGTCAGCGTCTCAAGGAAATTGCGCAACGCCAGTTCAGGCTGACCTTCGAGGATCACCCCGATTTTCCTTTGCCCAAGCCAGCATGCTGTTTCAACGCCCTCGACGGCAATCGGAACCGCCCCAAAAAATGAACTCTCGTAAACGCGATTGGGGAGCAACCAGGTGGAATTCGCTCCCTGTTCGAAGAAGTCCACCGCCCAACTGAAATGCACATCGCTATAAAGCGGTGCCAAGTCGTCAGGCCGATAAGGTCCGGTATACCTGACATGCGGAGACGCGCCGACGAGCGCTTCGAAATCCGGAAATTCCTTTGGAGACGGACGGCCGGCGATCCTGACCTGGAGGCTGCCGCCCGCATCCCGCGCCGCCGATCTAAGAATTTCGAAACTTCGACGGCACCTTATCATGCCGAACCAGCCGATTTTCCAGGGCGGCCCGACTGGCTGCGAAGACCAGCTCGGAGGGCCGATGCCAGGGTTGGAAAGGAGGACCTTGTTCTCGACAATTCTTATGGGACGGTTGAACTTTCTTGGCCCAAAATATTCGGAGATGAAGCGCGGTGAACTGGTCAATATCAGGTCCACCTTGCGCATCAGACCAGACTCGATCGATCGCAGCAGGCCTCCCGCCAGACCCTTGCCCAGCAATATTCGATGGATGTCGAGGCACTCGAATACCAAGCTGGCACCGGGGACGTAACGACGACGGGCTTCTACGGCCAGAAGCAACATTTCCAGGTTTCGTGCGAGCACCACTCGGCAGCCGCGCACAGCCTTCCGGAGCCGCCTCAGCCGCATCGCCGCCAAGGCAATCGAGCCGACCCTTGCAAGCAATGCACCGTCCCTGGTCGGGCCGAGATCAATCGTCTCGCAGCCCTCAACGTTGGTCATTGGCGCTGCGGTTCGCCTGAACCCGATGACGACGATCTGGGCCGATGCGATCTTCAGCATCCGCAGCCGTCGATGTACGGCGGGATCTGAAAGATCATGTACCAAATATGCGATCTTCAGTTTAGCACTCCCGCGCCAGGGAACTTGAGATCATGCACTTCACTATAACATTTCATAAGGAGCCATGCAGGATTTTGCGTAAATGGCGCCTATCGATCGACTAAAGGGCTCACGCAAAGCCCGAAAAACGGCCATTACTATGTCGGCGGAGGTGTGATTGGATTCCACCTCCTTGTCATGATAGATTTGGTTTAGCAATTGGTTTGGGAGCTGCAACGCGAACCGGGGTTGGTCCTCACGAACTATGGTTAACTCGTCGCGGATTCAGGACCCATGAACCTAGCCAGACCATTCCAGCGGTATGCCGCAACGCCGACCGCAGCCGGCTCCACCGGTGCGGCCTGGCAACTGTTGCAGGTGAAGGATTTTCTCGGTCGGCAATGGCGGCTGATTGCGCTCGCGCTTGCGGTCGCGCTCGCGCTGGCCGGCGTGTACCTTTCGGTGACACCTGCGCGGTACACCGCGCGTCTCGATCTGGTTATCGACACCAAACGGATCACCTGGTCCAATTCCGAATTGTCAACCGAAAACCGCATCGTCGAGGACGCGTCGGTCGAAAGCGAAATCGAAGCAACACAATCGGAGAACATCATACTCTTGGTGGTAAAGCGGCTGCACCTTGACGAGGATGCCGAATTTGCCAGAACCAGCCCCGGCTTGCGCCAACGCCTTCTCGCATTCCTGAAACTGGCGCCGGCTGCCGCGCCCGAGGATTCAAAAGAACAGCTGACGCGAAACGCTGTCGACGCTTTGCGACGCAATCTGGACGTCACCCGGATCGGACGCAGTTATATCGAGCAGATCGCGTTCACCTCGCTCGATCCCGACAAGGCAGCCAAGATCGCCAACGGATTTGCCGATGCTTATATCGAAGACCAGCTGCAGGCGAAGTTCGACGCGACCCATCGCGCAAGTCTCTGGCTGGAGCAACGGATAGGCGAATTGCGGCAACAGGCGAGTGATGCCTTCAGGCAAGTTCAGGATTTCAAATCAGCAAACAGCATCATCATAGGTGGCGAAGGCAAGCTGGCCAGCGAAATCGAACTTGATCAACTCGGCAAGGCGCTGGCAAAAGCCCGTGCAGATACCACCGAAGCCCAAGCCAAGCTTGAACGGATGACGCATGTCCTGCAACAGCGGGCAAGAAAGCAAAACGTCGATATTCCTGACCCGGCGGTGACAGACGCGCTCAGCAATCCGGTGATCACCAAGCTGCGGCAACAGTTCTTCGACGACCAGAACAAGGACATCGAATGGAGCGCGCGTTACGGCTCGGACCACCAAGCCACCAAGAACCTACGGGCCGAGATGGCCGCGCTCCGCCAAGCCATCTGGGATGAGATCTCGCGTATCGCCGAGAGTTACAAGAGCGAGGTCCAGATCGCGCAGAGCCAGGAAGCAGCGATCGATCAGCGGATGTCGGAGGTATTTCAGCAATCCGCCCAAACACGTCAATTGCAGGTCCGCCTGCGCGAACTCGAGACAGCCGCGAACACCTATCGCGGGCTCTACGAGACGTTCCTGACGCGTTTCACGCAATCGGTCCAGCAGCAGTCGTTTCCGTCTACTGAAGCGCGGGTGATCTCGACGGCCGCAGTAGGCACGAAAAGCCACCCGAAGACGGCATTCACGCTCATCTTGGCCAGTCTTTTCGGACTTGGCTTGGGAGTTGCGGGGGGGCTCGCCCGCGAGCAGATGAGCCGCAGGATCCGCACGCGCGCGCAGCTCGAAAGCCTGCTCGGAACCAGCTGCCTTGCGGTCGTTCCTTCCATCGGTTCCCGACTGCTTCCCCGGCGGAAGAAGGGCGCAACCAAGGACTCTGGGGCATTTCGCAAGATAACCGAGGTTGCGCCGTTTTCCGCGACCGCAGAGGCGTTTCGCTACGTCAAGGTGGCGATCGACCTCAGTCCAGCCGACAGCAAGGTCATTGGAATCGTCTCGGCGTTGCCGGGAGAAGGTAAGACCACGATCGCGGCAACCCTTGCCGCCTTTATCGCCAAGAGCGGCGCACGAGTCCTGCTGATCGATGGCGATCTGCGCAATCCCTCGATTACCAAGTCGCTGGGCTACACCAATCATCAAGGCCTGATCGACGTGGTGGTCAACAACGCGTCCGCCAGTGACCTCGTCATCCACGACCACAAATACGAGTTCGATTTCCTGCCCTCATCGACGCGAATGAAACCGGTCAACAGTTCGGATGTCCTGACCTCGGCGGTGTTCACGAAAACGCTGAAATCGGCCGCCGATGACTACGACTACGTGCTGGTCGACTTGCCTCCCGTTCTTGCGGTCGTCGACGTCAAGGCAGCGGCTCACCTGTTCGATGGGTTCATTCTGGTGGTGGAATGGGACAGCACATCCAGCGACGATGTCGTCAGGGCCCTCTCCGCCTCAAGCACAGTTTCGGAACGGCTGATCGGCACCGTCCTCAATAAGGCCGACGTATCGACCTTGCGGCGCATGGAAGGATATTCGGATCGAGACTACAAGTACTACACCAAAGATGGGATTTGACCTTAGGGCCCGGCACCGATGCGTCGATAAGCGCCCGCAGCACGCGCATTGCCGAGCCACTCCCTCACTTGCGCCGGCGGAAATGGGCCACCACGCTAGCGTAACAAGCCTCGGCTGAGAAGTGGTCGCGCACGACGGCGAGTGCGCGCTCGCCATAAGCCCTCCTGAGCACGGCATCCGCGAGCAGCGTCGTGATCGCGTCCGCAAAGGCCTGGGCAGCGTCGGCGACCAATACGGCCGGCGCGACGACGCCAGCCACGCCCTGGAGTGTCGTCGGGGTTGCCACGATGGCCTTGCCTTGGCCGAGAGCCTCGATCAGCTTGATTTTCAGGCCAGAACCGCCGCGCAGCGGAGAGATCACGACAGCGGCCTCGGCATAGAGCGGGTTCAAGTCATCTACCCGCCCGAGCAGGACGACGCCGTCCGGCACGCCCGTTGGAAACGAGACAGCAACGTTGCCAGCGACCTTCAAGCGGGCCGCTTGGTTCGCCCGCCGCACCGATGGCCAGACGTCTTCGAAGAACCAGCGCAATCCATCCACATTCGGGGTGGTGTTGCTGCCAATGAACAGGAGATCGAGCCCTTTGCCGGCCTGTGGCGCGTCGACTGGGACGGTCGCCATGGGCGCGAGCAGAACCGGCGTACCCGGCAGCTGTTGGCGTACTTTGGCGGCTTCTTCCGCCTGAATGGCGATCACGGCGCCGGCGCGGCCAAGCATCGCCATCTCGGTATCGAAATCGACGAGGCCGCCGGTTTGGTCGGAGCCGAGCGGCCCAAAATCGGATGGCCGGCTGGAAAAGAGATCGTGCATGACAACCGCGCTGGGCCCGCAGGGGGCAGGCACTCGCGCAATACCTTCGGTCAGGAATGCGTAGTCGACCAGGACGCCGTCGGCCTGCCTTGGCGCATGCCGTTCGACGTAGCGCAGATCGGCCGCCTCCCAGGGCAGCCCGATCGCGTACGGCGCCGGCCTGGACAGGGCCGCGATACGGATGCCCATTCGCGCCAGAACCTTGCCGAGGACTCCGACAAAAGCTCGTTTCAGCACCATAGGGTCAACGGCGACGTAGACGTTCCCGATCCGCACGGCGCGGCGGATCTTTATCGAACGGAAGATCGCCATCTCCCGTCCCATCACCAGGGCTGGCCAGCGCCCGAACATTGTGGGAGATGGACATAACAGGTGCAGCACGTGTCCATCTTGGTGCAGCGCCTCGCACAGGCTCAGCAGATAGGTGGAGCTGCCGTTCGTATTGCCGACAATGCGTTGCCGTGACAAGACGCAGATTCCACCCGCGCGCCGCTCGCGAGCAGCGGAACGCTCGTGGTGGTCTTTGGCCTCCACTGGTGCCGGTCCGGAGGGTTCGCTGGACAGATCTCTTCCTACGCTCAAATTATCTACCGTTCCGCAATCATATCATCGACAGGCGATAGCATGCGAGCGGCCACACGCCCATGCCGGTCGGGGAAACTCTTCGCGAGATCAAGGATGCAAGTAAGAGCACGTGCGGCTGGTTTGCCGCTTCGTCCGGGGCGCGTTTCCCGGCGCGGCGGCCATCGATGGTCTCAGGGCTCCTGACATAACCCAGGCGCTGGTGGTCCTGGATGGGACGGAACTGGCGCCGCGCCCGCAAAATCTACCTCCGGAATCTCATCCGCAGGAGGGAACGTGTTCGCGAACGACTTGGCCAGCACGCGCGCCGGGTCAGGCCGCCCCATCACGAAGCCGGTCAGACGCGCCAACGGGCTGCGGACATCCTTCGGCCGCCGCAGCAATTCGGCGACCAGTTTCGGCTCGTGCCACGGAACGTCAAGATATGCATCCGAAAGCAACGGGGCGTCGGCCTCGGCCAACCACGCCTGCGGGAAGAAGGCGACATTTGGTCGTTCCGCGCTGCGCCCGCCGTTATCTGCCGATACGGTCTCGCCGCGAACACGCGACAGCAGCACGGACACGAGCGAACCGGCCGGACCGAACGGCAAGTGACCAAGCTGCGTAGCCCTCGGATTCAACTCGATCATGATGGCTCGATCGCTCCCCTCTTCAAGGATGAAGTCGAGGCCGCAGAAACCCGACATTCCGAGGCGGCGAACAAGCCGCGTTGCCGCAGCCTCCATTCCGGGATGCGAGATCAGTTTGACGATTGTCGCGGCACCGAAATCTTGCTTGGTCTTCAGCGCGACGGCGCCGATCGAGGCAAGGACCTCGCCGTTCCAACAGGCGACCATGATGTTCGCAGCGCGACCTTTGACGAAATCTTGACCGATCACGCCAGGACGTGTTCGATCGAGCCACCCGCACAGCGGGAATGGGTCGCGATTGGACAGCAGGAATTTCAACACACGCCAGGTGGCAAGCGGGCGCGACAGTCGACGATAGGCGGCGAGGGCGGAAGCCAGACTGTCGACCAACGCGACCCCCGCGCCGCCCCAGGTACCATCGGCCTTGATCACGGCGGGAAACGACCGGTTTGCGCACCAGTCTAGCACGTCCGCCTCGGAGTGGAGTTCGTGCGATGCCGGCTCAGGACTGCCGTCCTGGGCGGCCAGGCGAAGTGCTTGGCCGCGGCTTCGCGCGGCGGCGTACCCCGCCGGGTTGCCAAGCGAGCGCTCGATGAGCCGGCGCAGACCGTCGTCGTCAGGCAGCGAGGCATGGAGAGCGTGTAAATGCCCCAGCGCACGGTCGTCGCACGGAACGATGAGGTCGGGCCGCATCCTGCGCAGCGCTTCGGCGACGGTCTGCGTGGGAGAGAGCGCAGAATATTTGAAGATCTCTCGGACGGAACTGACGGAGAGCAGCGGGCTATCGCGCGGGCATATGGCGCCCGTGTAGGCCCCCGCTTTCCCGAACTCGGACGCCAAACGCGCTGCCAAAGGCCACCAATTGGTCGAACTAAACAAAACTCTAGATTGCACCCTGGGAGTATCCTCGTTGGGGTTGACACCCCTTAACTCTGACTGATCTTGACTCTTTACAGCGTATTAGATTTTCACAAAGTGGCAAGCGACCAGCAGAACTCTGGCGGTGAAATGGTGCTGAGATGACGATGAACGCGGCGCGCAGGTCTGACACTGATTCCACCGGTATCGCGATCATCGGTGCGGGGCCGTACGGCCTTTCGCTTGCGGCGCATCTGAAGGCTCGCCGCCTGGACTTTCGAATTTTCGGCGACCCGATGGCGATGTGGCGAAGCCGGATGCCCAAAGGCATGCGGCTGAAATCCGAGGGATTTGCGTCCAGCCTCTATGATCCAGGGGGAATCTTGACGCTCGCCCGATATTGCGCCGACAACGATCTTCCTTACGCGGACGTGGGTCTACCGGTCCCGCTGGAGACATTCACGCAGTACGGATTGGAGTTTCAGCGTCGTTTCGTCCCCGACGTGGAAAACCGAACCGTCAGCGACCTTCGCAGCAACGCCGATGGTTTCAAGCTCACCTTCGAGGATGGCGGCGTCCTGAGCGCGCGCCGAGTTGTGGTGGCAGTCGGCATTGGCCATTTCGCATGGCTTCCTCCGATGCTCGAAGGGGTGCCTCCAGCGTTGGTGACGCATAGTTCGGACCATCATGGTCTTGAGAAGTTCGCCGACCGGGACGTCGCGGTGATCGGCGCGGGCGCGTCCGCGGTCGACATCGCCGCGCTGCTGCAGCAAGCCGGCGCCCGCCCAACGCTGGTGGCTCGCACGGATCAGCTTCGCTTCCAGGACCCGCCGCCGCCGCGCGGTCAGTCGCGCCCGCTGGCCGCGCGATTGCGGTGGCCGATCTCGGGCATCGGCAACGGTTGGAAATCCTACCTGTGCGCAGAACTGCCGCTGGTCTTTCGCGCGATGCCAGAGCCATTCCGGCTCACCGTGGTGCGCACCCATCTCGGCCCCGCGCCCTGCTGGTTCACCAGGGACGAGATCAATGGCCGTGTGGCCCTGCGCCTGGGCCGGTCCGTCGACCAGATTCAAGCGGACCAGGATCGCCTGCGACTGTCCCTCAGCGGACCCGACGGCGCCGAGGAATTGCTGGTCGACCATTTGATCGCCGCGACCGGATATCGCGCCGATTTGAGAAGAGTTCCGTTCCTTTCCCCCGAATTGCGCGGTGCTATCGCCAAGACCGCCGAGACGCCCATATTGTCGTCGCGGTTTGAATCTTCGGTGGCCGGTCTGTTCTTCGTTGGGGCGTTGTCGGCAAATACCTTCGGGCCCCTGACGCGGTTCGCTTTTGGCGCCGGCTTCGCCGCCGAGCGCGTGACGGAGCGGCTCGCAAGAGCGCATTAGCGGCCGTTGTCGTCATCGGACCGGCAGATGCCAACGCCGCACTGAGCTGATTCGAATTGGATCGCCGAACCGGCAGGAGGCTTCGCAACGCGTCACGCTGCTGCAAATCGCTCCCCTGCTCTTGCAAAGACCGCCAGGTAGCCCATGATGGGCCGCAGTCCGAACGCTATGGAAATCCGACGCGGGAAACGCACGGGCCGCTGAACAGCGACGCAAGATCCGGCCAGTCGCCGTCGCCTCGCGTTTTGCTCGTTCGGCGGATCGCCGTTCAAGGACGTACGCGCCGTTGCTGCGTATCGGGAAGGCGGTCCACCAGACCAAATGATAGCGGTCGAAGCCTTTAACCAAGTTCAGCCGCGTCAAGTGACATGGTTCTACTGGGGCTGTACCTTAGCCTTCTGAATAGAAGACTGGCAGCAACAACAATCTCAGGTTATTCATACGTTTCTAAATTGTCAATCTTCGGGTGTATTCCCTCAATCAAATATTTCCTGGCCACCTTGAAACGATACGCGCGCAGGCGTGCGGGAATGTCGGGCTCTTCACCGAGTAGAAAAGGTTCTAGTTGTGAAGCGCGAACTTTATGGCATCCAGTACTTGCGCGGCATCGCATCGCTCTCTGTTCTGGCCTACCATCTCACGCTGCGTGCTGGTGGCACGCCGTTCCTAGGCACCTTTCGCATCGACCTGTTTTTCGTAGTCAGCGGCTTTATCATGTGGGTGATTACGGTCGACCGCGACATCGCCCCCTCCACTTTCATGCTTCGGCGCGTCATCAGGCTGGTGCCAAGTTATTGGCTCGCGACCGCAGCGACCGCGCTGCTCATTCTCGCGAAGCCCAATTTCACCTACGGTCACCAGCTTGATTCATACCGTTTGGTGGCGTCACTCTTCTTCATTCCGACCCTCGCCGGCGATGACATCCTTCCTGTGGTCTTGCAAGCTTGGACACTCATCTATGAAATGATGTTCTACCTGTTGATTGCGGCCTCGTTGCGGGTCGAGCAACGATATCGCTGGCAGTTCATCGCCGCGACGCTTTGCGGGTTGGCGGTGTTGCACGTGCTGGTGCCGGAAGCTCACCTCGCATCGGTTACGAACCCGAACATTCTGCTCGAGTTCCTCGCTGGCGTGCTGGTCGGCGTCGTTTGGAAACGTTGTGATGTTCCTTCGGGCTGGGCTTTGCTGTTCCTCGTGATCGGGCTTCTCGGTTTCGCCCAGTCCGAGTATTTTCATCCTGACATGCCGCCGATGCTGAAATTCGGCATACCGTCGGTTTTCGTTGTCGCCGGCGCCGTCTACTACGAAAAGGCGAAGCGTGTGCCGAACATCCGCATCCTCAGTCTGCTGGGTGAAGCGTCCTACTCCATCTTCCTCTGGCATGTCTGGGTTTCCCTGATTCTCGAAGGCCTCCTTCTCCATCTGCACCTTCCACTCAGGGCACAGTTCATGCTGGAATTGACCGGCACCGTCTTTATCAGTTGCCTTATCTGTATCTGGGTCGAACGGCCAACAACCGAATACCTTCGCTCGCTCGTTACGCGGCCGTCGCTCCCGCTTGCCCGTGGTACTCCCTCGTAGGAGAAGGACGGCGCTGCGATTCAGGTTTTCGCTACGCGACGCCGTCGCGGCGCCGACTCAGCTCCGGTTCTCCTGAGCCCCGCGTTTCTCGGAATCGATTACCGACAACGAGCCCTGATCGATCACGAGGCAACTGAGCCGCCCGGTGGCGAAGGCGCCGGTGTCGATGTTGATGCGGTTCGATGCCACCTCGATCTCGCGCGTGGGCGTATGCCCGTGCACGACGATCTTGCCGAAATCCTCGTTCGACGACAGAAACTCGTCCCTGATCCAGAGTAGGTCGCTCTCCTTTTGACGCGACAAGTGGACATTCGGCCTCACGCCGGCATGGGCGAAAAAGAAGTCACCGCAAGAGAACGACATCTGCAGGTCGCGGAAAAAGCGGAAATGCGCCTGTGGCAGCGCGCCGTGAAAGGCCGCCTGCAGCCTGACGATTTGCACCTCATCCAGCCCTGGCTTCGGCGAAATGCCATATGAAATCAATGTCTCGATCCCGCCCAGCCGCAGCCATTGATCAAACAGCGAGCGATCGGACAGGCACTTGATCGCGATCTGTTCGTGATTGCCTTTCAGGAATACGCACTCGTTGCTCCGACCATGCGCGATCAGCCGATCAATCGCTGCACGCGATGACGGTCCCCGGTCGATGTAGTCCCCGAGAAATACAAACATCGGTCTGGCCACCGGACGAACTGAGACGTCTTGCTCGATCCGCGCCAGCAACAGATCGAGAAGATCGAGCCGCCCGTGAATGTCGCCGACGGCATAGATTCTCATGCCCGCCGGTAAGCAGGGACGCCGACCTTGAACCTGAAGCTGCTGCATATCCGCGAACGAAATCGGCACCCGTCAATCCACCATCGCCTCATCGCATCCGGGGATGCTCGCTGCTCCAGACAGAGGCTTCGTGATCCGTTCGCTGGTAATATATCCCATTTTTGCGTTGCAATCCGCGCCTTCGCTCCAGCTTTATGCCACGTCGAGCGGTATAAAAATCAAGCCCCATGATCGTTCGCCGTCAAAAAGCCGTTATCTAAGCCAGAAAATGCCGATATTGGCGCGAAAGCTCGCGCAGTCAACCATACCGCTGAACTCTGGTTGATCGGTTGAGCAGCATTCGATAGTTGTTGTGTTCTGAAAGCAATTCGCAATCAGAAACAGTTGTTTGGAGTGGTTCCATGAGTAAGGGCCTGATCGCGAAAATCTCATCTGCTCAGTTGTTCCTGGTCTCTTGCCTCAGTGCATTTTGTTTCGGATCGGCTTCCGCTGCACCTTGCGTCCTACCGCCCGCATCTAGCCAGGCGATCGTTCAATTCAAGGCGAGTCCGCAAGCCCTCGTTGCGCCGGAGTCGGATGCCCGAACACTTGAGGCAACAGTCAGGGATCTCGCAGGCACCGACGCCAATCTCGCAGCCGATATCGTGCGCTTGGCCGAAAGCGCGTCGCAGCGCTTCCGGACGGCCATTGCTGCGGGCCTTGCGCAAGCAGCGGTTGCCTGCGCAAACCTCGATCAGCATGCCGCGCTCATCATCCAGCAGGCGGTGGCGGGCTTCGACGATGGCGACTTTCAGGCCTCCTTCGCCGCGGTCGCGGGCGACCTCTCTACCGCCGCCACGGAGGCTGCGGCAGCCTCGGCCTCGAGCTCCGTTGGGAGCGTGGTCGTCGTGAACCCCAATACGTCCGAGAAACTGGCCATCAATCGTGGCGGGGGCGGCGGCGGAACTCCGCTCAGTGCGATCACCTCCATTACTGTGACCGCTGCGACCACCACGCCCTCCCCGTCGACGACTGCGGCAAGTCCAGTCAGCGCAACCCATTGAACTTCCTTGGCGGGAACGGCGACTCACGGCTGACGCAACGGGTGGTTCGAGAGATTGTGGATGAACGTAACCGGACAGTTTTCACCCTATTCGCCCGTCTACAACGATCCACGGGCGGAGTCTCTGCCGCTGCTCCAGGTTAAAAGCTTTCTGCGCCGGCAGTGGCGGCTGATTGCCCTGGTGACCGGCCTGTCGCTCATCGTCGGCGTCGCCTACCTGGCTGTCACGCCGGCACGCTATACCGCGCAAGCGGACATGATCATCGACACGAAGAGAGTGACCTGGACCCAATCGGAGCTCGCGACCGAAAACCGCAGCATCGAAGATGCCGGTGTCGAGAGCGAAATCGAGACCACCAAGTCCGAGCGGGTGGCCCTCTCCGTGATCAATCATCTGCATCTGGACGACGATCCCGAATTCGCCGGCGCCGGCCAGGGCCTCAAGCGGCACGTCCTCTCTTTGTTGCACCTTGCTCCGGCGGTCCAGGTCGAATCGGCAAAATCGGACCCGCTGCGCACCGCGCTCGCCGTCGTGGAAGGCAACCTGCGCGTGACCCGCTTGGGGCGCAGTTATCTTGAGCAGATTGAATTCACCTCGCTCGATCCCGAGAAGGCCGCGAGGATCGCAAACGCCTTCGCCGACGCGTATATCGAGGATCAGTTGCAGGCCAAATTCGAGGCGACGCGCCGCGCCAGCGTTTGGCTCGAGCAGCGCATCGGCGAGTTGCGCCAGCAGGCCAGCGACGCCTACAGGGAAGTGCAGGACTTCAAATCTAAGAACAGCATCATCATCGGTGCCGACGGCAAGCTTGCCAGCGAGATCGAGCTCGACCAGCTTGGGATTGCACTGGCGAAAGCTCGCGCCGACACCAGCCAGGCGAGGGCAAAGCTCGAGCGCATATCGCGTGTCCTCGAACAGCGGCCCGAGTCGAGCAAGGAAAGCTTCAACATTCCAGATCCAGTCGTGACCGACGCACTCAACAACCCGGTCATCACCAAATTGCGGCAGCAGTTCCTCGACGATCAAAGCCGCGAATCCGAGTGGAGCGCGCGCTACGGCGCGGACCATCAGGCGGCGAGAAACCTGCGCGCTGAAATGGCGGCCTTGCAACGCGCGATCTGGGACGAAATCTCGCGCATCGCGGAAAGCTACAAGAGCGAGCTGCAGATCGCAAAGAGTCAGGAAGATTCGATCGACAAGCGGATGGTTGAAGTCTTCCAGCAATCGGGGGCTACACGGCAATCGCAGGTGCAGTTGCGCGAGCTGGAGACGGCCGCCAACACCTATCGAAGCATTTACGAGACTTTCCTCTCTCGTTTCACCCAGTCGGTCCAGCAGCAATCGTTTCCCTCGACCGAGGCGCGCGTCGTCACTCTGGCTACGCCTCCGGGCAGGCCAAGCTCACCCAAGACGAGCTTGACGATGGCTTTGGCCTTGCTCTGCGGGATTGGCTTCGGAGTGTTGTCGGCCTTCGCGCGTGAACAGATGAACCGGCAGATTCACACCCGCGCGCAGCTGGAAAGCCTCTTGGGCGCCAATTGCCTTGCCGTCATTCCGGCGTTCGCCCGAGAAAAGGCCGCGCTGCGAAAGAACCGGGCATTGCGTGAATCGGGCGCATTCCGGCAGATCAGCGAAGTTGCACCTTTTTCCGCGACCGCCGAGGCGCTGCGCTACATCAAGGTTGCGATCGACCTGCACCCGTCCGGCGGCAAGGTGGTCGGTATCGTCTCTGCACTTCCAGGCGAGGGAAAAACCACCGTCGCCGCGGGGTTCGCTGCGTTCGTCGCGCGAGGCGGCGCACGAACCCTGCTGATTGACGGAGATTTGCGCAATCCATCTCTGAGCAGCACATTCGGCTATACGAACACTCCGGGGCTGGTCGAACTGGTGGCGGAGAAGTCGTCCTTTGAGGACCTGGTCATCACCGACTCGAAATACAAGCTGGATTTCCTGCCATCGGCGACGCGAATCAAACCTCCCAACAGTTCGGACATTCTGAACTCGCCGACGATGAAGCAGACGCTGAAGGCGGCGGCGAGCAAGTACGATTACGTACTGGTCGACTTGCCTCCGGTTCTGCCGGTGGTCGACGTCAAGGCGGCTGCCCATCTGTTCGATGCCTTCATCCTCGTCGTCGAGTGGGGGAGCACATCGACCGAAGAGATCCTCAAGGCTGTTGCCGCCTCCCCGGTTCTCTCTGAACGGCTCTTGGGCGCGGTTCTCAACAAGGCCGACGAAGCAGTGATGCGTCGCTTCGAGGGCTATTCGGACCGAAACTACCACTACTACACCAACGAAAGACTCCCCGCCGAAGTTGCCTAGCGTCCTTGGGCGCTTTGGGCTTGCGGATCGGAGCGGTTGCGCCAGTCTTGCCCCCTGCATCCAAACCAGCGCTCTCCGTTCGCTTGCTTTTTCTGCGAGCCCTCACCGCTGCCGTCGCTTGCTTCGGCTTTGCCTGGGGCCTTTCCACCGTGTGGGGAGGTGAGGTGACCGACGATTTTCGCGATATCGAGTCGCGCCTGCTGCGGTTTGAAGCCTTCAATCAGGCGACAACAGCGGAAGTGTTGTCGAGCGCGGCCGCGCGCGAAGCGAGCCCCTGCGACAGTCACACACAGCGTGCACTGCTGCTGATGGAGATTCCCCTCGCGGATGCGGCGCTGCGGTCTGGCGCCCTCAACGAATACAGTCGACGAACCCAGGCAATGGAGATCCGGGCCAGAGAGCTCCTCGCCTGCACCCCGCGGGATTCATTCGTCTGGCTCGTGTTGTTCGGGATCGCGACCGGGCACGGCAATTTGGACCAGAGCGCGTTCGACCTGCTTGCGATGTCCTACGAGACGTCGCCAAACGAAGCTTGGGTCGCGAACCGTCGCATCATGCTCGCAATTCCGGTCCTGCGTTCCGCGCCCGAGCCGATACAGGAACGTATACTCGGCGAATTTCAAGAACTAGTCCGGCGCGGCTTTGTCGACATTCCCGCACTCGCCTATCTCGGCGCATCTGAACCTGTTCGCGCATCGCTGCGAGCGCGGATCGAAGCACTCGACGAGCGCACGCAAAAGGCCTTCACCGAGGCAATAAAGCAGCGTCGGACCTGAATGCCGCGGCAGCTATCGCCGTCGTCAGAAATACCTCACAACAGACGTGGGTCCGCAATGCCAGTCTGCTGTATGCCCTTGCTGCTGAGGCTCCAAGCCTGAGGAGTTCATGCGGACCCGCGCTCAAAGAGGGTCACCCCCACGGCGTGGCCCCGACCTCCGCCTGGTCCGGCGCCGGCGGGGCCGATCCGAGCCTCCGTCAAGGCGACACGGGGCAACCGCAACGGCTCCGTCGTTCTTGTGAACCGCCACGAAGAGAATCAGCCTGAAGAACGTCGTGATGATTGAGGGCGCCGCCGAACCATCCGCCGTAGCTGACTACCTAACCGAACGTGGAGTGAAGAGGACGGGAGGTCTCTTCCGCGCCGAGGATTTCGATACCGTGAGCACGCAGCGCGGACGATCACCACAAACACATCGAGCTGTCATTAACCCAGGCTACCGTCTTTGCAGATTATGTCCGCGCGCCGCCGCAAAAAAATCACATAAAAAGCAAAACAATCTGGAAGTCATTGAGCGCACGACAAGCTGCATAACGACGTTTCAGCGAAGCGGGCCGGTAGCAATCTGGCTACCGCGCCGCCCACTAACGGACGGTTAAACGGTCGCGTAGTTGACCGTTTATCCTAACGGAACATTACCCAGAATAGGGTTGTACGATGCATGTCTGCTTCGTACACGGGGAGAGAGATGAAGAAAGTCTGAAGGACAGCCCGGGGATTTTAGATTTTGTTTCGAGTACCGAGGTAAGTGTCTTGGCCAATACCCGTATCGCTCTGCAATTTGCTCCCGTGACATCACGGGGCCCGATTGGACTGACCCCGAAGAGGATGATCGACATCCTGCTGGCGCTCTCCGGGATTGTGCTTCTCGCTCCCTTATTGATCATCTGTTTCGTTGTCACCGTCCTCTCATCACCAGGTCCTGCGCTGTTCCGCCACAAGCGCGTCGGCTACAACGGCAAGCACTTCGACTGCCTCAAATTCCGCACCATGGTAACAGACGCTCCTGAGCGTCTGCATCGGCTGCTGGACACGGACCCGGTGGCAGCCGCCGAATGGGCGGCGAGCCGCAAGTTGCGCTACGACCCCCGGATCACGGCGATCGGCTCCCTCCTGCGCAAGTCGAGCCTGGACGAACTCCCCCAGCTGTTCAACGTTCTCAAGGGCGACATGAGCATCGTTGGACCTCGGCCGATTACGGACGAGGAACTCGAGAGGTACGAAAGCTGCGTCGGCGCGTATCTGGCATGCCGGCCAGGCATAACCGGGCTGTGGCAGGTCAGCGGCCGAAGCTCGGTGACATACGGCAAGCGCGTGGCTTGCGACACGTTCTACGCTCGCAACTGGTCGATGGCTCTCGACATCAAGATCATGATTGTCACGATCCCATCCCTCCTGGCTTCCGACAGCGCGTTCTAACCTCCGCGGCGCGAGGCCAGGTGCGCCGCTAGCGGGCTTTCGCTGACCCGGCAGCGGTCTCGGCCAGCATGATGCTCGATCACGCCCCCAAGCGGTGCTCGCCCCTCCGGCCTCGTCGCAAGGCGCAGACCATGAGCGGCGTTACTACGGCGACCACGGTCGCCTGACCCGAAAAATCCCGTCGTGACCGACAATAGTGGCTGAAAAGTCGCTGCACGCAGTGGTATAAGCATGCCAATGGGCACTTCTTTTACGTTAATTCCTCCTTGAGATTGCTGGCAGCGCTCGTTTGCAGGTACTCATGCGAGGTCAGACAGCGGCACCCCCCAAATGAGCCACCTGAAACCGATCAACCTGCAGGATCCGCGGGGCAAGGTTCGACCCTCATCCGCGTCGGTGGGGAGAAAGATTGTGATCGTATCGCTGGCGATCGTGATCGTGTCCGCGACGATCGCATGGTGCTACCTTCTCGGCTGGGGAGTTGTCGAAATCTTGCGCCTGGGTGGGACCGCGCTCTACTGGCTCTGGCCGACGTTCTTCTGACGTCCAGGCCCGCCGGCTCGTGGGGGGTCGGGCGTGAACTTTCGCCATCATCGATCACGAGAACAGCATCATCATCACAGCCGACCCGGAGCTTCCGGCCAATGACAAACATTCTGGTGGCAGGCGGAGCCGGCTACATCGGCGCGCACACCTGTGTTGACCTGTTCAACAAGGGCTTCCGGCCCATCGTCTACGACAATCTTTCGAACGGTCACGCCGAATTCGTCAAATGGGGACCGCTGGAGATTGGTGACATCCGCGACCGGCGCAGGCTTGACGAAGTCTTTGCGAAATACCGGCCTGCGGCCATCATCCATTTCGCCGCGGCAATCGAGGTCGGTGAATCGGTCCGCGACCCCGCCGCCTATTTCGACAACAATGTCGGCGGAACGCTCACCTTGCTGCGGGCAGCGCAGTCGGCCGGCATCGACAAAATCGTGTTTTCCTCGACCTGCGCGACATACGGGGTGCCTTCAGCGATCCCGATGAGCGAGGCCCACCCGCAATCGCCGATCAATCCCTACGGTCGCAGCAAGCTCATCGTCGAGCAGATGTTGCAGGACCTCGATCGCTACCAGGGCTTTCGGTCCTTTGTCCTGCGCTACTTCAATGCGGCCGGGGCAGACCCGGACGGTCGAATTGGCGAATGGCATCTGCCAGAGACGCATGCGATTCCGATTGCAATGGATGCGGCACTCGGCCGGCGGCCGCACTTCGAGGTCCTCGGCACCGACTACGACACGCGCGACGGCTCCTGCGTCCGCGATTTCGTTCACGTCCTCGACCTTGCCGACGCCCATACGCGCGCAATCGCCCATCTGCTGAATGGCGGCCCAAGCCACGCCGTCAATCTCGGGACCGGCCAGGGGACGACGGTGAACGAGCTGCTAGCCGCCATTCGGCGCGTCGTCGGCCGCGATTTTCCGATTAAGTACAGCCCGCGTCGGCCCGGCGACTCACCTGAACTGGTCGCCGACAACAGGCTCGCCGGTTGCACGCTCGGCTGGTCTCCTAGGCACGATCTGCGATCGATCATCGAAACAGCGTGGAAGTGGCACGCGAACCACCTTCCACATTGAAACGATCTCGTTCCTATGATACCGTACCTTCCTCATAATACCGCAAACCGCTTCAAATGCTCGCGCGCTCGTTAGCGTCGCCTTAATGCCGCCACGGGATAATCAGCTGATCATTCGGCACGCCGCTTGGCGATCGCATCCTCTTGACCAGGTGACATATTATGGCGCGACCCCGAGCAACGATATCGCTGTTAGCGGCGCTTGCGGGCTGTCTCTTTTCAGGGAACGCCGAGGCTCGCAACCGCATTGCGCCGGAATCGGATACTTCTTCGGGAATCGTCGAAGCATTCCCCGTTCTGGCTCCATTCCAGCACGTTCGTTTCTGCATTCGCTATCCTGGCGATTGCAAATCGAACCCGAACGAAGCTGATCGTCTCGAGCTCAATGATGAGACCTCAGCGCTCCTGAAGCGAATCAACGGCCGCGTCAACGCTGCCATTGCCCCGGCCCTCAAGAGCTACGGCTCGAATCTCGCGGATCGCTGGACGATCGCACCTACGAGCGGAGACTGCAACGACTATGCCGTGACAAAGCGGCACGAGCTCGTCGCGAGCGGCCTGCCGGGACGCGCACTACGGCTATCCGTAGTGAAGACAGCGTCGGGAGCAGGACACCTCGTCCTTGTTGCCGCGACCACAAACGGCGACCTGGTGCTCGACAATCTGACGGATGCAATTCGTCCGTGGCAGAGAACGGGCTATGAATGGCTCAAGATCCAATCGAGCCGAGACGCAAAGTTCTGGTCCGGCCTCAAGGCGTCGCGCGCTGCTCCGGCCGTGTCGCAGGACCAACGCAAGCTGCGGTTCGCCGATCGCTAGCCGAGCTCCGCCGCGCGTCGCGGCCGTCACGCAGCGTTCGCCGACAGTGGCGAGCGCTCCTTGTCCGGTGCCGACTCCGCCGACGCGCGCGCGAGACCGCAGCCAAGCAGAATGCCGAATACAATGAGATAGCCGGGAATCTGCAGCGAAAAATCGATCAGCGAGTGCAGGTAGCTAAGGACGGCTATTCCCGCGATGGCCGATAGCGCGCTCCGACTGCGGCCTTGCGAACGAAGCGCCGCCCGGGCGAGAATCAGAAACGAGACGACTGCGGCTAGAATGACGATCGCAGCAATCGGCAGTCCCATTTCGACGGCTATTTCGACAATCGTCGAATGCGCATACTCCCAAACACCCCAGGAACTGAGATCGGTGCTGCGCAGTGAAGGGAAGATGTCGGCGAAGGTGCCGATACCCGACCCGAGCAGCGGCCGCTGCCGGATCGCATCGATACACAATCCGTACACCGACCAGCGGCCGTCGTCGAACAGTCCGCGGGTGCCGATGCTACTGGTCTGGCCGAGCCAGATGACAACCAGCACCAGCGCCACGACGCCCGAACCGAGAATGTACCACAGCCGCGTCTTCAGCCTGTTGGCGATCATCAGGCCGATCGCCGTGAGCAGGCCCAACGATGCGCAGATCAGTCCGCCGCGCGAGCCGGTGAACAGCAAGGCGAAGAAGCACACGAGGCCCGCGCCCGAGCGGAGAATGAGTTCGAACGCCACACGCTCGCTCGAGGGCAGCAGCAGCAACAGCCGGATCGACGAGATTCGAAGCGATTGCAGCGAAAGGCCGGCCGAACAGAACCAGAGGATCGCCCCGGCGCCCACCAGGGTCGCGGCGGTGTTGTGGTTGACAAAGGTCGCGGTCAGAAATCCGCGGTAGGCGACCTTGGGTGACCACAAGAGCAGGCTCGGCGTAAGGGCGAGTGCGAGGATCCCGTAGATCGCATAAAGCAGGATCGCCGATTGCGCGAAGCTGACGAGAAGATCGCTGTTGCGCCGCGACGTGGCGGCGAAGAAACCGCTGGCAAGGGAGGTGACGAGGAGCAGAAAACGTCCCAGCGCCTCCGGCGGGATCTCGGCGCGGGTCGAAATCCGCGGCAAGGCGCCCAGTCCCAGCAGGCTGTTGACGCGCTGCCAGATCGGATCGTCGAGCGCCTCGATCAGATGCGGCGCGACCTGCACGATCGCGACAACGGCATAGGCGGCGCAGACGGCAAGAAAGCCTGCAAGCACGCCGCGCTGCGCGGTTCCGGGCTGCTCTGCGACGCCGCAGAAGGTGCTGATCGAGAGCAACATCGCCCAGATCGCGATCCACACCCGGTCGACCGACCCGAAGAACAGTGGCGCAAGCACAAGCGCCGCAATGGTACCGCAGAGCTGGACCCACTTGAGCGCCTCGATTGCTGACTTCGACAGACCAGTCATCGTGACGCGATTGAAGCGTTTGGTTTCAGTTCACCACCTGGTCTTTACGGCCGTGTTCACGTTCGTCACCGAGTTCGCGGTGTTGGAGACCGAATTTGCGGTGTTGTTAACGAGCGTCAGGAACTTGTAGTAGTCCACGACCTTGGCGTTGGCGACGTACATCACGTCCTTGGTCCGCATCTGGAAGGTCGACGCAAGCAGCAATCCCGAGGGATCACGCAAGTTTATGTGGTAAATCGTCGGAACACTGTCGGTGATGAACCGCGACGTGTCGATGCCGAGCCGCTGCAGGAAGGGGCGATCCTCATGCCGATAGACGTAGACCTCACTCGGATCGGACTGCTGATCGTTGAGCCCGCCCGCCTTGCCCATGGCCTGGGCCAATGTCAGCGTCTCCGTATCGAACGCAATCTCCGAGTTGAAGCCGAAGACGTTCTGGTTGAGCGCACCAAGCGCGGTGAAGGTCGGCGACTCGCGCGTGATGAAGATTACGTCGTTCGGGCGAATGAAGATGTTTTCGCTCGGGTCGTGCACGATGCGGCTGAGCAGAACCTTGACCCGCCTGCCGTCACGCTGCAGCGTCACGTAGCTCTCGATCGCCTCGAATTTCGGTCCACCGGCTCGGGCGATCAGGTTCAGTATGCGCTCGCCGACGCTGTTGAGCGACAGCACGCCGGGGGTGTTCACATCCCCGAGCACGCTGACGATGCTGGAATGCTGCTCGGCCAGCCTGACGACCACCTGCGGCTCGATCGCGCGATTGCGGAGACGGGCCACGATCGCGTCCTGAATTTCCGGAATTGTGCGCGCCGCGGCCGGGATCTCGCCGGCATAGGGAACGGCGATGTTGCCCTTCTGGTCGACCGCCTGCGCCGGCAGGTCGACGAAGTTGCCCGGGCGGGCGCCTGCCGCCTGTGCCGGGGTGAACAAGCCTCCCGGCGCGGCCTCGAAGATCGAGACGTTGAGCACGTCGCCAACGCCGACGACCTGGACCGGCTTGGGGCGCTTGTCGGAGAACGCTCCCTTGAAGGTCACCAAGTTCGGCTGCGACAGGAAACCGATCGTGTCTGCCGAGATGTCAACGAGCGCGTAAGGCAGCGCGGCGTTGGACCGAATGCCGGAGGTGGCCTGGGTCTCGACGGCATCGCTCTTTGGTCCCGTTCCGGGCAGAAGCGAGCACGCGGGCAGCAGCGCAACCGCGACGAGTGCCAGGAGTGGATTTCCAAGCCGTTTCAGCATGCCCAATTGTCTCGCTTTTCGTCGATTGCGGTTGTCGAAATCGCGCGGCCAGACAAGCAGCGCCACGTGATCGTCCCCAAAAACCGCAAATCGCGCCCCTCAAGTGCCATATCAGTATCGAGCCGCACCGCTAACTTGATGTTAATTAGCCGAAAAACAGCCCGCTAAAATCCGTGTCATCGGGACCCTACAGGGCGATTCTCCCGCATCAAAGCGCGGAGTTCCTCGCCGCCCCTGATTTGCGGAACAAGTTGCAATCAGGCCACACCGCCGTCATCTCCCATTCAAAATAAAACGTTTGGCGCACAAGCGCTTAGTGGCGAATCAGAGAAGTTCCGGTATTATCGTCGCTGGGGGCTGTGGACAGGAAATTACTTCACATAGAGGAGATCTACGCCAACCGCCTCACTATCGCCGGCATCGCTGAGAAGCTGGAGTTTGGCTGTCGCGATTTTGTCATGAACATGCCGCTTGAACTGCCGGGATCGTTCGCTACAACGCCATGTGAATTTCGTGAGCCTGTCGCGATGGTGCGGAACCAAGACTGCAATGGTCCGCTTGAGGTGATATCAATGGATGATATCGACAGGGTGTAGAGCCGTACAATTTTAGGCGGTACTCGCGCGGGGATGCGCGTGAGCTTGCGCCGCCGCGTGGATTGTGGCTAAATTTCGTTAAAGAACGAAACGACGGGGACACTGGAATGCTATTCGCGGCCATTGCGCTCGCATTGGTGGGATTCGTGGTCGGCGTTGTGTTCCGATTCAAGGTGCTGTTGCCGATCCTCCTGCTACTGCTTCTCGTCTCGATCATCGTTTCGGTTGGCCGCGGCTTTGGCTTTGGCGATTCGGTGCTCACCGTCTTCGTTGCCCAGACCATCATCCAGTCCAGCTATTTTCTCGGGCTGGTGGCGCGTGCGGTGTTCTCGGCAACCGACCGCATGCGGCAGATTCTCTGACCTGCGGACATTGCGCCAGGCAGCTCAGAGCTTCTGGCATTCCGAGTAGAACGCACCATTGGCGGCCTCCGTCCGCTCCAGGCATTGCGCGAGCTCGGTGACGTTACCCCCGACAGTAAAGTCATACCCCTGCCCTCTCAACGCCAGGACGTAGCGGCCAGGGGCAAGGGTGAAATCCGCTTTTTCCGGCTGCACCAGCAGCATCTCGGGATTGCCGGCCACCGGCCGCACCCTGAATTCGTAGGACACGTTGCGGATGCTCCAGGTGTCGCTGACGGGCAGAAGCTGCGGCTTGCCTTTGGCGTCGAAGCTCAGGGCCCGAACCACGCGAGCAACCACGCGGACCTCGATGCGGTCGGGCGCATTGCCGACGAGGTCGCGGCGAAACAGGATGAACTTGGCTTTGCCGTCAGGCAGCGTCGTCAGGCTCGGCTGATTCACCGGCGTCGACACCGCGATCCGCTTGTCCGGCACCTGTGTGGAGAGAGCGGTGAGTTCGCTGAGCGCGCCATTGCTGAGGACGTAGACGCCGTAGTCGCTCGGCAGCGGAAACGGCGGCTTGCTCGGCGGCGGGGCCGGCTTCGCATCAGCGGCCGCCACCCCCGCAGCGCCGGGATCGGCCGCCGGCGGTTTGACGTCGGCCCCGGTCAGGGCCGCGCTCGCGCGATCAAACCATTCGGGCAGGCTTTGCTTGTTGTAGGCGAGCGTCACCACCAGGCCGAACAGCAGCATGCCGACCGAGAAGCGGAGCAGCATGGATGCCAGGGCCGCCGGCCGCTGCTCCAGCACGATCCGCAGCTCCTGGTGCGAACGCTCCGGCGGCAGAATGTCCCCGTCGGCCGGGCTCACCGGATAGACGCTCGCCCGCATCGACGTTCCGGACGGTCCGTCAGCGGTGGGGCCTGCGAGCGCAATCTGCAGGCTCGGCGCCGGCGGCGGCGCCAGCGCTGGCCGCTCGTTATCCCCGTGCCGCACCGAAAAGGCCTCCACGCCCTTGATCGCCGTCTCCAGCGCGCCGAGGAGGCGCTTGCGTTCGCCCTCGTCGGCGATCGACGAATCGATCTTCAGCCTGGCGCGGGCATATTCATAGACGGTGGCGCGCATCCGCGCGGGGTCGTCTTTCACGCCATCGATCAGGCGCGAGAGAATGAGCGCATATTCGATCTCCTGCCCATGCGGCGAGACCGGCTCGTCCGGGGTGATGCTGGCAATATTCGAATTCACGGCCACAACCGGCTTGTCACATGATCTGCCGACGACATGTCAACCATTTGACCTAACGCAGTTTTTCATCAAGCTTCGTTCCAGCCGATTGGCTTTGCAGGCAGCGTTCCGAAAACAACCAAAGCGGCATTCTTACCCTGCGCGCTCTCACTCTCCTTTTCGATTCGGCCACAGCCTCGAAAGGAAAGCCCACCGCATGCCCTTGGCGATGGCGGAGGTTACAGTCTATTGTGCCTCCGACCAAGCTCCACCGTCCACCAGGGACGCATTTCGGGATCAGCACATGCCGCACGCCTCCAAAATCGCCCTCGCCGCCCTCCTCGCCCTGCTGGCCGGCCTGTCGAACCCGGCCGAGGCGCGCGGACGCCACTACCCCCTGACCCGCTGCGGCCCCGATCTCGAATCGCTCTGCCCGATCCACGGCTCTTTCGACGGCGCCCCCTTCCACTACCACGTGGCGGTCTATCCCGGCTGCGTCCGCGTCGCGTCCGTCGAGACGCGGCATGGCCTGCGCCACCGGCCCGTGCTGGTCTGCGACGTCGTTCAGCGCCCGATGATCTGGTGGTAAGCCATCAGAACCGCAACCTGGGCATTGCGAGCCTCCGTCAAGCGGTGGCGCCGGCACATCACCGCGGTCGGACGCCCTTGCCGGGGAGATGACACATGGAATGGGTTCTGTTGGTTTCGCTGCAATGGATCGTCTATGGCAGCCCGACGCCGCCGACGACCGTGCAGATCACGTCGTTTCCGTCCGAGGAGCTTTGCAACAAGGCGGCCGAGGCTATCAGGACCGAGATCAATGCGCCGATTGCCGGCCAGCTCCGCGCCCAGACGCTGGGACGCGTGGTCTGCCTGCTGCGCAAGGACAAGTGAGCGAAGCGTTGGTCATGCGCTCAGCCGGTCGGACGTGACCTGCCACCAGTCGCTGATCAAGGCGAGGCGCCGCTTGTAATTCGCGGAGGAATCGGCCACCGGCCTGTCCTTCGCCGGAATGGCCGCCTCGATCCGGCTAATCGCCCGCGCGGCGTCCTGGGCGTCGTCCTGGCCGCTGAAGCGATAGCTCTCAAAGCCGCGGTAATTCGGCATCATGTGCTGAAAGCCGAGATGCGCCAGCCAGCCGAGCTGCAACAGCTCGGTCACTGAAAGGTCGAGGCGGATGCGGCCCGCCGCCGGCGCCTTGCGCCGCACGCCCGCGCCATGGCCCCTGAGCCAGCAGGCTTCGCCGATCGCGTTGCCGAGAATCCAGAGTTGCGCATGCACCGGATCGGTCGCCTTCGCCTTGCCGGTGGTGCGGCGCCGCGCCGGCGTCGCCCCTACGGCCGCCATCGCCTTCTCCACATCGGGCGGCAGCGCGCCACCCTCGAGCTGGCAATGGGAGCTCACCCCCCGCGCCATCTCGCGCATGGCCTCTTCAATGCCCTGGCGACGCCCGGACTCGAAATAGGATCGCGCGCTCGACCACGCAGCCACCATCAGGGCGACGATGAGGCCGCCCAACATCAAAAGAATATCCACTGCCCAACCCCCACGCGGGCCCATCCAATTCGAGGCTAGATGAATTTGGTTAACGCCATCGTACCGAAGGCCGCCGGCCTCGCTTTCGAGGCGCAAAAGCTGCGCGATTACTTGGGTTCGAGCCCCGATCGACTTGGGAGGCTCACGACCATCAGAAGCAGAGTGGGAGACGAATACTGGTATCATGTCGCGCCTGCGCCGTTCGATCGGCTCGTAAAATGACGGGCTCGCATGCCGATCAGAGATCGCCATCGACCCGAAAACATGATGCCACTTCGAGCTTGGTCGCTCATGACCCAAAAGAGACTTTGGGCGAGCGACGCCGGCTGTGCTCTCTCGCGCCGTCGGGCTTGGCCCATCGTTTCAATATTGGCAGACCGCACTGACCTCCTCTTCCGAAGGTATCGCCGACGTGATTTGTCGGTCGCGAGCATTAGGGACTAAACACGCTGTCGAGAAATCGCTCCTTTTCGCCAGGCGCGTAACCCTGGGAAGCGCCAAAATACGGTTCATTGTAACCATTGTACGGTGCAGACCGGTAGTACATCGGCGACCGACGTGGCGCGTAGGCAAAACCCGAAGCGGGATCCGAGGCGATCATGCCGTGATAGGGACGAACCGCGTGCCGGTGTGCGTGATGCACCGTCGCCGCGTTCGCAGAGCCAAACAGGGTGACTAAAAGGCTCAAGGCCAAGATAGAACGCATCGCTTTTTCTCCCAAAGCCCCCGCTCCTGCTTAGGTAAGGCTCAGCCGCGCCGTCCCAACAAATAGCGGCTTCACGATTAGTCACATCGCTGGCATCATGGACGCGGCGTGTCGACTTCATCACGGCCCGGCCGACATGAAGCGCAGCGCCGCGGGACCGAATTTGACTTGAGGCCGACATTCCGGCCGTCTCCGCTCTTTCGGATTGGCAGCGCTTGGACGCTGGGGCGACCCAAAAGGTCTGCCATCGCGGAGAAGCTCCGACTGGGGCGGATCGACGGCAGGCTTGATACCGATTCCAGAGGGAAAATTCAGCGTGCGGGAGCGACATCCTTCTCATGCTGTCCGGCGGCCTCGATCGGATGCTGCCACGGTTCGCGTCGGATGATCCAGCCTTCGTCGATCGGAGTGATGCCACTCGGCACGCGGTCAAGCGTACCGATGTATATCTCGATTTGACGCTCGCTAAGACTGAAGAGGCGGGATCCACAGATCGGGCAGAAGCTTCGTCCCCGATAAGTCGTTACTGCGCCGGTGTATTCAAATTGCTCCGGTCGCCAATCCGCGTAGGCCAGAAAGGCCGAACCGGTCACCTGGCGGCAATCGGTGCAGTGGCATAGGCCGCTCTTGTACGGATCGCCTCTCAAGGTGTAACGGATGCTGCCGCATAGGCACCCACCTGTCCTGATGATTTCGGCAGCCATGAACGCTCCTCTCACACCAGATCCTCGGAGGACCGGTCATTAACGTGCCGCGGTCTGTTTGGTTGCCGATGCCACCCGATCGATCGGCCCTGGGCACGATCTTGCAGGCGGACTTTCGGTGAGGTTTACAGAGAGGCCGCACGTCACTACGGTGATGAATGCTAAGGATATCCTACGCGCTCAGCCGCTGAATTCCGGGTCGAACACAATGTCGATGGACACGCCAAGCCAAACGCTCAAACCCGTGCGCTGGGGTGTTCTCGGGGCTGGCAACTTTCCCTTGAAAGTCAGCCTGCCCGGCATGAAGCGCGGCCCGCTGACGGAGATCGTTGCGCTCGCCTCGCGCGAGACAGCCAAAGCGCAGGCCGCGGCGCAAGCGCTCGGGATTCCCCGGGCCTATGGCAGCTATGAGGAACTGCTGGCCGATCCCGAGATCGAGGTGATCTACAACCCTCTGCCCAACCACATGCATGTGGACTGGAGCACGCGCGCCGCGCGGGCCGGCAAGCATGTGCTGTGCGAAAAACCGATCGCGCTCGATGCCGCCGATGCCGAAACGTTGATCGCGGTGCAGCGCGAGACCGGCAAGCTGATCTGCGAAGCCTTCATGATCCGCTATCACCCGCAATGGCGCCAGGCGAGGGAATGGGTGCAGAGCGGGCGCATCGGCGAACTATTGAGCGTGCAGACGGCGTTTTCCTATTTCAACCGCGATGCCACCAACATCCGCAACCGCAAGGAGGTCGGCGGCGGCGCGCTCTATGACATCGGCTGCTATGCCGTGAACACCTCGCGCTTTCTGTTCGGCCGCGAGCCGCTTCGCGCGGTCGCGCTGATCGAGCGCGATCCCGATTTCGGCACCGATCGCCTGACCTCGGGCCTGCTCGATTTCGGCGGCGCGCATTTGACCTTCACCTGTTCGACCCAGCTCGTGCCCTATCAGCGCGTCAACGCGCTCGGCACCAAGGGACGCATCGAGATCGAAATCCCGTTCAACGCGCCCGCCGACCGGCCATGCCGCGTCTTTCTCGACGACGGCTCGGTGCTGGGCGGCGGCTCGGCTGAGCTGACAACGTTCCCGATCGTCGATCAGTACAACCTGCAGAGCGAGGCGTTTTCGAGAGCTGTCCGAACCGGCTCGGATGTCGAAAACGGACCGGAGGTCGCGGCCGCCAACATGCGCGTCATCGACGCGCTGTTTCGCTCGGCCGCAAGCGGCGGCTGGGAGAAGATCGCGCGCTGAGGCGCGCTCTCGACGGTGCCTCAGTGGATCGACCCTTAGTCGATTCCGGCGGAGGACGAAATAACGCGGCGGGCCGATTCCGACGTCAAGTCGTTCTGGCACAGGCCGCTTGCCGGTCCGCATCGCGCTCTGCAATGACAGTCTCAGGACACGCACGGACGGCGAGCATGGTTCTTCCTCAAAGCCTGAGCTCTTATCAGTATCGCCCGCGCACCTTTTCATTTCAGGGCGCTCGGACGAGCGGCAGGTGGCGTGTGAAGATCAATGTCATAACGGTGCGGGACACGGCATCGCAATTCACCGATATTGTCGAAGCCGCGTGGGAGACAGTTGTTTCTATTCTTCGCGGAGTACCCGAAACGGACATCGATACGAATGTCGCTTTCCTCACCCTGCATGTAGGTACGGCGGGGGTATGGCTTCTGATTGACCGATGGGAAGACGGCGACATGCTGCGCCATCATCACTTTCGTGCTGCGTTGGATGATCCGATCCACTTCGCCGATGTCAGCTCCGACCACTATGGCCCCTGCGTCTGGGAGCTGGCGGTCCAGGCGTACGAGCGACAGGCTTGGCTTACCCACGTTTTGGCCAATCCGGCAGGACCCGACATCGAGGCATACCTCACGGCCGGGCTGAGTGGCTCCATCTGAATCTGATGGAGCGAGGAAGCGTGCGATATGTCCACCGCGAGAATTGATGGCTGCCTTTGCCCATCGTGGGCGATCCTTTCGCGCCGACGACATGACGCCGCTGGGTCACCGGCTGCCTTCCTGACTGCGCCAGCATCGCTGTTTACCGCCCTCATACCCCCGCTTGTTGCGATCCTGGCCGCTGTCTCCTCGACAACGAGAGCATGCCAAGTCGCGGAGATTGAGAGAACGGAGAACCGGGCGCTGAGAAACCAAAGTCTGCGTCGGGACTGAGGCACCGCGTCCGGGCCGTGAACCAGGTCCACGCACCGCGTGCGTTGCGCGGGCAAGTTGCTAGACGCTCTCGTGAGCATGCGGCCTCAGCGAGCTCGCTAGCACGCCGAATCTGGACCTCGCCATCTGCAGCATCGCATCGTGCCGCCACAGAAAACCGGGAACGATCGCACAGAGCGTGGTCCTGATCTGCTCTTCATCCGAATCGCCTGCGAACCAGTCCATCTCGTCTTCCGACCAGATCCGCGAGTGCTGCGCAACCGAGGCGATCCAGCCGGCGCTTGCAACATACTCGCCCCAGACATGCGCAACGAGCCCGAGCGCCGCTCCTTCCTGGTGCGCCCGCTCGGAAATCGCACCGAGCACGCAGGCCCTGAAAAAGTGATGCAGCCGCCTGAAATGGATGTCATGGGGGCTTTGCGCTTCTGGCCTGCTCGCCGGAAAGTCGTCGAACTGCAACGCCAGCATGCGCCCCTGCGCGGCATAGGTCTTGGGCAGGCCGCTTGCATAGGACTTCTCGACCGACCGATTGATCTTGAGCTCCGCGCGTATGTTGGCGAAGGCGACCAGAAGCATGGCGCGCTCGACGGATGCCTCGTTCTTCAGCCTGGCGAGCAGCATCTCTGCGAGCTCCGGCAACGACATATCGAACGCCCGCGCGAAGCGCTCGCCTCGGGTCGGCTCCCTGCTCTTTCCCGCAAGCCACCGAAACATCACGGCGGTCCTCAAGGCAGTTGTCGCTGCTGGCACCGCTGATTGTCGACGTCCGTGCGAGCTGCCCGCGTCCCGGCTCTGGCGTTCGTATCACCTTGCGGCGAACTCGTTCACGAACGTCGGAGCGCTCCCCCGGGGGCACGCCCAAATTCAAGTTCCGGTGTGATCTCTGTCCGACATTCGCCGACCGGACCTAAGGTTCATTTGCTGAAGCGAATGTCGGGCACGCCACACCGGTAGCGTCCAGGCAACGGACTTCGACTCAAAAAAAGCGGCACCACATATCATCGGCCGTTGCGAGGTGTCCCGGAATTCCGAAATGGGCCTCGCTCCGGCCGGCCCCATGCTCCCATAACCGATGGCCGCTTTGCAAGTACCCGCGTGATGGCGCAGCGCATCGGACCGCCACTGTCGTCTTCGGCCGAAGCGCCAAGCTCATGATATTCAGCATGCAATATGCGATATCCGATGTCCGTCGAGCGGCGCCGATGCAGCCGCGGGCCCGGTCCGAGATCGCAACCTGCCTCACCGACCGGTCAGCCCAGAAGCAGGTCCGCGAACGGATCCTGATGGAGCGGCCTTTGCGGTGCAGCCGTCGTTCGCCTGGGGACGCTATCGGCGCGATCGGTCCGGCCGCCAGGCTGGCCGAACTGCCGCGTCTTGGAAAGATACGCAGGGCTGGCTGCGAATGAAACCGTGCACGCGGCCAGCACGGCCATGAGTATCGCGCGTCTTGATATGATGTTGGTCACTGCATTCTCCTCGATCGCAACGTCGATGCCGCGGCAGGAGCGTCGACGGCTCGGCGGTTGCACATCAAGGACGGCTCCGCACGCCAAAATATTTCACGCTCACACGACACGATTCCGTGCGCCCCGCGCGAGCCGATCGATCGCGATGATTGATTCACGCGCGGTTGAACGCGTGTGAGCGAATAGTGCGTTCGTTCGGCCAGTCAATATGAATATCTGGCTCAATGAATATCTGGCTCACACGGCCAGACCGCTTTGGCTCGTATTGCAAAATGGAGAAACCCGATGACCAGCCTCAGACTCATGTCGACTGGATTGATGGCGGTGGCGATGCTCGCGACGCCGGCTATGGCGCGAATCCACCATCACGCGAACCAGCCCCGCCTGCATGTCAGCGCGTCCGGGTCCGCGGCGCCCATCGATCTGGGGGGCGGCCGCCTGTGCTATCCGGCGCCGCGGATCGGCGCGTTCGCCACGGCGCCGTGGACCGGCGACAACATTCCCTGCGAGCCGAGTCCAGGCATGTAGACCGCCGCCGCCGTCGGACGCCGACGTTCCAAGCAAAGCCATGGCCGGGCCACGGGCCCGGCCATGATGCGATCGTCGCGATACGAAAGTCAGACCCAAGAGCGCTTTTCCATGAAGACGCTGAGCGGGTCCGGTGCGTAGTTTCCGAACGGCGCGATCGCCACGAAGCCGGCGCTCCGGTACAGCGCGATGGCTTCCTTCTGCTTGACGCCGGTTTCGAGCCGGACCACGCGTTTCTCCTCGCCTGCGATCGCTTCGAGCGCGCGCAGGATGCGGCGGCCCAGCCCCCTGCCCCGATGCGCCGCCGCGACGAACATCCGCTTCAGCTCACATTCGCCCGGCCGGCTGCGGACCAGCGCGCCACAGCCGACGGCTTCGCCCGCGCAGAGAGCGCCGAGAAAGGTGACGTCGGGCGAGGCGAGCGTCGCGATGTCCGTGAGATGATTGTTCTCGGCGGGATATAATGATGCGAGATAGCAGTCGCTCGCCGCGATCAGTTGACGGACGTCGTCGCGATCGGGAGCGATGATCGCCAGCATATAGGGGTCCGGCTCCGTCGTCGGCAAGACATCTCCCCAAATTACCATCGCCGAAATTTTCGAGGCCCGCCAAACGGTCGCCGGCGCGCCGGGGCACGGCACAAGATGGTTGCAAGCGACGCCAAATATCTGTTTGAGTCAAGCTGAAGCTCGAGAGCGGATCGCAGGAGAGGCAATGGCGGAGCGGTTTTCCGGAAGCGTGTTACGCAGCGATGCGGGCGACGACCAGCTGCTTCCGAGCCTCGGCGAGATCGGGCTCAACAATTTCGCCCCCTATCTGATGAACCGCATCATGGCGCGGTGGAACACCAACATTGCCGAGGAGCTGAGGGCGCTCGACATCACTACAGCCCAGATGCGGGCGCTCGCCGTGCTCAGCGTCTCCTCACAGGTCACGATCAACGAGCTCAGCGTGTTTGCGGTCACCGAGCAGTCCACCATGAGCCGGACGCTCGATTCGCTCGAAGAGCTGGGCTTTGTCCGCCGCCAGCCGCGCCTCGACGACATGCGGGTGCGCGAGGTCTCGATCACGGCGAAGGGCCGCACGGCATTCGACAAGGTCTGGCCGGTGCTTTATCGCGGGCTATTGCAGATGTTCGACGGCGTCGAGGAGGACGAGTACCGGAATTTTCTCGGCACGCTGCACAAGATCCTGCGCAACATCCGCAAGCACGACATCTGATCCCCGAAAAAAGCCTACAGCGTGGCGACCGTCTTCAACGCGCCGTCGAGTGCGAGCCCCTCTTCGTCCATCAGCGCGGCCTGGCACAGCCGCCTGAGCCAGTCCGCGCCGTCCTGCCGTCCCGCGAGCAGCGGCAGCGCCGCCATGACCCGGTCGAATTTCGACTGGCCACGCGCGTGCGTGTCCGAATAGCCCTTGACCAGGCGGCGGCACTTCAACGCCTCTACCGCGAGATCGTAGTTCGACGACAAAAGGCCGGTGGCGGCGCCGAGCCAGGCCTCGCGATGCAGCCGCTCGCGATAATGCCGCAGCGTGCCGCGGCGCATTCCGCGCAAACCCGAGACGAGATAGAGGCTGGCGAACCAGACAACCGTGCCGGTGCGCATGCGGCGGCCGCGGTTGACCAGCCGGTCGAGCGCCGCGAACAGTCTTGGGCGATCCTCGATCCATTGCCCGAGCCGCTTCGGCAGCGTGCCGCAGACCTCGTCCATGCGCGGGTGCAGGTATTCGGTGGTGTAGACGATCTGATCAGCCTTGGCGCCGACCTCGGCGCGCACCCGCGCAAAGCGCGCGCCGCGCACCTTGAGATCGGCGACGCGGATCACGTCGTCATAGGCCATGGCGACGGCGACATATTTGGCCGCTGCGACCGTGAAGGCAAAGCCGTCCGCGGCGCCGCCATGCTCGCGATCGCGAACGACGAGCGCACCGAGCCGGTCGAGATACTCGTTCGCATAGGCTACGTCCTGGAAGTCGACCAGGCGCTTCACGCCGGCGAACAACAGGCCGTGCGCGACATCGGGGAATTCGGCACGGATGCGGCCGACCAGTCTGTCGAGCGATGGATGGCCGGCGAAGTCCGGCAGCGGATCAAGCCGCTTGCGCGGGACGGCGGCGACGTCATCCCGCGGTTTGTCGCGCGCACGGGCGTAGGCGGCATCAAAGGCCCTGAGGCTCGCTTCCGCGCCACGGCCAGCGGCCCTGATCGTCGCCTCGAACGCGCTCCTGTCGAATGGCAGCACCGCGGCCGCCGCCAGCGCGCCGAACAGCGCCGCTGATATCACGCTGCCGTTCTCGAGCGCCAGCGCCTCCATGTCGAAGGCGATGGTCCGCTTCGCCGCAAAATCGGCCGCATCGACCACGGCGCGCGGATCGCCGGTGCCGTCGCCCGGCACCTCCTTCTCGCTGACGGCAAAGGAGCGATGCGTGGACGCGATCACCACCGTCTTGTCCGGCGTGACCAGGCCGCGCAGGATCGATCGCCCCGCCTCCATCATCTCGGCGGCGATGACGACGTCGACATCGCCGGGGGTCGGCATCAACGACAGGATCGGCGCGACACCGTCCCGCGGCGGCAGCATCTCGATATAATAGATCGTCGCTCCGGTGCGCTGCGCGACGCCGGGCACCGAGGTCGACTGCGCCGCAAAGCCCTGCGCCTCGGCGAGCGCCACGATCCAGTCGGTGAGCACACCGCCGCCCTGTCCGCCCATCGCGAGAATGGCGATGCTCAGCGGTTTTGTGCTCGCAAGCCTCGCTTCGCTGGTCGCATGCTGGTCGACGGCCGCCCCCTCTACTCCGCGAAGACGATCCGCCTCGCCTCGCGCCGGCGCTGCAGCCAGCCGATGACGGCGCCGCGCATGCGATGGACGAAGCGGTCCCACCAGTTCGGATTGTGGATAATGTCGGCGCGATAGAACGACGGACACAGCACCGCCGCCTCGGAGACCTCGCCGCAATTGCCGCAGCCGACGCAGTTGTTGTCGATCGCGGCGACCGGATCGTCCTTGAGCGGATCGTCGGTGTGTTTGACCGACAGCGACGGGCAGCCGGACAGGCGGATGCAGGCGTGATCGCCGGTGCAGACGTCCTCGTCGACGCCAAAACGCTGCTTCACCACGCGCTCGCCGTTCTTGACCGCTTTAAGGAATTGCGGGCGGACGCGGCGCTGCTTGTTCAGCATGCATTCCGAGGAGGCAACGATGACCTTTGGCCCCTTCTCCCTGGTCGTCAGCGCCTCGCGCAGAGTGTCGCGCATCTTCGCGACATCATAGGTGTGGTCGATCTGCCGCACCCATTCGACGCCGATGCCCTTGACTGCCTTGACGATCGAATTGTTGGTCTTGCGGTGCGGATTGAGGGCGCGGGAGGACATGATGTCCTGGCCGCCGGTCGCGGCGGAATAATAATTATCGACGACGAGGATGACGCCGTCCTGCTTGTTGAACACGGCGTTGCCGACCGAGGACGCCAGCCCGTTGTGCCAAAAGCCGCCGTCGCCCATGACCGCGATCGCCCGCTTGCCGGCCTCCACGTTGAACGCCGATGCCGAGGCCGGGCCGAGCCCATAACCCATCGTCGTGCCGCCGATGTTGAACGGCGGCAGGATCGAGAACAGATGGCAGCCGATGTCGGCGGAGACATGGTGCGGCCCGAGTTCCTTCTCCACGAGCTTCATCGCCGCAAAGATCGGTCGCTCCGGACAACCGATGCAGAAGCCGGGCGGCCGGGGCGGCACTACCTTGGCCAGCGCCTTTATCTTCGGGTCATTGAGAACAGGCGTCGGGTCCGGCACGGGCGGCTGGTTGCGCAGGAGCGTCCGCGCATGAACGGAGATGAACTCCCTGATGCCCTTGAGCATCACGGGCGCGGTATACTCGCCGCCCATCGGCAGCACGTCCTTGCCGGAGACTCTTGTCTGGATGTCGCGGCGGCACAAAATGGTGTTCAGTGCCTGCTCGATGTAGTCCGGTGCGCCCTCCTCGACCATCAGCACCGCCGTCTTCCCCGAGCAGAACGCGACGAGCTCGTCGTCGATCAACGGATAGGCGACATTCATGACATACAGCGGCACAAGCGAGCAGCCATACACGTCGGCAAGTCCGAGCTGCTGCAGCGCGCGCATCACCGAATTGTACATGCCGCCGAGCATCACGATGCCGATCTCGCCCTCGCCGGGGCCGAACAGCTCGTTGAGTTTCCGCTGCTTGACGAACTCGACCGCGGCCGGCCAGCGCCGCTCCAGCTTGTCCTTCTCGTGCAGGTAATTCGCCGGCGGCAGCACGATGCGGTTGACATCGCGCACCGGATTTTCCAGCGCCTCGCGCAACGTATGCTTCGGCTTCTGATTGTCTTTGGCTACGAACTGACCGTGCACGTGGCAGGCGCGGATCCGAACCTGGAGCATGACGGGCGTCGAGGACGCCTCCGACAGCTCAAAACCGTCCTCCACCGCCTTGACGATCGAGGGCAGGTTCGGCCGGGGATCGAGCAGCCAGATCTGCGACTTCATCGCAAAGGCATGCGAGCGCTCCTGCATGATCGAAGAGCCTTCGCCAAAGTCCTCGCCGATCACGATCAGCGCGCCGCCGATGACGCCGCCGGACGAGAGGTTCGACAGCGCGTCGGAGGCGACATTGGTGCCGGCGGTGGATTTCCAGGTCACCGCGCCGCGCACCGGATACATCACCGAGGCCGACAGCATCGCCGCAGCAGCGGCCTCCGAGGCCGAGGTCTCAAAGTGCACACCAAGGTCCTGCATGACATCCTTGGCATCGGCGAGCACGTCCATCAGATGCGAGATCGGCGAGCCCTGGTAGCCGCCGACATAGGCGACGCCCGACTGCAGCAGCGCCTTGGTGATCGCCAAAATGCCCTCGCCGCGAAAGATCTCGCCGGCGCCAAGCTTGAGATCCTGAACCTCGCGTTCAAAAGACCGTTCAGCCATGACATGCTCTCATCCGGTTGATCGATATGATGCGTTCCGCCTGGTGCGCGAACGGCCCCGCGGCGGCGAAAAATGGCCACGCTATAGAGAAGCCAGAATAGCAGGTGCGAAGGCCGCGCGCTTGCCCCGCGACGTTTCGAATTACTTGATGTCTAAACATATGCATATGCATGTCAATTGCCAGTCGCCTGCGCCTCGCCACGACGACTGGCATGGTCACAGCCCTTTGCGCCCGACATCGCGGCGCTCGGACAGGCAGGATAGCGGCGGAAATATCAGTACAAGCCGGGCCATTCGCATCACCAGGCCGGGCATCGACCACGCTGCGCCCAGGCCGTCGGCTGCTGACGTCGCTCGACAGAAATATGCCATCGCATATAACCAGCGAACCATCACCGTTGCGTTGACGCACGGCGCATCGAGACCTAAAGTCGCCGTGCGGCGACAGAGCGCGCATTCGCGGACGATTGAAAGCCAGTACGAAGGCCCTCAGACGCGAGCTCGGCTCGCAATGAAAGGTGATCGACCATGACGACGCCCGATCTTCTTGCTTTCGCCAGTGCCGTTTCGTCCGGTGCCATCCGCGTCATCGACCTGACGCAGACCCTGTCGGGCGAATTTCCGACCATCGTGCTGCCGCCGGAATTCGGGCAATGCGCGCCGTTCCGCCTCGAAGAGGTGTCGCGCTACGACGCGCGGGGCCCGGCCTGGTACTGGAACAATTTTACGGTCGGCGAGCACACGGGCACGCATTTCGACGCGCCGATCCACTGGGTCTCGGGCAAGGACCTGCCCGACAATTCGGTCGACACGATTCCGGCGGCAAAGTTCATCGCACCCGCCGCGGTGCTCGACTGTTCGAAGGAAGCGGCCGACGATCCCGACTTCATCCTGACCGTTCCCTTCGTCGAGCGCTGGGAGGCCGCGCATGGCCGTATCGAACCCGGCAGCTGGGTGCTGCTCCGCACCGACTGGTCGAAGAAGTCGCTGAAGGATTATCCCGGCCTGCGCGACGACGGCGCGCACACCCCGGGCCCGAGCCCGGAGGTGGTGAAATGGCTGGTCGAGGACCGCGACGTGCACGGATTTGGCACCGAGACGATCGGCACTGACGCCGGCCAGGCGCATCATTTCAACCCGCCCTATCCCGCGCATTTCTACATGCACGGCAAAGGCCGCTACGGGCTGCAATGCCTGACAAGGCTCGACGAGCTGCCGCCGAAAGGCGCGGTGATCGTCGCAGCTCCCCTGAAGATCAAGCAGGGTTCGGGCAGTCCGCTCCGCGTGCTGGCGCTGGTGCCGGGTCACTGAGCGATCGATCTTGAGCCCCGCATGCGCCGCATGACATGCTCGCCCGTTTCCCGAGCCGGCTCTCCCGCGGACTGAAGCAGCGGGGCAAGGTGGTCGAACAGGGCAACACGTCAGAGGGATTTTGTCGTCCGCAGCACGCCTATACGCGCCTGTTGCCCTGCCCTCGGCCCAGGCCATCGACGAGTCATTGAACCACGGCTGAACCCGCTCGATCCCGTCCACCGCTTCAGCGGAGCTCGGGATCCGGATCGAGCGTCACCGGCTTTGCGCCGGGCCGGTCCACCCACTGCTTGCCGGTGTTGCCCTCGGTGAAGCTGGTGGCCGTCTCCGGCAGCATGGTCGCGTTCCAGGCGTTCCACTCCGCGACGAGGCGATCATAGATATCCTTGTGCCGCTCCTTCATGTTGGCGCGCTCCATCGGATCATCGGCGACGTTGAACAGAAACGTATTGTCCAGAATCTTTAAGAATTTCCAGTCGCCGATCCGCGCCGCGCGCTGCCACAGCGACTTGTAGCGCCAGAACAGCCGGCGCTCGACCGCCGCCGCGCCGTCAGCGAGTTGCGGCAACAGGTTCATGCCGTCGGACGGGTAAGCCGGATCCGGCGCCGTGCCGGCGGCGGCCAACAGCGTCGGCAGCCAGTCCATGTTCGCGGTCACCTGCCCGCTGACGAAGCCTGCGGGAATCCGCGCGGGCCACGAGATCAGCGCAGGGATACGCAAGCCGCCCTCCAGAAGCTCGGTCTTTCGACCGCTGAAGGGCCAGGTGTCGGAAAATCGCTCGCCGCCATTGTCGCTGGTGAAGACGACGATCGTGTTGCGATCGAGGCCGTTGTCCTCGATCGCCTTCAGGACACGGCCGACCTGCTCGTCCAGCGCGAGCACCATCCGCTTGTAGGTCTCGCGCGAGCCGCCATCATAGTCGCGCAGGTTGTGGCCACCCAGTCGTTCGGACTCGGCCTGATCGTCCGGCCCCTCCCATGGCCAATGCGGCGCGCTGAAATGCAGGCTGAGCAGAAACGGCTGGCGGGCCTTTGCATACTCCGCGATCACGTTAACCGCGCGATCGCCGAGCAGGCTCGTCAAATAGCCGGCCTGCGCGACCGGCTGATCGCCATCCCAGAGATCCGGGTTGCCGGCGCTGTTGACATGCAGGAAGTAGTCGACCACGCCGGAGCGATAGCCGAAGAAATGATCGTAGCCGCTCTTTTGCGGACTGAAATCCGGCAGGTTGCCGAGATGCCATTTGCCCACCAGCGCCGTGCCATAGCCCGCTTTCTTCAGCAGCGATGGCAGCGTCGGATGCTCCGGCGGCAGGCCGATGCCGGGCTTGGTGATCGGCGCGATCGGCTCTTCCAGCCCGACCGGCAAGCGGACTTGGTAGCGGCCTGTGATGATGGCGACGCGCGAGGCGGTGCAGACCGGCGAGTTGGCGTAACCTTGCGTGAAGCGCGCGCCGCGCGCTGCGATGCGATCGATGTTCGGCGTCGCATAGTCGCGGCGGCCATTGCAGGAAATATCCGCATGCCCCATGTCGTCGGCGAGAATGAAGACGATGTTGGGCCGCTCCGACGGCTGCTGGGCGAAGGCGGCGCCATCAGCGCCGATGGTCAGGGCGGCACCGCCTGACGCTGCGCTCCGCAAGATCGTGCGTCGCGTGTATGTGGCGGTCATCGGCTCCACTCCAAATTCGGGCGCTTTGCACGTTGATCGACGATGTCGGTTGCGGATGCAAGCCGAAACGCGCGGAGCCCCTCAGCCCATGGAGCGGCAGATGCAAGCCGCCTCAGGCCGTATGTCCTGGATCGACCGTCGCCGGCGTCTTCTTATCGCGCTGCGGCGTCATCTTGGCGGGATCCGGCGCCCCGGGCACGCCACGCGGCCCAAGCTGCTCGCGCTGGATATCGTCTTCGGATTTTTCCGGTTCGATCCCGTTGATCGGTCGTTCGGTCTGCTTCATCGGCGTCTCCATTGCCATCATGCGCGTTCCGCGGGAGATTGCCTCGACGCATACCGGCAACTCCGCCAATAGGCTTTCGTTCGCCGACCCGCGGATGCCCGATGCGGAAACCTGGACCTGCGTTGGAACCAATGCAGACCCAGGACATCAATTCCAGAGGGGGCCAAAAAGCGTGGCTCGATCGGGATGAAAACGGGTTCCTGGCTCATCATCATTGTGCTGCTGGCGATCCTCGCGGCCGCCGGCTGGTTCGGTTACGCAGGTTTGACCACTGATCCCGGCGTGCCGATCTCGATCCACGGCTACATCGCGATGGCGCTCGGCATCTTCTTTTCGCTCGCCATCGGCATCGGACTGATGGCGCTGGTGTTCTACTCGAGCCGCGCCGGTTATGACGAACCGCCGCACCAGATCGGCGGGCGTTCCGACGAGGAATAGCTGGCACGCCGGATGCGCTGACCACGGCGTTGAAAGCCGCCGCGATATGCCAACGACGCGATGGAAGCGCTCATGGCGCGATAGGGCGAGCGCAGCGTGCTTGCTCAATGCGCTAGTCGGTCGCAGGTACGGAGTGATGCTCGTGCGCGATACGCCAGTCGCCGGCGACCTTGCGCAAACCCACGGTCAGCCGAAACAGGAAACCGTCCTTGTCCGCGGGGTTGCTGGAGGAGTCGGGACCACAGCGCATGATCGCGACCGCAAAGGCGACGTCCTGGCCTGCGGTCACGCTGAGTTCTTCGATATCGAAGGCCGCTCCGGGCTTGTGATAGCGGAACATCAAGTCCCAGGTCTGTTCGTACGCCTCGATCCCCTTGCACTGCAGGGGCGGCGGCAAGTCGAACATCACGATATCCCGCTCATGATGGGCGAGAATGGCTGGAACATCGTGCCGGCGGACGGCTTCCGCCCAGGATTCGAGAAGCGTCCTGATTTGGCTCTCTTCAATGTCGGCGTGCTCATGCATGGCTTTGCCTCCTTGGCAACCAGAGGACGAACGACCGGCCTCCAATCCGACATGAAGATGCGAAGGTTTCGCAACGCCTATCCCGCCGGTAGGCAGTTAGCAATTTGGTTGCAGTTCGGCACGTATGGTAACCGAAAGGGGGCGGACGAATCCTTTTGGCAGACCGCCGCTTTGCGCCGATGTCGACAAGCGCCATGGACGTCAAACCGAGTGGCAGGGGCATCCTGCTGCGACATTCCGCCGCCGACGATGGAAGGGCTGGTTCGAAGCACTGTGACTGCGAGGCGCGATTGTGT
>NZ_JAFATE010000510.1 GCF_019244115.1 Bradyrhizobium sp.
TGCGAAGACATGGCGTGCGAAAAAAATCGGTCAAGTTGGTTTGCCTGTTTTGGCCGCCTTGCCGGCGTCCCACCACCATATGTCGGGGAATGCCGAGATACCATATTTCGGCAGCGGATCGGGCCGGCTGAAACGATCCCAGCGCGCATAGCGCTCATAGGGGATGTTGAACTGCGGCACGACGTAGCAATTCCACAGCAAGACGCGATCAAGGGCCTTGCAGCACGCTGCCAATTCGGCGCGATCCTTGGCGAAGATGATGCGATCGATCAGAGCATCGACCGCAGGATTCTTGATCCCCGGATAGTTGCGGCTGCCGGGTCTGTCCGCCGCCTCCGATCCGAAGAAATCGCGCTGCTCATTGCCCGGCGACAGCGACTGTGGCCAGATCGCGGTAATGATATCGAAGTCAAAACTGCGCCGACGATTTTCGTATTGCACGCTGTCGAGTGTCCGCACACTCACGGCGATGCCGAGCCGCTCCAGATATGGCTTGTAGAACAGCACGCCGCGCTCGTCCCCGGGATCCTGACAGATGAACTCGACGCTCACGGGTTTGCCCGAGGGATCGACCAGCTTGCGGTCCCGATTTTCGAACCCCGCCTCCTTGAGAAGACGCGACGCTTCACGCAGATTGGCGCGGGAGGCCTCATCATTGCCGCCCACCGGATTCTTGTACGGTGTCGTGAACACCTCGGCAGGCACCTTGTCACGCACGGTCTCGAGGATCTGCAACTCCTGATCTTCCGGAAGACCGGTGGCCATGAACTCCGGCATGCCATCGAAATAGCTGCTGTCGCGATGGTACTCGCCGTTCGAGAGCAGGCGGTCCGATGTCTCCCAATCATAGGCAAGATTGAAGGCGCGGCGGAGCCTGACATCGGCGAAGAGCGGCCTGCGCAGGTTGAACGCGAACCCCTGCATCCGCCCAGAGCTTTCATCGGGAAACTTCTCCTTGATGACGCGCTTTTCAGTCACGGCCGGAAAGTCGTACGCGGTCGACCATTGCTTGCCGCTGCGTTCGCTGAACCAGTCGAGCTGATCGGCTTTGAAGGCCTCCCGCCCCACGGAGTCGTCGCGAAAGAACTCGAATCGGATCTGGTCGAAATTGTTCTGCCCGACCGATACCGCGAGATCCTTGCCCCAGTAGTCTTTCACGCGTTCCAGCACGACCGACCGGCTCGCGACGAACTCCTTGATGCGGTAGGGCCCGGAGCCCAATGGAATTTCGAGCGTCGTCGCCGTGACGTCGCGCTTGCGTCCCTGCGCGTCGGTTCCTTCCCACCAGTGCTTGGACAGCACGGGAAATTCGCCGGCGATGGCCGGGAGCTCACGATTTCCAGGCATGTCGAACGTGAACTTCACATCGCGCTCACCGACCGGCTCGCACTTGACGATGTGCCGGTAATACGCGCTGTACATCGGGCTGTTCTTCTTCAATGCGTCGAACGAGAAGACGATATCATCCGGTGTCACCGGCTTGCCGTCGTGCCAGCGCGCCTCCGCGCGCAAGCGATAGATGGCGTAGGAAAAGTCATCCGGGTAGGCGGCCGCCTCCGCAAGCTGCCCATAGGCTGTCAATGGTTCGTCCAGTGACCGCGTCGTCAGCGTCTCGAGAACCATCGTGACGCCATTAGCGAGTGAGCCCTTCACACCGTTGATGACGATGTTGAAATTGTCGAACGTCCCCAGTTCGAACATCCGCACCACGCCGCCCTTCGGGGCATCCGGATTGACGTAGCCGAAGCGTTTGAAGCCGGCCGGATATTTGATGTCGCCGAGTGACGCCAGCGCATGGCGCCAGACCGGCTCGGAGGAGCCTTCCGCATAGGCTGGCGTTGCGGTCGGGAAACAGGCTGCGGTTCCAAGCGCCGGTGTGAGCGCGACGAACGCGCCACCCTGCAGGAGGTGTCGTCTGCTAATGGCCAAATCGAAGCGTCCTCTTGAAGCAAGCAGCGCTATTGGAGAGCTATTATACGGCAAGGGTTCGACCGATAACGTTGCTTTTTCCTCATGATAACCCCCTGAAAGGGGTTTCTGTGCGGCGAAACGTCCCGATAACAAAGCCGCGAGACCCGCGTTCCGATCTGTGGGGCTCTGCCTTCTTCAGTTCGGCCCGTTTGCTTCACGCGAACAGGTACCCGCTCGAAAACGCTACGCGCCAAAACGAAAACGGCCAGGGGAGACCCGGCCGTTCACAATTCCATGAAGGCAAAACATCACTTCGCCGCGGTGGGCAGGGGCGCCGGATGATCGGAGAGCGAATTGAGATAGGCGATCACGTCTGCGCGCTCGCTGTCCTTCGGAATACCGGCAAAGCCCATCGCCGTGCCCGGGACGTAGCCCTTCGGATTGGCGATGAACTGGTTGAGATCGTCGACGGTCCAATCGCCGCCCTTGCCCTTCATGGCCGCCGAGAAGTTGAAGCCGCCCCGACCCTCGCCCTTCTTGTCGCCCACGATGCCATAGAGGTTCGGACCGACGCGGTTGGGACCACCCTTCTCGAAGGTATGGCAGGCTTGGCACTTCTTCGCCGCAGCCTCACCCTTTTCGACGGACGCTGTCTGCAGAAGCTTCTCGATCGGCTCCGACTTCGCCGGCGCCGCCTCCTTGCCGCCGCCTTCGGTGGCCTCCTTCGCAGCGATCGCAAAACCCGGCTTTTCCGGTGCCTTCGCAGCGAACAGGGCCTGGGCGGTGAAGTTCATCACCAGCAGGATCAGGCAGCTCGCCAGGACCGCGCCGAGTATCTTGTTGAGTTCGAAGGAGTCCATTTTAGCTCAGGCTCCAGGGCCTTACGGGAATGTCGACTGGAAGGCCGGACGAGCGGCCGCGCGGGAAAAGTTTGGGGAATCGGACTTTTCGCACCGCACCCCCAAGCACGGTTCAGATATCGGTTTGCCCCTGCTCTGGCAACCCGTATAAGCGGCCCAAATCTGCTCCCGTCCCCACCATTTCCGCCGCGCCGGCGGCCTTCTCGACCCGGACCCTGAAGCCCATGGCCGAAACCCGCAACCTCGTGCTGATCCCGGCCCGCATGGCCTCGACCCGCCTGC
>NZ_JAFATE010000299.1 GCF_019244115.1 Bradyrhizobium sp.
TGCGCAAGATCGGCATCGATCCGGGCATGCTGTCAAACGCCGCCGGGCACGCGTAGCTGCATCCAGGCAAAATCCAAATAATGACGTCCCCGCGCGGGCGCGATGACTAGACTTTAGCTGGTCATGCCCGCGAAAGCGGGCATCCAGTATTCCAGAGACGGCAGTGCTTGAGCCGATAGGCTGCGGCGTACTGGATCGCCCGGTCGAGCCGGGCGATGACAGCATCCGTGCTACTCCGCCGCCTGCTGCGTCACCGTCGGCTCGGTGCCGGCGACGGTGGCGCGGCGCATGTCGCGCGGCTGCGACTGATCGTAGCGGCGCACCCGGTGCATGGTCTGGCGGTTGTCCCACATCACGAGGTCGTGCAGCTTCCATTTGTGCACATGGACGAATGACGGCTGGGTCGCGTGCTCGGTCAGATCGCGCAGCAAGACCCGCGCTTCCGGCATGCTCATGCCGATGATGGCGCCGGCATGCGAGGACAGAAAGAGCGATTTGCGGCCATGGCGGGGGTGCGTGCGCACCAGGCGCTGCCGCACCGGCTTGAACATCTGCTTCTCCTCCTCGCTGTAGTCGAGGAAGCCGAGCGAGCCGCGCGAATACATCAGCGAATGTTCGCAGATCAGGTCTTCGATTTCGGTCTTGGTCTCGTCGTCGAGCGCGTCATAGGCGGCGCGCATGTCCGCGAATTCGGTGTTGCCGCCGTTCGGATTCACCACCCGCGCCGACAGCAGCGAGAACTTTGCCGGAATGGCGCGGAACGAACTGTCGGAATGCCACAGGCAATTGCCGAGATTGAACAGATGGGCGCGGCTGTCGCGCGCCAGCGGCCTGCCATCCTTGCCAAGATTGGAGACGTCATTGAGGCCGGAGTCGAGGCGAAAATCCTCCGTTTTAGTGATGTTGCCGCCGCGCGGGTTTTCGCGCTCGCCGAAATTGAGCGCAAACGCCATCTGCTGCTCGTCGGTGATGTCCTGGTCGTGGAACACGAGCACGGCGTAGTGATCCATCGCCGCCTCGATCTCGGTGGCCTCCTGCCTGCTCAGCGGCTTGCGCAGGTCGACGCCGCTGACCTCGCCGACAAAGCATGGGCCGATCTGTCGGACTGACAGGGTCATGGCGTTCCCTCCTGCATCGCAAGATGCGGTGTTCGGTTTGATTTGCGCGAAAGGGTATCCGCCGAGCGATCGGTGTCAACGCGTCCGTCCCGCAACCCAGTCACGCATTGCGCGCCATCAACCCGCCATCGACGGGGATGACCGCGCCGGTGAGAAACGACGCCGCCGGGAGGCACAGGCTCAGTGTCATATGCGCGACTTCTTCCGGGTCGCCATAGCGGCCGAGCGCGGTGCGGCGTCTGGCGTAGACCTGCTTGTGCTCGTCCAAAATGCCTGCGGTCATCGCCGTCGCGATCGGGCCCGGGCAGATGCAGTTCACGGTGATACCATCACGGCCGAGTTCCACGGCCAGCGATCGCGTCAATCCGGTGACGCCGGCCTTGGCGGCGGAATAGGCGCTGTGAAGTGCGGTCGCACCGAGTGCCTCTGTCGAAGCAATGTTGACGATCCGCGGGCATTTGGATCGGCGCAGATAGGGCAGGGCGGCGCGGATGATGCGCTGATGCGCCGACAGCAGCACGGCCAGCGCCCTGGTCCAGGTTTCATCGTAGGCGGGATCGTCGATCGCGGCGCGCACCGAGATGCCGGCATTGTTGATGAGGATGTCGAGCCCGCCAAAATGCTCGGCAATGTCCTTGACGGCCATGTTGATGAATTCCGGGTCGGCCACGTCGAGCGGCCAATGCTTTGCCGTTCCCCCGTCGGCGGCGATCTCTTCGGCGACTTTTCGCGCTCCGACGGCATCGTAGTCAGTCACCACGACATGCGCGCCTTCGGCGGCGAAGACGTGCGCGGTGGCGCGCCCCATGCCGCTGGCAGCGCCGGTGACGAGCACGATCAGTCCTTGCACCGACCGGCTAAGCTGTTTGAAATCTGACATCGCTGGGGCTCGCGAACGGAAAGGGTCGGCAATTGACAAGGCTGCCGAGGCTGGCATCGATCCGCTGAGAGGTCAAACCAAGTCAAGATATGGAAGGGTGCGCCATGAACGAACTCGACTTCAGTGGCCGGCAGGTGCTCGTCATTGGCGGCTCCAGTGGCATCGGCAACGGCATCGCCCGGGCTTTTCGCGCGAAGGGCGCGCGCGTTGCGGTCTGCGGCACGCGCGAACGCGCGGCAGATTATTCCCCGGACGAAGGCTCGGATCTGGACGGACTGGACTACGTCAGGCTCGACGTCAGCGACGGCAAGGCGATCGAGGAGTTCAACCCTGCATTCCACGCGCTCGACGTGCTGGTGCTGGCGCAAGGCGCGGTGATCTATCGGCGCGGCGAGTTCGAGATGGAGGGATTCCGGAAGGTGATCGAGGTCAATTTGATGAGCCTGATGGCCTGCGCGCAAAAATTTCATCCGATGCTGCGCGCAGCGAAGGGATCGCTCATCATCGTGTCGTCGACCGCGGCCTTTCATGCGACCAGGGGCAATCCGGCCTATAATGCCTCGAAGACCGGCGCGCTCGGGCTCACGCGAACGCTCGGGCAGGCCTGGGCGGAGCAGGGTATCCGCGTCAACGGCATCGCGCCGGGCCTCGTCGACACCAAGATGACCAAGGTCACGACGGCAAATCCAAAGCGGCTCGAGGATGCGCTGGCGCGGATTCCGCTGCAGCGGCTGGGGACACCGGCCGAGATGGCCGGCGCGGCGCTGTTCCTGGCCTCGCCGCTTGCCTCCTACATCGTCGGCCAGACCATCGTGGTCGACGGCGGGCTCGTGCTGTAGTTACCACAGACGGGAAAAGTCGCCCGGCGGCGCGGCGGCCGCGCGCCCGACGACACCCGGCGGCCGCAACACGCCGGGGGGATTTGCACGCGGCGGCGCCGGCTGACGGGGGCCGGAGCCAGCACCGAAGAAACTTCTCGGCGGCGGTGGCGCTGCAGCCTGCGCGGGAGCCGCGGCAGGCGGTCTCTTCACCTGCTTCGGGACCGCTGCGGCGGCTGCCGGGGTCGCTCCGTCCGTCGGTGCGGTCGAGGCGACCGGGGTATCGCCCTTCGCCGGTTCCTTGGCCAGTTCGCTGCCGATCTCGCGGCGAGGCCAGGCGAAATCGTCCGCGCGGCCGGCGGGCGGCGACAGCGCCTCGCCCTTCACCAGGGTGCGTGCGGCGAGCGCGTCGACAGCTGCCGGGCGTGTGCCGGGACCGCCGAGCAACTGGTCGGCACTGACCGAGGACGCCACCAGCGGCAGGATCGGCCCCGCCAGCGGGCGAGGCGCGGGCTGGCCCGGAACCGCATTGGCGTCGGGTGTCGCGGGTTCGCTCGGCAGCGCGACCGGCGATGTGCGCGTGGCCAGCAGCCGGCCGATCTCGCGCTCGACGTAATGCGCGAGCTTGCGCGCGCCGGCCTGGGTAAAATAGACGCCGTCGTCGGCGCGCAATTTGCGCGGCTGGCCTTCGAAGTCAGGGCCCCTCTGCAGGAAGCGCCCGGACTCGTCGACAAAGCCGTCCCAGACGTCGACATAGGTGATGCCGGCCTTGCCGGCGGCGTCACGGTACAGCGAATCCAGGAACAGCATGTCGGATGTGCCCTTCTGGCCGCGGATCGCAGGCAGACCGACCCAGATCACCGGCACGCCCTTCGACTTCAGGACCGCGATCATCTCCTCGATCTTCTTGCTGTAGAGCTCGATCCAGCGCTCATCGCGGAACTCATAGAGCCCGTTCGGCGAGCGCGCGGCCCTTTCCGGCGCGGCTTGCGGCGCGTCGCTGTCCGCATCGTCCTGTTCGGCGTCGGCGCCCTTGTCGTCGGCCTTGTCATTCGGCTTGTCAGCGGCCTTGTCACTGGCCTTGGCCGCATCATCAGCGGTGCCATCCGGCTTGGTCTTGCCATCCGCAGGCTTGCCGGCATCCGGCTTGATCGCGTCCGGCTTGGCCTTGGCGTCCTTCTTGTCTGTCTTCTTCTCGCCCGGCTTGTCGGTCTTGTCCGGTGCCGGCTCGCGAATCGCCACGCGGTCATTGAGCCCGAGCATCACCACGATGATGTCCGGCTTCTCGGTGGCAAGAATCCCCTTGGCCGCGGCCGCCCAGTCCGCGGGATCGCCCTTGGGCTGATATCTGATCAGGCCGGACACCGTCTTGTGCTTGCGGATCACGCCCATATCGGGCTGCTCGGCGTAGGCGTCCTCAAGACCATAGGCGAGCCAGTCAGCCATGGCGTCGCCGAGCACGAGCACGTTGCGCTCCGCGACCGTGTCGCGCTTCGGCGGGGCCGGCGCGTGAGAAAAGTCCTGCTGCACGCGCTTGGGGGCCTGTGGCTGGAACGGCTGGAAGAAGTCGCTGCCGAACCAGCCAAAACCGCGCGAGGGCCGCTGCTGCTGCGGCGGGCCGCCAAAATTGAAGAACTGCGCCGAAGCCGGCCCCGCGATGCCCACCAGCAGCGCGATGGCGACCGCCAATGCGACCAGCGGACCGGGTTCAGTCAGCACCTTGAGGAACGATCTTGGCTTTGACATGCGGCTCGGTTGCGAAAAGATGGCTTTGTGACGACAACATATAATAGCAGAATCGGGCCGCAAGCGGGCGTGCCTGGAGCCGATTACAAAGCCCGGCGTCCCCTCGCCAGGGTCCGCTCGACGGCGTCCAATGTAAGTGGCTCATAACGCTAGACATTCTTGATCCGCCGCGTCACGGACGGAGTAACCATGTTGTGGAGGAAGCCGCCAAACGGGTTCTGCCCTCGAACTCCGGCGGAAAAATATCGCTCGGATTGAAACTTAGCGTGCCCGCAGCCGGTCCAGCATCTCGGCGGTAGCAAACCCGTCGGCAGGAACCCCGATCGAGGCCTGAAAACTGCGCAGCGCGTCCCGGGTCTGCCCGCCGAACTGGCCGTCCGGCGTGCCGCGGTAGAAGCCGCGGTCGGCGAGAAGCTGCTGCAATTCGAGCCGCTCGGTCCGCGACAGTTCCCGCTCCTGACGCGGCCAGGCCTGCACGAAGGGTTGTCCGCCCCTGAGCCGGTCGGCGAAATGGCCGATCGCGAGCGCATAGGCTTCGGCGGGGTTGTATTTCATGATCACCCGGAAATTCTGCAGCATCAGAAAACCGGGTCCCGCGGCGCCGGCCGGCGCCAGCAGATAGGCCTTGTCGGCCGGGTGCGGATAGGGCTGGCCGTTCGGCCGCCGGACGCCGAGATTGTCCCATTGCGACAGCGTCATCAGCTTGGCGCGGTCGGCCAGCATGTAGTTGAAGTTCTGCGGGACAATGACCTCATAGCCCCAGCTCTGGCCGGTCTGCCAGCCGTCCTTCTTGAGGTTGTTGGCGGTCGACGCGATCAGGTCGGCCGGATCGTCGACGACGTTGCGTCGGCCGTCGCCATTGGCATCGACGGCGTAGCGTTTGAAGGCGGTCGGCATGAACTGGGTCGGACCGAACGCGCCGGCCCAGGAGCCGTGCATCTGTTCCACTTGCAGGTCGCCGCGATTGAGGATCTCCAGCGCCGAGAGGAATTCATCGCGGAAATAGGCCTGGCGGCGGCCGATGCAGGCCAATGTCGCGGTCGATTGCAGCACGCTGCGATCGCCGATCTGGGTCGAATAATTGCTCTCGATGCCCCAGATCGCCGCGATGATGAAGCGGTCGACCCCATAGGCTTTTTCGGTGGCGTCGAACTCGCGCCTGTAGGTGGCCAGAATCTCCTTGCCCTTGGCGAGGCGGTTGTCGTTCACCAGGATGTCGAGATAGTCCCAGATCGATTTGGTGAATTCGGGCTGCGCGTCGAGCAGGTCCATGATGCGCAGGTCGGGCGTCAGCCCGGCGGTGAAGCGCTGAAAATTGTCCTGCGTGATGTTGCGCCGTGCGGCATCTGGCCACATCGCCGCGACACAGTTGTCGAAATTCCCCGCCGCCTCGCGGATCGCAGCCGCGGTCATCAGCGGATGACCGGATGCCCCATCCTCGCCGCTCCATTGCACCGAGCTGGTATTGCCGGGCGCGCCTTGCGGTGGCTCTGCCGGCGCGTCGGATTTGGCGCCTGAGAACAGGCCGAAAAAGTTCGAGAGGCCGTTGCCTGACGATTGTGCATAGGCCTCGCCGCCGAGCGTCAAGGCCAATGCGATCGCGATCACGCTACTCCGCAAGGTCGCTCCAAGTTCCATCTGCTGCCGCGCCATGTCTTTCCCGCTGCCCTTCAAATCTGGCTTTCAGGAGGCCTGTTCGCGGTTACCAAGAGTTTAATAAAAATCGTAGTCTGGACGTCAGGCATTTGACAGCACAGGCTTGCCGGCGGCAAACCCTGTGCATTCATATGACCTTCTCCTAAAAGGCATCCCGATCCGCATGAAAATCCGCAAAGCCGTTTTTCCCGTCGCCGGCCTCGGCACCCGTGTCCTCCCGGCCACCAAGGCCATGCCGAAGGAAATGCTGACCATCGTCGACAAGCCGCTGATCCAGTATGTGGTCGACGAGGCCAAGGAGGCCGGCATCGAGCATTTCGTTTTCGTCACCGGCCGCAACAAGGGCGTCATCGAGGACCATTTCGACCGCATGTATGAGCTCGATGCGACGCTGGCCGCACGTGGCAAGAAGGCCGAGCAGGAGATACTCGCGCGCGATCAGCCGGAGGCGGGGGCGATGAGTTTCACCCGCCAGCAGGCTCCGCTCGGCCTTGGCCACGCGGTGTGGTGCGCGCGCGACATCGTCGGCAACGAGCCGTTCGCGGTGGTGCTGCCGGACGAGCTGGTGCTGCACACGCCGGGATGTCTTGCCCAGATGATCGCGGCGGCGGAAAAGCTGCCGGAGAAGTCGAATGTTCTCGCCGTGCAGGAGGTGCCGGCGCACCAGACCCATCAATACGGCATCTGCGGCGTCGGCCCCCGCGAGGGCAAGATGTTCGAGGTCGACGGCATGGTCGAGAAGCCGCCGCAGGGCACCGCGCCGTCGAACTTTTCGATCACCGGCCGCTACATCCTGCAACCCGAGATCTTCGGCATTTTGGAGCGGCAGGAGCGCGGCGCCGGCGGCGAGATCCAGCTCACCGACGCGATGATCGGGCTCGCCGGGACGCAACGCTTCTACGGCGTCGAGTTCGAGGGCGAGCGGCATGATTGCGGCTCGAAGGCCGGCTTCCTGCGCGCCAACATCGCCTTCGGGCTCGCGCGCGCCGATTTACGCGACGGCCTGCGCGCAGACATGCGGGAATATCTGGAGAGCTGACAGCAAGAGCGCGTTGCGCTCTTGCTGTCATTCCGGGATGGTCCATCGAAGTCGGCAACAGCCGACTTCGGTGGACCAGACCCGGAATCTCGAGATTCCGGGTTCGCCTCTTCGAGGCGCCCCGGAATGACATTGTCAACGGGCAATTGACTAAGCAACCAGCGACAGCGGCGGCACCGTGGCGGCGATGCAGCGGTTGCGGCCCGCGGCCTTCGCCGCGTAGAGCGCCTTGTCCGCCGAGCTCACGAGGCCCGGCCAGTCCATCGGCGCGACCGGCGTCACGCTGGCGACGCCGATGCTGACGGTGGCGCGTTCCGCGCCGTCGGACCATTCCTGCACCTTCAGGCGGATCGTCTCGGCGACCCGCATGGCGTCCGCGGCCGCCTGGCCCGGCAGCAGCACGGCGAATTCCTCGCCGCCATAGCGCGCGGCGCAATCGCCG
>NZ_JAFATE010000316.1 GCF_019244115.1 Bradyrhizobium sp.
TTACCGAGCAGCAACTGTTTCAGCTCGAGGCCGCCTATCTCACGCTAACCAGCAACGTCGTGACCGCTGCTATTCAGGAAGCTTCGTTCCGTGGTCAGATCGCCGCAACCGAGCGCATCATCGCGATCGAGCGCCGCCTGCTCGGCATTCTCAATCGTCAGCACGAAGCCGGTCAGGTCGCGCAGGCCGACGTGCTGGCGCAGGAAGCTGGGCTCGCGGCAGCGGAGCAGTTGCTGCCGCCGCTGCAGAAGCAGCTCGCCCAGCAGCGAGATCTCCTGACCGCCCTGGCCGGACGATTGTCCGCCGACGAGATCATGCAGAAATTCGACCTTGCTCATTTGAAGCTGCCGGCCAACCTGCCAGTCAGCGTGCCGAGCAAGCTTGTGGACCAGCGTCCGGACGTGCGAGCTGCGGAGGCCGTCATGCACTCCGCTAGCGCCTTGGTGGGTGTCGCGATCGCCGCGCGGCTGCCGAACTTCCTGCTTTCAGCCAATGGAGGAACGAGCGGCTACAACTTTGCCCAGAGCTTTGCGCCAGGAACCGGCTTCTATACGGTCGCGGCGGCCGCGACCGCGCCGATTTTCGACGGCTTCACCCTCTACAACAAGCAAAGAGCGGCCGAGGCAGCGCTCGACCAGGCGGAGGCGCAGTATCGCGCGACAGTCATTACTGCCTTCCAGAATGTTGCCGACGCGCTGCGCGGGCTGCAGGCCGATGCGCACGCGATGAGGGCGGCGCTGCATGCAGAGGAGACCGCCAAAGCCAGCCTCGATATCGTCGAAAAGCAATTGAACGAAGGGCAGGTCAACCAGCTGGCGGTGCTCAATGCCCAGCAGACCTACCTGACGGCGTCGGTGATTCGGGTGCAGACCGAAGCCAACCGGCTCGCCGATACGGCGGCGCTATTCATGGCGCTAGGGGGCGGCTGGCCGACCACATGCATGACCCCGGTTTGGCGCGAGTGCGCCATGGGCGAGGCCACCACGGCGGCTGCCCCGGACTAGCTGCAAAACTGAAGTGGCAGCTCCTGGCACTCCTATCGCTTACCAAATTACCACGGCGCAAAGGGCTGCCATCGGCAGGATAATTAATCCGAGGTAGAGCCAGGTTCGATAGCCGTCAGCATCCTTCGGCAGGATGAACACGTGCACGAACAGCCAGCCGCAGACGACGGCCCCCAGCGCGACCCGGACCAGGTCGCTCGGTGTCTCCCAAAGAGACCAGATGTGTTCGAGCTCGGGGCTCGATACGCGCGCGGTGATAGCGATGAGAATGGCTATAAAGACCGTCCGAAACGCCAAGCCCCCGAGCCAAACGCTCTTGGACATTCTCTCACCAGGAGCTGTTGTCTTCGCCGTAGTCACAGCCAAGCCACCCGGGTAAACTGCGCCTCATCGACGCAGACCAAATGATAGCTACGCTCGTCCCCCAGAGCAAGGCTTCGCCACTACTGGGCCACGCGGTTTGCTGCTGTGCAATGCGCGTGAAACGCAACTCAACCGCTACGATTGCTGATCATTTGAGCTAAACTGACCGAGGATTAGCGCTGACGGCGCGCGATGATGCGGACTGCTGATCGGCAAGCAGGTCGTTCCTCCCTGGCCTAAACCGCGTGGACCCATGATGCGCACAGCCGTGGCCATAACCATCCTGCTGATCGTCACGGTCCCCGCCGCTGCCGCGCAAACGGGCCATCGCAAGGCGCGCTCCTGTCAGGTTGAGGTCCTCCACTCCGAAGAGCTGCCCATAGGGCCGCTGTTTCATCACACCATGAAGGCGACCCTGCTGGTGACTGCGCCTGGTAAGCCGCAGTTCGAAACGACCGAGGTCAAGGTGATCCCCTGGCAGATGCCACCACCGCGGCGGGGGCAACGGGTCCGGGTCGGGTGCGATCGGGCACCTCTCAACTCTTCTTTTGGACTATTTTCGACCGCGGGCGCAACGTCGCCCAATTAGCAGAAGGCTCATCCCATTCGCGAGAGTCCGCACGCTCTTTGGCAAGCACCTTCGTGCCCGCGCACGAGCCGATAAAGCGATCTCTGGAACGATTCGATGGTTCGACGCCCTAATCCTCTCGGCGGAGCGGTGGGCCACCGTCTTGCTCATACGCCATGCGTGCAAATGGTCAGGGTGAGCTCCCACGCGTCGTATGTGTGTGCCTGCGGCGAGCGGGAGCGCCACCGCCATCGGATCGAGGACGGCGACAAGCGCCAGAGTAAGCACTCTTGAGCGAGCAACGCGAGCACGGCCTAATCGACCTAGGGGCCAGCGAAAGGGGCGACCTGGCTGGTCCACGAGAACCGCTCGTCATGTCCTGCGACGTATAGCTACTGGTCGGACCGGATGATCGGCCTGCTGAGCGGGGTGCTGTATCTTTTCCTCCCGCCTCGCGTCGTTCGCGTCTTCGCGGTGCGCCGACGGACTGCATGGCTGCGGCAGCCGCGATGCAGAGCCGGCACGACTTGTGTCCGGTATGCCCCAGGCACCCGACGTTACGGCGCGCGTGCCGGTTCGTTGCAGTTGTTCGGCTCAGAGTAGTGAGTCCTTGCGATGAGAATGGCTCTTAACGAGCGCTGTTCGTGCGGGCCTCAGCCCAGGGAAACCTATTGCTAAGTTGGCAGCATCGTGCTTCGTGGCCGAATTTGCGGTCGATGGGTATTGCGAGCTGATGACAAGAGACGCGAGTTCTTGGAACCACAGCGGAAAACGAGATGTGTGTATGAATCCCGGCACGACAAATTATCTTAGCCGTGACGATGGTCTTAAGCTCGATTCAGTTGGCAAGGGCCACCGACGAGATTCAGGTCTACAATGCCATGATTGCCGCGGTCGGCCAGTTCACCATTCAGCAGCATCTCAACTATACGCCGCTCGGGGTGAAGGACCCGCCGTTTCCCGGCGGACTCATCTCCAACGGCGCGATCAACGGCACGCCGGAGTTCGCCTATGGCGTAACCGACTGGTGGGAGGTCGGCCTGTATCTCCGTTCGGAATTCAGAGCGAGAGGTTTTATTCCGATGCGGTCAAGCTGCGGACGCTGTTCGTGTCGCCCCATGTGGAGCAGCGCGACTTTTTCTACGGCGTCAATTTCGAGTTCTCAAGTCAGACGCCGCCTTTTGCGCGGACCCGCTTCGCCATGGAAATCCGTCCGATCATCGGCATGCGTAGCGCCGAGTACGAATTCATCGTCAATCCGATTGTAGACGTCGGGTTCGGACGGTTTGGCGAAACGCATTTCGCGCCTGCCGCGCGGGTCGCACGCAAATTCGGCCAGGATCTGTATGCAGGCTTCGAATATTATTCCGATTGGGGCAAGATCGGAGATTTCAAAGCGTTTCCGGAACAGGAGCATACCCTGTTCGCGGTCACTGACTTCAAGATTGGCGTCGTGGATGTGAATTTTGGCGTCGGCTATGGACTAACGCCCGTCTCCGACCGCTGGGTCATCAAGGCCATTCTCGGATATGCTTTTCCGGCGCCAAGTAGTAACGCAAACGCGTCCGATCGCGCCGTGGCGGGCCCCGTCAATCCGATGACGCGCGCGTTTGTGCGAACATTACAGCCCTGACCAGAAGGGCTCGAGTTTTCCGACTAAATCCGTTCGCCATCCAAGCTGACTTCTCATGTTAGCCGAGTCTCTCGCGTCTTTGCGGTCTACCCCTGACAGCCGACGCAGGACAGATTTGATGTTGGGTCGGTGCGGGCCAATTGCTGCCGTCGCCCGGACCTAGGAGATCTGATAGAATATAGGCGTGACTGGTCCCCTAATTGGGAGGGTCGAATGACAGTCCGAACCTTGTTGTTCGCTGTTTGCCTTCTGCTTTGCAGTGAACTCCCGGCGGTTTCCAAGAGCAGTGCCGGAGGCAAGGATCACCCTTGGAACCCTGATCATATAAGCACTTTGCCCTTTGAAGTCCGAGAATACATCGCCGGAATCTGCAAGGGACCGCCTAGCGCGCAGCATGAGTTTGCCACTTATTCTCCGCACGAGAAGCGCTGGCGAATACCTCGAATATCTGCAATGCGAGGGTCGCCCGTCGGAATACCGGCGAGGAAACCAATGCCTTGATGTGGACTTCATTGACATGGGCTCGCGGTTACGTCTCGTCAGAAAACAGTATAGAGAGTGCGGCTTCTGAATCTGCGCAATTCCCGCGAATATAGAGCTTCCCCAGAGGCGGGGGCTCGCTGTAATGGTTACGGCCGACGGGTTTTTGGACGCCGGTCAGCTCAGCGTGCCGCACGCCCCGTCATTTGCCGGCATCCAAAAAAAATCTGCACACTTTCGGACGGTGCGGTGCAGCAATGGCAGCACATTCGGTCGCTTGGTCAGCGCAGGCGGCCACTGGGGTCATTCGGGAAATCCGGCTTTGCTGCACCCGAAGCTCTAACTCACCCGGAGCGCTAGGTCCTTATTTGTTGTACGCGAATCGGTTTTAGAGTAAACGCGGTGCTTGAGAATTTTCTCTGCGGGAACACCAATGTGCCGCATCAGGCTTTTGGCGTTGATTGTGGCCTGCACAGCGGTGATGTGCTTGCGTAGTCAAGCTGCGGGGTCATTTCAGACCAAGCCAGCATTCCCAAGCGTAGTAACCGCTGGCGTAGCGGTTCGCATACCAAGCATTTCGGTCCCCGACTTTTCTGCACGCGATCTAGTTGGTGGCTGCGGAAGGGGGCGCATCCGCGATCCGCAAACCCACACTTGCCGTGGTCCGGCGGACATCAGGTAGAGCTGCCTTATCGTCCTTCCTCGCCGCGCAGCACGGTCTTGGAGGGGGTCAACAGGCAGCGGCCGCTGCAGCGCCTTCGTTCGTCCCACATCCACGCGCCGCGCGATCCAAACATCGCGCTCCTCTGTCATCAGAGATCTGACTTCACTCAGGGTGGTTGCCAAGTGATGGCCTCGCAAACATCCAGGGAATCAAGTCTTCGAAGAAGTAGCTGGGCGCCAGCTCTGTCCGATCACGGGCGCGATCGTGAAGGTCAGAAGGTTAATCGTCGCGACGCCAGCCACAATCGCAATGAACTTGTAGGGCATCGGTGTGAAGCTCTTCCCTATGATATCCACAGTGCCAAGTGTTCGACCAGGCTCTCATAGCGGTGAAAATTGTTGGCCTGCTCGTACATCTCGACCAGGTCCCGTCCGAGCGTGGCCCAGACGATATAGCCAATGCCGTAGCCGCCCAAAGCTCTGGAGGATGCTATCGCGCAGGTGAAGCGCCGGCCCGCATCAGCTCGGCGGGCTATTCGGTCGTTCCACCACTATCCGCCGTGCCTTCCCTTCCCTTCCTTTATGTCGTTGGCTGCATGACAACTGATCCCAGCTCAAGTTGCAGCCGATTCTCAGAGCCAGCCCGACAGGGCTCCCACGAGAATGATCACGCCAAGACCAAAGCGGTAGACCACGAAGGGCCAACTGGAAAATCGCTCCAGCAACCGCATTAGTCCCCAGATTGCAACGAAAGCTGAAACGGACGCAACCACCAAGCCAACGACGAGAACCAACCATGCATGTGGGTCGAGATGAAGTGTCATCAATAACCAGCACCGCGTCCGTGCCGCCGACAAGTCGGTTCGCCTGGTTGAGCAGCTCTGTCTCCAGCGGCGTCGCGTCCCAGACACTGTCCGCAATGAAATGGTGCAACTGATCGTAGTTGCCCGTGGCAAGGCGTTCCGCCATCGGCTGAACGCTCTTGCGATCGCCGGGACCGATCAATCCCGCAACATACAGAGGACACATCCGCCGCCGAGTCTTATGACCCAGCCGGTCCAAGAACGGCATCAGCCAGCGTTCGAGTTCGTCTTCCCATGCCTACGGAGCAAGGCATCGAGAGCCGCGGCCAGTTGCAGCCAGTGCTCGTCGCCGGGGTTGACTGCCGCGACCTTTCTGAGACGCCTTTCCGCGGCGCCGAGACCGGAAGTGAGATCGCATCTGCCAGCAAGTAGAAATTCGGCGTTCGGCACTTGCAGTTCAAGTTGCTTGCCGATCTCGGACTCGAAGGGCTGGTCGGTCGTTGCCAATCGACTGAGGGCTTGGTTGTAGGCCATGCAGAGAGCCGGCGTGACGGTGAGCGCGAATTGGGACAGTTCCGCAAGCCGGAGAATCTGGCCATTGTCGAGGAGCGCGACTGCATCCGCCTGGCGGTTTCGGGCCGCTCGCGCACCCTCGAGCGCCTGTTGGTGCAGTAGCTCCGATCCGGCGGAGCCGTTGACATAGTCAAGCCACGCCGCAAGCGGCGACTCGGGACCAAGCCTGCGGATGTCTTGTTCCCATTGCAGCGCTGCTTCCTGCAATTTGGCATCCCGTCGTGCGAACGCAGCGTCCCAGCGCCGCTGCTCCGAGGCGAGGCGGACGGGATATCCGAGTGGATCGATCGAGGCGAACGGAATTGCTGCGAGTGCGACAAGCCCCGTGACACACAGCGCCAGCCCCGGAAGCAAGCGCATTCGTCCACCAGTGAGCGTCGGCACGCGCAAGCAGAGTCCATAGAATGCCAGCAGCGGGGGAAGCAGCGCAGGTACTAGGATAGACCAACCCCCAGGCCACACCAGGTAGGTCCGGGCGGCGGCGAAAGTCGCCACTGCCGCGAGAGGATAGAGCAATGCCGACGCGGCGCCCCAACCGGGCGGTGCAAAGCCCTTGCGCCAGGCGACCATGACCAATCCCCCGAGCGCAAGCCACAACGGGATGCCGAACAGCAGCACCAGAAGGATTCCCCAGGCTTCGCTAATGCGGGTTTCGCCGCCGCCGCTGCCGGGTTCCGCCCACGGCGGCGCGGCAATGAGCGCGAGCAGCCACGGGATGTAACAGAGAGCGGCCACAGCCATCAAAACGAAGGATCCGGTTGAAGACGGCTGCGGACGTGGCGCAACTAATACCAAGGCAAACACTCCCAGGCTGGAAAGCTCGCCCACTATACGAGCGCGCTGATCAGGTTCCAGCTTCTAGCGTGGCGCGTCCACCGGTATCAGTCCGTGCTGGGCGTCGTCGTGGTCGGGCTCGTCTGCGCCGGACATGCCTACCACTGGAGAGAGCCCGGCAGACTTCCTTCGAAAACGGGATTGCTTCTCCGAAAATCAACCGCTTGGCCCGCGAGTTGCGTTTCGTTGAGGGCTCTGGCCATGGCGACCGAGATTCGCGGTCCGATGATCGGCGATGCGTCGGTGAGAATACAACGACGCCATAAGCTCCGTCGTCGCGAGATGTTGTTTGGCTATCGCATCTCTGACATAGCGCTTTCATTGTATATGCCATGCAATTTTCTCAATATGCGCTGCGCTTCACGATACAATCGGCCACCGCATCACGGGAGATCGGACCGGCCAGAGCAACAGCCGTGGCGTCAGCTGGGAGTTCGTCCACGTCTGTATCGACGATCATTCCCGTGTCGCCTTCTCCGAGATCAGTCCCGCACAGTTTCTCAAGCTCGCGTTCCGGAAGAAGCACACTCCTCAGCTTGGCGATGAACCACATCGTCGCCAGTTCCGATTGAGATTGCCGATAGCGATGTCATCGAGGCTTGTCAGGCCTCGCCAGACGACCATGTTTCGGATCGTGATTACGTGCGAGTAGCCGGTACGCCTCCGAGCAAGACCGCCTTGAGCACGCTCCGACCTGCGGACTACACGTCAAGTGCTCTATTCCTATAATTCTACAGAAATTTCAACAATATAGGAGTTCGTTGTTTTATTCTGACTGGCACGGGTTTCTGTTCACGCCCGCAGCGCGGCGAGCGCTGCGGCCTGTGAGTGATTGAATGAATGGATGAGGGAAATAAAGTTTAGAGCCTGCCGCATTGACAATGAGAGTGGATCCACGCCCATTGTTTCAAAACACCACTGACTGTTGGAAACATCTGGGACAACCCGAGATTCAGGGCGGCGGTTCTTCCTCGCATGTGAACGGAGGCAATTGCA
>NZ_JAFATE010000702.1 GCF_019244115.1 Bradyrhizobium sp.
CGTGCTGCACGCGCTGGCTCTGCAGACCGGCGTTCCCGACGCTTGAGCGCGCCGTGACGTGAAGGGGGAAAATCCGCGAGGCCCGCTGCATCGCGTGCTGGTGGCGAACCAGCACAGCCGCGTCACTTACGCCGAGCTGTTCTTCGATCTGGTGTTCGTCTATGCGGTGACGCAGATATCGCATCTGCTGCTCGCCCGCTTCACACCATCAGGCGCGGTGCAGACGACGCTGTTGTTCCTCGCGGTGTGGTGGGTGTGGGTCTACACCACCTGGGTGACCAACTGGCTCGATCCCGAGCTGACGCCAGTCCGCATCCTGCTGTTTCTCCTGATGCTCGGCGGCCTCGTCCTGTCGATGTCGATCCCGACCGCGTTCGAGGAGCGCGGTCTGTGGTTCGCGAGCGCCTATGCGGCCATGCAGGTTGGCCGCTCTGCCTTCCTGCTCGCCGCGACCCCGCGATCCCGTGTCAGCGTGCACCGGAATGCAGTCCGCATCCTGTCCTGGCTGTTGCTCTCCGCGGTCTTCTGGACTCTCGGGGGGCTCGCGGAAGGCGAGGCGCGGCTGTGGCTGTGGGGGCTCGCGCTTGCGATCGAATATGTCTCGCCCGTGGCGCGGTTCTGGGCGCCGGGATACGGCGCGTCCTCGATCGAAGACTGGTACGTCGAGGGCGGCCACATGGCGGAGCGCTGCGCCGGCTTCATCATCATCGCGCTCGGCGAGGCGATCGTCGTGAATGCCGCGACCTTTGCGGATCTCGTCTGGACGTCTCACACGATGGCGGCCTTCGTCTCGGCCTTCGTCACCAGCATCGCGACATGGTGGATCTATTTTCACCGGGGCGCCGAGGCCGGCAGCGAGCTGATTTCGAGATCGGCGCAATCGGGACGACTGGCGCGCTCCGCCTATACCTACCTCCACATGCCGATCGTCGCCGGCATTGTCCTGTCGGCCGTCGCCGACGAGGTCGTGCTGAAGCACCCCGACGGCCACACCGACCTGAAGACCGCGTTATGCGCGATCGGCGGGCCGGTGCTGTTTCTCCTGGGAACGATCCTGTTCAAGCGCGACATCCGAGGTTGGCTGCAGCCCTCGCACGGCGCCGGCATCTTCGCGCTGCTCGCGCTCGGCTACGTCGCCGCGGATCTCTCGCCCCTCGTACTGTCACTGCTGACCACCGCGATCCTGATCATCGTCGCGGTGTGGGAAGCCGTGTCGCTGCGGGCGAAGGCACAATAATCTGCCGAGCTCGAGTGAGGTTCTGAGCAGACCCACGAGCCGCTCCTTCTTCCCAGACGTCGTGCTGTTTCTGCGAGCGTCGAAGGGCCCCAATGCACGCTGTCAGAAAACGTCGACTGTCGGGAAAGCCGGTTGGCTCGTCACACAATCCCACAAATAAATGGCGAAACCGACGTCGCCGGTCCACAGCGAATAGCGACCGCGACCGACCTCGCTTCGTTTGCTGCGACATTGAGAGATAGCAGCCATCGCGAAGGTGCGAGCGCGTTCAAGCCAGATCGGATTCCTTGTCCGTCGATAGAGCTTGAGGAACGCGTAGCCGTTGCCGCCCGTGCCGTGGCAAAGATTTGAGCCCTTGGCGAGCGGTCCGGCGGCCCAGGTCAACTCCCCGCCCGCGATCAGCAATCGCTCGAGTTCACCCGAGGCAAATGGTGCGTCGGCGAACGTCGTGACCATGCCGGGGGCACCGTGGCAATGTTGACAGAGCAGGTTTCGTCCATCGACGGCTGGTCGCCACGTGCAACCCATTTCGGAGTGTACGGCATTGGCCGCGAGCGTTCGCGGCACGGCGTCCGCGACACGCGCGCGCTGGCTTTCCGCAAGCCACTCCCAGCCGCGCATCAGCGGGATCATGTTTCCAGCATATCCATGCACCGGGCCGAGATATTGGCGCCGCTGGCCATAGAGATCCTGGGTCCATAGCGGACCGTGCTCGGTCTCCGTGAGTTCATCGAGAAGGCGCGCGGCCTGAGTTGAGAACAGATGGCGCCAGCGGTCTTCTGCGGTGATCTCGGCCATCGCGATACAGGCGAGCATCGATCCCGGAGTTCCCCACATCAATTCCCGGACGGGAAGCCCCGCATTGCCTGCGGCGCGCCGATGGATGGTTTCGGCAAGGGAGGCAGACGGCGCAATGCGCATGGCCACGAGCGCGGTTCCGAGATTGCCGAACAGCAACGAACCATGCAGGCCATATTCGCCCATCGCGGACATCTCGGCGCGCGTGCGCTCAAGCAACCCAGGCAGCACGGGTTCGAGGTCAATCGACCGCTCAGACGCCCCGCCGCGCTTGAGGTAGTCCAATGCCCATATGACACCGGCAGCGCCGAAATACACACTGCTGTTGCCATCGACGACGCCATCGTCCTGCGGATGAGCCGGCCAGAATGACTGCTGGTCGAAGTGCGCGATCGCATCGGACACGATTTCGGCGATGGCCGTGCGGACTTCGCCTGCGTTCCAAGGCTCGAGGGGCAAATGCACGTGACGCGCCGGGTCGAACAAGGGTCGCTTCCTGCAGAACGTCGAATGAACTCCGCCGGTCGGCCGGTCGAGCGGACATTGGCGGACCGGCCAGTTATCTCGTCAGCGGCGGTCGTCGCCAAGGGCAGCGAGGTTAGCATGAAACCAGCCAACTGCATCTGCAAGTTGTCGGGTGTCTTACCTCAATCCACGGCGACCAGCGCATGGACCGAAAACATCCTGGCTGGATCCGTCCAGGTCTCCTTGATCCGCCACCCCGAGCCGCGGGCCAGCGCGGCGAAGCGCTCGACGCTGTATTTGTAGCTGTTCTCGGTATGGATCGTCTCGCCGGCGCGGAACGAGAAGCTGGTGCCGAGCAGGCGCACCGCCTGGGATTTCTTGGCGATCAGGTGCATCTCGATGCGGTGGCGCTCGCGATTGTAGATCGCGCGATGGGTGAACGCGGAGACATCGAAATTGCCACCGAGCTCGCGGTTGATCCGAACCAGGACGTTGAGATTGAAGCGCGCGGTGACGCCGGCCGCATCGTTATAGGCGTTATAGAGCACGCGCTCGTCCTTTTCGAGGTCGACGCCGACGATCATCAGCGCGCCATCGCCTAGAATGTCGCGGGCGCTGCGCAGGAAACGGCAGGCCTCGTGAGGCTCGAAATTGCCGATGGTCGACCCAGGAAAGAACCCGACCTTGGGCAGCGGTGCGATCGCGTCGGGCAGCTCGAATGGCGCGGTAAAGTCGGCGGCGACCGGATAGACCGCAAGTTTCGGAAAATCCCGGCGCAGCGCGTCGGCCTGTCCGCGGATGAAGTCCCCGGAAATGTCGACCGGCACATAGGCGCCGAGCGCGCTCTTCTCGAGCAGGCGCCGCACCTTCGTGGTTGCGCCGGCGCCGAATTCGACGAGGGCTGCGCCCGGCGGGATGATCGCCGCGATCGCGCTGCCGCACTCCTTCAGGATCCCGAGCTCGGTGCGCGTCGGATAATATTCCGGCAGTCGCGTGATCGCCTCGAACAGCTCCGATCCGGCTGCGTCGTAAAAATATTTCTGCGACAGCCGTTTCGGCGGCTGCGA
>NZ_JAFATE010000735.1 GCF_019244115.1 Bradyrhizobium sp.
GATCCCGATGATCGCGATCACCTCGAATGCCGCCTCCTCGCTCGGCCAGGCGGCGCGGATCGTGCTGGAACTGCCGAAAGCGCGCGAGGCCTGTCCGCACAATCTGGCGCCGACCACCTCGACGCTGATGCAGGCCGCGATCGGCGATGCGCTCGCGATTGCACTGTTGGAAAGCCGCGGCTTTACCGCGTTGCAATTCGCCAACTTCCATCCGGGCGGCAAGCTCGGGGCGATGCTCAAGCACACCAGCGACCTGATGCGCTCGGGCGATCAGGTGCCGCTGAAACCGCTGGGCACAACCATGTCGGACGCGCTGGTCGAGATGACCGCAAAGGGGCTCGGCTGCGTCCTGATCGTCGACGGCCGCGGCCAGCTTGCCGGCATCATCACTGACGGCGATTTGCGCCGCCAGATGCGCCCGGACCTCGTCAACTTGCTGGTCGATGAAGTGATGACGAAAAATCCGCGGACGATCGGCCGCGACTCGCTGGCGTCGGAGGCGGTCGAGATTCTCAATTCGGCAAAGATCACGACGCTGATCGTGACCGACGCCAACAAGCCGGTCGGCGTACTGCACATGCATGACCTCTTGCGCGCCGGCGTCGCGTAGCTGTTTCGTCCTTCGGCCGCGCATCGGATGACCTCGCTACGCAGCAGCCACCGTCAGGTTGGCGCCCTTGGCTTCGACCACGCGCACCCGCGTGCCGGCCGGCGTATCGGGCCCGGCGACGCGCCAGACCGTGTCGTCGATCCGCACCGTGCCGGCGCCGTCGACGATCGGCTTCTCCAGCGTGAAGACGCGCCCCACCAGCGCCTGCGAACGGCGGTTGAGGAAAGGGTTGTCCGCGCTTGCCGCCTCGCCCGCGCGCGCCAGGCGGCGCCAGAGCGGCACGGCCGCGGTGACAAAGGCCGCAAACATCAGGATCTGGGCCTGCCATGACGGCTGCACGACAAAGGAGATGAGCCCGACAAGCAGCGCGGCAAGACCGAGCCAGAACAGGAACACACCAGGCGCGAGCAGCTCCAGCGCCATCAGGATGACGCCAAAAATCAGCCAGTTCCAGGTGCCCAGCGTGGCAAACATCTCGGTCATGGCGACCCCTTTGCAGCCCTCATGATTGCGTTGGCGTCGGCGAACCGGCCGGCGGCGGCGACCCGGCCGACGGCACCGAGGCGCGTCGCGCAGCCGCAGCGGCGGACGCCGCGCTCTCGCCGAAGGTCGCCTTGGCGATCTCGCCGATGCCGGCCAGCGAGCCCAAAAGGCTGGTCGCCTCCACCGGCAGCATGATCACCTTCTGGTTCGACCCGTCCGCGAACTGTCCGAACGCCTTGATATATTTGTCGGCAATAAAATAGTTCAGCGCCGCGACGTCGCCCTTGGCAATCGCCTCGCTCACCATCTGCGTCGCCTTGGCCTCGGCTTCGGCAAGGCGCTCGCGCGCCTCGGCGTCGCGGAAGGCGGCCTCGCGGCGGCCCTCGGCCTGCAGGATCTGGCCCTGCTTGGCACCCTCGGCGCGCAGGATTTCCGACTGGCGCTGGCCCTCGGCCTGCAAAATGTCGGCGCGCTTGACGCGCTCGGCCTTCATCTGCCGGCCCATCGCTTCGACGAGATCGGCCGGCGGCACGATGTCCTTGATCTCGATGCGGTTGACCTTGACGCCCCAGGGCGACACCGCGGCGTCGACCACGCGCAGAAGGCGCTCGTTGATTTCGTCGCGATGCGACAGCACCTGGTCGAGATCCATCGAGCCCATCACCGAACGGATGTTGGTCATGGTCAGGACCGTGATCGCGTTTTCGAGGTGGGCCACCTCATAGCTCGCCCTCGCTGCATCGAACACCTGGAAGAACGCGACGCCATCCGCGGTGACGGTGGCATTGTCCTTGGTGATCACCTCCTGCTCGGGAATGTTGATCACCTGCTCCATCATGTTGATCCGGCGCCCGACGCGGTCGAAATACGGCACGATCAGATTGAGCCCTGGCGTCAGCGTGCGGGTGTATTTTCCGAACCGCTCGATGGTCCAGTCATAGCCCTGCGGCACCGTCTTGACGCCGGCAAACAGCGTCACGATGGCGAGCAGCACCACGGCGATGGCGAAAATGTCAAAACCACTCATACGCGTTTTACTCCTGCTGCGCGGACACCGGTCGCCAGTTGCACTTGTCCGGTGCCTGCCGGCACTTGCTTGGTCGGCGCATCGGCGAAGCCGGTTCACACCGGCCTTCTTGATGCCGCCTCTATGAGCGATCCCGGTTGCCAAATACAGGCCGAAATGGCCTCGGTCAGCCGACGGAACAGCCGCCTTGATGAAGCCGTCAAATCCAGCCCTGCAGTTCCCTCAGGACCAGCTGGCAGATGACGTCGATGCCGGCCTCGCTGTCATTGAGGCAGGGAATGGCGGCAAATGCCTCGCCGCCATTGCGCCGAAAAATCTCGGCGTTCTCCTGCGCGATCTCTTCCAGCGTTTCCAGGCAATCGGCGGCAAAGCCGGGCATCGCGACCGCGAGCCGGCGCACGCCGTCCCTAGCCAACCGTTCGATTGTCTTGTCGGTGTAGGGCTGCAGCCATTCGGCGTTGCCGAAGCGCGACTGGAACGTCAGCAGCAGCTTTCCCTCGTCGAGCCCTAAGCGCTTGCGCAAGGCCTGCACGGTGGCGACGCACTGCCCTTCATAAGGATCGCCCTTCTCGACATAGTCCCGCGGCATGCCGTGAAAGGAGGCCACGATCAGGTCGGGCTTGAACCGCAGGGTTGCAAGATGGGACTCGATCGACGCCGCCACGGCATCGATATAGGTCGGATCATCGTAGTAAGGCGGGCTCACCCGCAAGGTCGGCTGCGCTCGCAGGGTCGCCAGCACGCGAAACACCTCGTCGCAGACGGTCGCCGACGTCGCCGCCGAATATTGCGGATAGAGCGGCACGGCGAGCAGACGGTCGCAGCCCCGCGCCATCAGCGCATCGATGCCGACGCGGATCGAGGGATTGCCGTAGCGCATCGCCCAGCCGACCTCGACGTGATCGTGATCGGCGATCGCCCGCGCGAGCTTTTCGGCCTGCGCCCGGGTGATGGTTTTCAGCGGCGATTCATTCTTCTCGACGTTCCAGATCTTGCGGTAGTCCCGCGCCTTGGTGCGGGGCCGGCTGCGCAGGATGATGCCATTGAGGATCAGCTGCCAGATCAGTCCCTGGTCCTCGATCACGCGCGGATCGGACAAGAATTCCTTTAAGTAGGCGCGCACGCCCTTGGCGTCGGCGGTATCCGGTGTGCCGAGGTTGACCAGGAGGACGCCGACGCGCTCCGACCGTGACGCCGCCCGGGAGTTCGCATTCGCAATCGAAACAATGGTGGTCATGATGGCCGTGGATTCGCGCGTTGCCTCAATCTTGTCAAGCCGAACGCCGGTTCGGTAGTGTAACGGCATCGCCGCATGCGGGAGGGGTCATGACGGTCGCCGAATGGTGCGTTTTCCTTTGCGTGATGCTCTATCTGGTCACGATCGTGCCGATCAAATGGATCGGCGGCCGAGCCTATGACAATTCCAGGCCGCGCGATGGCGCCTTCTATCAGGACGCCATCCGCGCCCGCGCGCTGGGCGCGCACCAAAACGGCATCGAGAGCTTTCCGTTCTTTGCCTTCGCGGTGCTGCTCGCCGAATTTCGCGGTGCGCCCCAGAATCTGATCAACGAGCTTGCCGTGCTGTTCTTGATCGTGCGGATCGCCTATGTGCTGACCTATGTCGGCAACCGCCCGCGGCTGCGGTCGATCCTCTGGAATCTCGGCATGATCATCAATGTCGCGATCTTTTTCCTGCCGCTGATCCGCCACCTGCTGTCGGTGTGAAATTGCAGTACCCCCGCGCACAATTTAGGGTGGGCAAAGCGAAGCGTGCCCACCATCGTGCGGCCGTTGTAAGACGGTGGGCACGGCGCTGGCGCGCCTTGCCCACCCTACAGATCCTGGATGACCGATAGACAGCCATCCACATCCCCGCGGCATGGTAGCGCCCGAGTTTTGCTTCATATTCGCACCCTCTGACATGACAAGGGCGCAGGGAAGGCCGGGTATCGACTGATACCCGCGGCCCCCGTGCGACAAAAAGCACGGGGAAGGAACCACAGGTTCAGCCGGATAATCCGGCCTTCCCTGCGCGATGGCTTTACAGCTTATAGCGCGCTCTCCCCGGAGACCGGGCTTTTTTGCCCCCGTCACGCGCGAGATCATCATCTCGCTCGCTTGACCTCAGCGTCGGGAGGCCAGGACCACACGCCTTTGCTGTACGCATCGGCCTCGCTCGTCCGGCGAGACCTACACGTCCATCGCATCCCCGCCTCACGTGTCGTGACGATCGCGATACGCCCTCTTGCATCGAGGCGGGACGCGCGCATCATACTTCTGATTTACAGCATTCGTAAAGCAGAATATTTTTTGACGGAGGGCTGGACAGCATTTCTGAAAAACTGACCGTCGGGCAAATCACCTCGCCATTGTGGCGCAGTCGAACCCGCGGCGGCGTTTCGCGGTTGCCCATGGAACGGGGTTGCTCGCGCCGACTCAAAAACGTCGGCTAGATCCAATGAAACGAAGACAACGCGAGGAGCGTAAGCAGGATCATCGATGCCGAGATGGCCGCGGCGAGTAAAGCGTTCTGCATTGCCGCAACCCGCCGTCATCGCGGCTCGTCGCAAACACATGGCGCGGTCGGACCAGTTCTGGTACACGAACTGTTCAATCGCATCTTTGTTTGGATCGACGAGCCGTGAAGAGAAGGGCGCATCCGATGACCGCCAGCGCGGCCCACCGGAAATGGCCTGGAATTTGGATAGGGCGCCGCTGCCGTGACAGCAGATCTCCCATCGTCGCGAATCCGTAAGGGCGCATCTGTTCACACCCAATTCAGTTCAGCCGGACTTTGTCGTGTGCCCCCTTTGCCGGTCCCGACAGACCGCGATGCAAGCACGATTGCTGCGATGACGTTTTCGCCCACGACTCTTTTTCCTCTCGCTTTGAAAAACGAACGAGCTTGGGTCGCGGCACGTTCCGTGAATTTTTTATGACGTTGGCCGCCGGAGCGGCCTAGCGAGTTCGAGCACCAGATCGACGGCATCCGTTTGGTTCATGGCGAGCGCATGATCTGGTGGTAGATCGTTCGCAGTGGGTCACGAGCTGCAAAAACTCACATTGGACCTAACGAGTCTGCTGTTACCCTGGCCGCCATCATCGCAGCGGACCTGGATTTTCGTTGTAGTCGGCCAGCAGCTGACTTCAACCATCCCCTGCTTTGCGGCGCCACGACTCGACCAACGCTGAGAGCTTGCCATCTATCGTCTCCCCTTCCGTCAGCGGCGCGTGGTAGCTGAGCCAATAGTCCCCGACCAATGCGTTATGCGAGCACGACCGATAACGGCTGCGCTCTGGTTCAGGTCCAGTCGCGTTGACGGCAAGACAGATCGGGATTGACACCAGGAATAGGACCCAGCCGAAGGTAACGAACAGCCGGGCACGGTTCCGAAAAACTGTTAGCACTTTAAGCCACACAGCCCGTAGTGGAAGCCTGTCGATCACAACGTAGCGGGCGCCTGCTGTGACATAACAACCTGCTTCGACCACACAATCATCACCCAGTGAAATGCCGATGCCGGCGTTGGCTCCGATCAGGCAGCGCTCGCCAATTGTAATCCTCTCTTTCCCTCCTCCC
>NZ_JAFATE010000756.1 GCF_019244115.1 Bradyrhizobium sp.
TGATCTGCTCGCCGAGCCACATCAGGAACATGGTGCCGCCGGCCAGCGTCACGGTCGTGGAAATGCGGAAGAACAGGCCGGGATCGCTGACGACATTGCCGGCGCCCTCGAGGCCAACGGCGATGCCGTAGGACTGGAATGCGGCCAGGATCACGGTGAGATAGCGGGTGTACTGGTTCAGCGTCTTGCGGCCCGCCTCGCCTTCCTTCTTCAAGGCTTCGAGCTGCGGGGAGACCGTGGTCAGGAGCTGGATGATGATCGAGGCCGAGATATACGGCATGATGTTCAGCGCAAAGATCGCCATGCGGTGAATGCCGCCGCCGGCGAACATGTTGAACATGCCCAAAATGCCGCCGGCCTGGGTGCGGAACACCTGCTCCCAGATGTTGGGATCGATGCCCGGCAGCGGGATGTAGGTGCCGAGCCGATAGACCAGCAGCGCGCCCAGGGTGAACCAGATGCGCTTCTTCAGTTCCTCGGCCTTGCCGAGCGCCGCGAAATTGAGATTGGCCGCAAGTTGTTCTGCTGCTGAGACCATGTTTGGCTTTCTCCCGCCGCCCCTCGCGCTGCAACCCCCGGCGTTTCGGAGATCAATCAGGCCGGACACCCGTGCTTATTTGGCGTTCGGCATCCGATAAGTCCACCGCCTGCTCCCGGTCGAACTTCGCCCGGGCGCAGCGATGACGCAGATGTTACGCCGCGGCGCCTTCGTCCTTGGCGGGGGCCAGAATCTTGACCGTGCCGCCGGCCTTCTCCACGGCCGCGACCGCCGACTTCGAGGCGCCGTGCACCTCGATGTTGAGCTTGGCTTTGATCTCGCCGCGACCGAGCAGCCGCACGCCGTCCTTGGCGCGGCGCAGCACCCGCGCCTTCACCAGCGATTCGGCGTTGATGACGCTGCCGACATCGATCAGCTTGGCGTCGATCGCCTCCTGCAGGCGGTCGAGATTGATCTCGACGAACTCTTGGCGGAACACGTTGTGGAAACCGCGCTTGGGCAGACGGCGATGCAATGGCATCTGGCCGCCCTCGAATCCCTTGATGCGCACGCCCGAACGCGCGGTCTGGCCCTTGCCGCCGCGGCCCGAAGTCTTGCCCTTGCCTGAGCCGATGCCGCGCCCGACCCGCATGCGCTTCTTGCGCGCACCGGCATTATCGGCGATATCGCTGAGCTTCATCGTTAGATTCCTTTATCCCGGCGCATGATCATGACCGAAAACCTGTTTCCGCTTTTCGGGAACATGCGCCCTGCTTACTTCTCGTCGACGATGCGAACGAGGTGGTGAACCTTCTCGATCATGCCGCGTACCGCCGGGGTATCCGGCAGCTCGGTGACCCGGCCGATCTTGTTCAGCTTGAGCCCGATCAGCGTCGAACGCTGCGAATGGTGGCGGCGGATCGGGCTGCCGGTCTGCTCGACCTTGATGGTTTTTGCGGCCTTGGCCATCGTCTTAAACTCCAAATGCGCTTAGGTCGCGCGTGATCAGTCGGCGGCAGCCTCTGCATCGCCGCCGACACGGCGGGCCTGCAGGGTGGACACCTTGATGTTGCGGCGCGCCGCAACCGAGCGCGGCGAATCCTGATGCTTCAGTGCGTCGAAGGTCGCGCGCACCATGTTGTAGGGGTTCGACGAGCCGATCGACTTCGCCACCACGTCCTGGATGCCGAGCGTCTCGAACACCGCGCGCATCGGGCCGCCGGCGATGATGCCGGTACCGGCGGGAGCTGCGCGCAGGTACACACGCCCCGCGCCGTGACGGCCGGCGATGTCGTGATGCAGCGTACGGCCCTCGCGCAGCGCGACGCGGGTCAGGTTGCGCTTGGCCGCGTCGGTGGCCTTGCGGATCGCCTCCGGCACTTCGCGCGCCTTGCCATGGCCGAACCCGACCCGGCCCTTCTGGTCGCCGATCACGACCAGCGCCGCAAAGCCGAACCGCTTGCCGCCCTTGACCACCTTCGCCACACGGTTGATGTGGACGAGCTTGTCGACGAACTCGCTGTCGCGCTCCTCGCGCTCCTTGCCCCGTTCGCGCCCGCCGCGTTCGCGTTCACCTGCCATGGTGTTTTCCAATCTCAAAGGAGGCGTTCAAGCCTCTGTCCTCAAATTCAGTTGCTCAGAAGCTCAGCCCGCCCTCGCGCGCCGCATCCGCCAAGGCCTTGACGCGGCCGTGATACAGATAGCCGCCGCGATCGAACACGACTTCCTTGATGCCGTTCTTCACCGCGCGCTCGGCCAAGAGCTTGCCGACCGCCTTCGCTGCGTCGATGTTGGCACCGGTGTTGCCGGCCCCGCGCATCTCCTTCTCCATCGACGAGGCGGAGGCGAGCGTCTCGCCTTTCTGGTCGTCGATGACCTGCGCATAGATGTGTTTTGACGAACGGAACACCGACAGGCGTGGACGACCGCCCCCCGAACGGCGCAACGCAAGTCTCACGCGTTGCTTGCGCCGGGCATTCGTAACCTTGGTTCTCGACATCACCGGCTCCGTTACTTCTTCTTGCCTTCCTTGCGGAAGATGAATTCGCCGACATACTTCACGCCCTTGCCCTTGTAGGGCTCCGGCGGACGGTAGGCGCGGATTTCCGCCGCGACCTGACCGACACGCTGGATGTCGTTGCCCGACACCGTGATCTCGGTCGGCTTCGGCACCGCAATCGTGATGCCTTCGGGGATCGGGTAGATGACGTCGTGGCTGTAGCCAAGCGCGAGCTGCAGGTTCTTGCCCTGCATCGCGGCGCGATAGCCGACGCCGGTGATCTCGAGCTTCTTCTCAAAACCCTTGGTGACGCCGTCGACGAGATTGGCGATCTGGGCCCGTGCGGTCCCGTACAGCGCTCGCGCCCGGTTGGTCTCGGCGCGCGGCGCGACCTTGACCTGGCCCTTCTCGAACTTCACCTCGACGTCGTCGTGGACCACGAACTGAAGCTGGCCCTTCGGCCCCTTCATCTTCACGGTCTGGCCTTCGACGGTCGCGGTCACCCCCGACGGGATAGTCACTGGCTTCTTGCCGATACGTGACATGACAACATTCCTTCTCAGAACACCGTGAAGAGAATCTCGCCGCCCACATTCGCCTCGCGGGCGTCGTGATCGGCCATGATTCCCTTCGGCGTCGACAAAACCGAGATGCCGAGACCGTTGTTGACCCGCGGCAGGTTCTTCACCGACGTGTAGACCCGCCGACCCGGCTTCGACACCCGCTCGATCTCGCGGATGACCGGCTCGCCATCGAAATATTTCAGCTCGATCTCAAGCTCGCTGCGGCCGCCCGCATGCTCGACCGTGGCGTAGCCGCGGATGTAGCCTTCGGCCTTGAGCACGTCCAAGACGTTGGCGCGCATCTTCGAGCCCGGGGTCGAGACCTTGGACTTGGAGCGCATCTGCGCGTTGCGGATGCGGGTGATCAGATCGCTGATCGGATCGTGTGTTGACATCTGACGACCCTCCTTACCAGCTCGACTTCACGAGGCCCGGAACCAGGCCCTTGGAGCCGAGCTCGCGCAGCGCGATGCGGCTGAGCTTGTTCTTGCGATAGTTCGAGCGCGGCCGCCCGGTGAGCTCGCAGCGCAGCCGAATCCGCGTGGCCGACGAATTGCGCGGCATTTCCGCAAGCTTCAGGGTCGCGGCAAACCGCTCTTCCATCGGCTTGGACTTATCGGCGATCACCGCCTTCAGACGCGCGCGCTTAGCGGCGGCGTTCTTCACCATCCGCATACGGCGGTTGTTCTTCTCGACTGAACTCTTCTTTGCCATGTCAGGCTCCTAGGTTTCCGCGTTTGAGAGGCTTTTGCTTCAGCCTCTCACTGCCGGAACGGGAAATTGAATGCGGTCAAAAGCGCGCGCGCCTCGTCGTCGGTGCGTGCGGTGGTGCAGACCGTGATGTCCATGCCCCATGATTCCCCCGCCTTGTCGAAGTCGATCTCGGGAAAAATGATGTGCTCCTTGATGCCGAGCGAATAGTTGCCGCGGCCGTCGAAGCTCTTGGGGTTCAGTCCGCGGAAGTCGCGCACGCGCGGCAGCGCGACGTTGACCAGGCGGTCGATGAACTCGTACATTTTGGCCTTGCGCAGCGTGACCTTGCAACCGATCGGCTGGTTCTCGCGCAGCTTGTAGGTCGCGATCGCGATGCGGGAATAGGTCACCACCGCCTTTTGTCCTGCGATCAATGACAAGTCGGCCGCCGCCGTCTCCGCCTTCTTGCGGTCGTTGACGGCCTCGCCGATGCCCATGTTGAGCACGACCTTGTCGAGCCGCGGCACCTGCATGGCGTTGGCGTAGCCGAACTTCTCGGTCAATGACCCGCGAATCCGGCGATCATAATCCACGCGCAGGCGCGGCACATAGACTGTCTCAGCCATCGATCTCTGCTCCCGAGCTCTTGGCGATGCGGACCTTCTTGCCGTCCGCCTGAATCTTGAATCCGATGCGTGTCGGCTT
>NZ_JAFATE010000819.1 GCF_019244115.1 Bradyrhizobium sp.
CCGCCTCGAAGCCCGCGATCTGCTCCGCGACGTAGCGCGAGATCGCGTCGGGATCGGTGTCGGCGGCGTTGTGCGGCGTCAGCACGACGTTTGGATGGGTCCAGAACCGGCTGTCCGCCGGCAGCGGCTCCTTTCCAAACACATCCAACGATACCGCGCCCAGCGTGCCGTCGTCGAGGCAGGCGAGAATGTCGGCCTCGTTCTGCAAGCCGCCACGGCCAGCGTTGATGAGGACGGGTGCGCCGAGCGGGCTGTTGCGGTTCAGCTTGGCGAACACGTCGCGGTTCAGCGTGCCCCGTGTCTCCGGCGTCAGCGGCAGCAGACAGACCAGTATGTCGGTGCGCGCGAGGAACGAGTCGAACTGACGGCTGCCATGCAGGCAGGTGACGCCGTCGACCTGTCGCGGCGTCCGGCTCCAGCCCAAGACCTGGAACCCGATGCGGCGCACCACCTGCGCGGCCTCGGTCCCCAGCGTGCCCAGCCCCATGATCCCAACCGAAATCGCACTCGCCGGCCACTGGAATTTTGGCGACCAGCGTTTTTCCCGTTGCGACTGGCGCAAATAAAGCTCCTGGCGGTGATGCATCAGCACATGCAGCACGACATATTCCGTCATCCGGCCGGTGAGGTCATCGACGGCGACGCGCACCAGCGGCACCTCCGGCAACGTCGGGTCTGCAATGACAGCGTCGACGCCGGCCCCAAGATTGAAGATCACCTTCAGATTCGGAAAACCGGCCAGCTCGCCGGGAACCGGCTTCCAAACCGCTGCATAGTGAACCTCCGCGGGTTCGAAGCCGCCCGCCGGCAGCAGGATCACCCGCCGGTCGCCGCACACATCCTCAAAGCGCCCTTTCCAGCGCTGCGGCGACCAGTTATCGGTGCCGCCATGGATCAGCAGTGCAAGCGCGCCCTTGATCGACATTCGTTCCCATTCCGGCTTGAGGTTTCTACCGCCAGACAGGCTTGAGGCCGCAAAGTTTTTCGCAATCCTGTCGGGAGCGCCCATTCTGGTTCGTCTTACCGTCAAAACAGGAATCCGCCCACATGCTCTATGCCATTCTCTGCTACCACGATGAGGATTTCGTCGGCTCCTGGAGCAAGGAGCAGGACGCCGCCGTCATAAAGAAGCTTCGCGTCGTGCAGGACAATCTGGCCAAACAGGGCCGGCTCGGCCCGGTGGCTCGGCTGTTGCCGACCACCGCGGCGGCGACGCTCCGCAAGGAGGACCCGCCGCTGGTCATCGACGGTCCCTACGCCGAAACCAAGGAGCAGCTGCTCGGCTTCTATCTCGTCGACTGCAAGAATCTCGACGAGGCGCTCGACGTCGCGCGCGATCTCGGCGCCGCCAATCCCGGCGGGGCTTATGAGGTCCGTCCGGTCGGCACGTTCATGCCCGGAGGGCTTTCGAAGTGACCGACACCGCCTGGATCGATGCCGCACTGACCTCGGCGCGTCCCCAGGCCGTCGGCGCGCTGCTCCGTTACTTCCGCAATCTCGATACCGCCGAGGAGGCGTTCCAGAACGCCTCGCTCCGCGCCCTGAAGAGCTGGCCGCAAAACGGTCCGCCCCGGGATCCCGCGGCGTGGCTGATCATGGTCGGCCGCAACGCGGCCATCGACGAGGTGCGGCGCGAGCGCTTCAAGGCGCCGCTGCCCGAGGACGATCAGGCGATCTCCGATCTCGACGACGCGGAGGAACAGCTGGCCGAGCGGCTCGACGGCTCGCATTACCGCGACGACATCTTGCGACTTCTGTTCATCTGCTGCCATCCCGAGCTGCCGGCGACCCAGCAGATCGCGCTGGCGCTGCGTATCGTGTCAGGGCTCACCGTGAAGCAGATCGCGCGCGCCTTCCTGGTCAGCGAGGCCGCGATGGAGCAGCGCATCACGCGCGCCAAGGCGCGCATCGCCGAAGCCAATGTGCCGTTCGAGACGCCCGGCGCCGTCGAGCGGGGCGAGCGGCTCGCTGCCGTGGCGGCGATGATCTACCTGATCTTCAATGAGGGTTATTCGGCAAGCGGCGACACTGCGGGTGTGCGCGGCGCGCTGTGCGAGGAGGCGATCCGCCTGGCGCGACTGCTGCTGCGGCTGTTCCCGGGCGAGCCCGAGATCATGGGCCTTGCCGCACTGCTGCTGCTGCAGCATGCGCGCACCGCGGCGCGCTTCGATGCGACGGGCGAACTGATCCTGCTCGAAGACCAGGACCGCACGCTGTGGAATCAGACCATGATCACGGAAGGTCTGGCACTGATCGACAAGGCGATGCGGCATCAGAGGAGCGGGCCTTATCAGATCCAGGCCGCGATCGCCGCCCTGCATGCCCGCGCGGAAAAGCCTGAAGACACCGACTGGCGGCAGATCGACCTGCTCTACGGCGCGCTGGAAGTGGTGCAGCCGTCACCGGTGGTTACACTCAACCGCGCGGTCGCGGTGTCGAAGGTGAGGGGGGCGGAAGCCGCGCTCGAGATGATCGAGCCATTGGCGCCGCGGCTCGCCAACTATTTCCATTTCTTCGGTGTGCGCGGCGCATTTTTGATGCAGCTCGGCCGCAATGACGAAGCCCGTGTCGCCTTCGATCGCGCCATTGCGCTCGCCAACACCTCGGCGGAAGCTGCCCATATCCGCAAACATCTCGACCGCCTGATGCGCGACAGCGCGCTGACGAGCGCGAAAACCGGGAAGTGACGCGGCCGGTACCCTCTCCCACAAAGGGGCGAGGGTAGCTCTGCAGATCCCGCCAGCTGCTGACAACAGCATTGTTCCGCCAGCCGACGAAAATTTTTCACACACGCCTGTCGAAGCGCGCTTGCCCCGTTCGTCTATTGGTCAAAGCCTGATCAATGGAGCTGATCATGTTGATGCTCGCGGAATTCCTGCCGCTGCTCGATCCGAAGTTCTTGACGCAGATCTTTCGCCTCGTGTGCAGGGAGTTCGGATCGACCGCGCTCAGTCGTCGCCTTAGTGGCCCGATCATTCTGTCGATGCGGCTTTTTGGGCTCATCGAGCTGGCGTTGCGCGCGCTCGTCGCAGAGACGGCGCATCGCATGTCGCATGGTTCGAGCGGAGCGCTGGCGCCGCGTCTCGATTTGATCTCGATCCTTTGTGCGGTGCTCTGCGCCGTTCCGCTGATCTCGATCCCGGGCGCGATCCTGATCGCCGGTTGCCTGGGCGCTGCGCAGGTATGGCACACGCGAGGCGAAGCAATGCTCCCGGTCTGCATGCTGTTTGGAATCTGCGCCGCATTGCTGGTATGGGACGGGCCGTGCCGGCGCGCGCGAGACTTGGGCTTGCTGCGGACGGCCCCGCGCCGAAATTGCTGTCTCGAAAATTGAAAACCGGAAAAGGGAGTGACCAATGTTCGAAATTCTTCTCGTGATATCCGGGCTCATCTTCATCGCGCTTGTCGCCATCCTTGTCGCCGCGTCGCGCAAGCCGGATACGTTCCGCATCGAGCGGTCGGCGACCATCAACGCGGCGCCCGAGACGATCTTCGCCCTGATCAACGATTTCCATCAATGGCGAGGCTGGTCGCCTTGGGAAACAAGGGATCCGAACCTGAAGCGGAACTATAGCGGGTCAGTGAGCGGCAAGGGCGCCGTCTATGCGTGGGAGGGGAACCGCAATGTCGGTTCCGGCCGCATGGAGATCCTGGAGTCCGCAGTGCCGTCAAAAATCGTGATCAAGCTCGATTTCATAAAACCGTTCGAGGGCCACAATACCGGGGAGTTTACCCTGACCCACGGAGCCAACGCGACGGTCGTGAATTGGGCGATGACGGGACCGTCGATCTTCTTCTCGAAGCTCATGCAGGTGTTCATGAGCTTCGATCGCATGATCGGCAAAGACTTCGAGGCCGGCCTCGCCAATCTGAACAAGCTCACCGCGAAATAACCAATGCCGGTTCGCCGGCCAACACGAGGAGCCCAGCCATGCTCAATCCCTACCTGTTCTATCAAGGCAATTGCGAAGCAGCCTTCAAGTTCTACGAAAAGACGCTCGGAGGAAAGATCGAGCTGTTGCTGCGGAACACGGACGCGCCGGCGGACATGCCCGCGCCGCCGGAGCGCAAGAATCAGGTGATGCATGCGCGCATGTCGATTGGCGGGCAGGTGCTGATGGCTTCGGACGCGCCGCCCGAGCATTTTCACAAGCCGCAGGGATTTTCGGTCTCGCTGACCGTCGCCGATCCGCAGGAGGCCGAGCGCAAGTTCCATGCGCTGTGCGAAGGCGGCAGCATCAACATGCCGTTCAGCAAGACCTTCTTCTCCAGGGGATTCGGCATGGGCACCGACCAGTTCGGCATCCCCTGGATGATCAACTGCCCGCTGGAAGGACACTGAGTCTGAGGTGGACCATCTCGACTGACGTCGTCATGGCCGGGCTTGTCCCGGCCATCCACGTCTTCTCTCATCGCCCGCCAAGACGTGGATGCCCGCGACAAGCGCGGGCATGACGAGCTGTGGAGCAATGTCAGCAACGACTCATGGAGCGTGCGGTTGAATCACCGACACGCGCGGTAGATCGCCTTGAGCTCGCGCCCGCGGAGCAGCAGGAGGCGCGAGGTCAGGCCGCCGTGGCGACCGATCCAGTCGCGGACCGGTGTGGGATAGGTCTGCAGCACCAGTTCGGATGCTTCGGGTTCGGCATAGGTGCGGCCGCGGCGATCGACCGAGCGCGCGGCATGGAAGCCGAGCACCGCACGGCGCGTGACGCAGATGCGTTCGTTCGGCACGATGCTCAGGACCAGCGTGCAGGCCGACAGGCAGGGGCCGTCGATCACGACGCGCTCGCCGGTCTCGCGCACCTTGTCGAACAGATCGAGGAACGGGCCGACCTGTCCGCCGGGGCTCGCCAGGATGCGGATTTCCGCGCGGGCCGGCGCCTGCATGATGGTGCAGGCGGCCAGCGTGAGGCCAGCGATCAGCCATGTGCGGAATGTCGGCATGGTCCTCTCCGTTCTGCCGCGCGCCGCGCAGCGTTTTGAGGCCGATGCCCGCCGGCGCTGTCCGCGACGTCACACGATAGCGCGAGCGTGCGGTCCGGGCACGCGAGTGCGGCCAGGGCGCCTTGCAGCAGCTTGTCCTCGATATCGAGCAATGCCACGCGCCAGCCCTCGGCCAGGAAACGTTTTGCGGTCGCAAGGCCGATGCCACGTGCGGCGCCGGTGACGAGCGCGACCTTGTCAGCAGAATGTGTCATGAATGGCCCGTGTGAAAGTGAATTGCATGTTAGCATGGCTGCGGCCCTCATCCTTCATTTTGATTTCGTCCTCTGGGAGCCCGTTCATGATCATTAAGGATCCGGCAACCGCGGTGGCGGAACACTGGCGGGAGGGCGTCGAGACCCGCATGATCGTCTCTGCGGCCAACGGCGCGTCGGGGCTCTGCATCTTCGAGCAATGGGTCGCGCCCGGCGCCGGGGCGCCGACCCACTCGCATCAGGTCGAGGAGGTGCTGACGGTGCGCGCAGGCGAGGCCGAGGTCTGGCTCGCGGGCGAGCGCGTGACGTTGTCGGCCGGCCAGTCGGTGATCGTGCCGGCGCGGAAAACTCACGGCTTTCGCAACAGCGGCAGCGGCACATTGCATCTTCACGCGGTGCTGGCTGCGCCGGTGTTCGAAGCACTTGCCGAAGGCGCCATGGAGGTGACGCGGCGCTGGCAGGCCGACAGTTCGGCCTGAGGCCGCGCCTCGCAAAGGACCTTCTTTTTCTGGTGCGCTTGTCGGCGCGACAGGACGCCGGCCGTCCTTTGGCAATGGCGCGCCATTGCGCCACAGAACAGGGAATCCCGATGTCGCTCACACTGCATTTTCATCCGCTGTCCTCGTTCTGCTGGAAGGCACTGATTGCGCTCTATGAACACGGAGTCGAATTCACGGCGAAGTCCGTCGATCTCGGCAATCCGGAGGAGCGCGCGGCGCTCCTGAAACTTTGGGGAATCGGCAAGTTTCCGGTGCTGCAGGATGATGCGCGGCAAGCGATCGTGCCGGAAACGAGCGTGATCATCGAATATCTCGATCAGCATTTTGCCGGTCCGGCACGGATGATTCCCGCCGCTCCCGAGCTGGCGCTGCAGACGCGGCTGCGTGACCGCTTCTACGATCTCTATGTCCATCTGCCGATGCAAAAGGTGATCGGCGACCGGCTGCGTCCCGGTGACAAGAAGGATCCCTACGGGGTCGCGGAAGCCAGGGCTCAGCTGCGAACGTCGTACGGCATGATCGAGCAGCAGATGGCCTCCGGCGGCTGGGCAATGGGCGACGCATTCAGTCTTGCCGACTGTTCCGCCTTTCCCGCCCTCTACTATGGCAACGTCGCCGAGCCGTTCGGCGATGACCACAAGCACCTCAAGGCCTATCTCGAACGCCTGAAGGCGCGGCCGTCCATCGCGCGTGTGGTCAAGGAGGCCGAACCCTATTTCCACATGGTGCCGAAAGAAAACTGAGCCGTGTCAGCAGCTGGCACGCCAAGATCTTGGAAATAATGACCTCGGAAATGATGAGCTCGAAAATAAATGCGTTTGGCTGTCGGATCTGCAAATAGCCGTTCGTCTTTCTGACATGCGCCGGTTTTTTGGGCTCGACCGGCATTGAAAAAATCAACGGAGAACAATGATGCGATTCATGATGCTGATGATTCCGAAAGGCTATGAAGCGGCCGCGCCGGGTACGATGCCATCGGCGGAGGCGGTCGCCGCGATGATGAAATACAACGAAGCCCTCAAGGAAGCCGGCGTCCTGGTCACGCTTGATGGCCTGCATCCGCCCTCGATGGGCGCGCGGGTGTCATTCGAGGGTGGCACGCCCGTTGTCACCGACGGCCCGTTCATCGAGTCGAAGGAGGTGATTGGCGGCTACTGGATGATCGAGGTGAAGTCGCGCGACGAAGCGATCCATTGGGCCAAAAAATGCCCGGCATCGGCGAACGAGGTCATCGAGATCCGCCAAGTCCAGGAGATGGCGGATTTTCCCGCCGACGTTCAGGAAGCCGCGGCCGGTTTTGCCGAACTGCAGCGCCGGTCCGCCGGCCGCTGACCGGCGCTCCCTTTCGTTCAACTGCAAATCAAGAGGAAACCGATGAGCACCAACGATACCTATCTTGCCGTCTTCCTTGCCAGCAAGACCAGCCCGAAAGTGAAGGCCTGGGAAGCGCTTCCGGAAAGTGAGCGCCAGGCCAAGCAGCAGCAGGGCATCGCCGCCTGGCACGCCTGGGCCGACAGACACAAGGGCGCCATCGTCGAGATGGGCGGACCGCTTGGGAAAACCAGGAAGGTCGACTCGCAGGGCATCGGCGAAATCAGCAATTCGCTGACCGCCTTCACGGTCGTTCGGGCCGATTCACACGAGGCTGCGGCAAAGATGTTCGAAGGCCATCCGCATTTTGCGATCTTCCCGGGCGAGAGCATCGAGATCATGCCCATCCTGCCGATCCCGGGCCGCTAGTTCCCTCCGCAAGAGCGCGGATGACTTAGACTAGTGACTTCGCGCCAGCTTCATGTAAATAACTTTCACATGAGCTGGCGCAAGGACAAGGACCAACGCCGCACCGAGCGCGGCTATCACCACGGCAATTTGAAGGAGGCGCTGCTGCAGGCGGCGCTCGATCTGATCGCGCAGAAGGGCGCGGCCGGATTTACCTTTGCCGATGCCGCGCGCATGGCCGGCGTCAGCCCCGCCGCGCCCTACCGGCATTTCCGTGATCGCGACGAACTCTTGTCCTCGATCGCGCAGCGCGGTTTCGAGCAGTTCGAGGCGACCCTTGCGCAGGCCTGGGATGACGGGCATCCGGACACGGTGACCGCGTTCGAGCGGGTGGGGCGCGCCTATCTCGATTTTGCCCGCAACGAGCCTGCCTTCTATTCGGCGATGTTCGAATCGGGGCTGCCAGTCGACGGCAATCCCACGCTTCAAGCAGCGAGCGAGCGCGCCTTTGCCATCATCCGCGCCGCAGCGGAGCGCCTTGCCGCGCTGTCGCCGCCGGGCACGCCGCGGCCGCCGGCGCTGATGATGGCGCTGCACATCTGGTCGATGGCGCATGGCGTCGCATCGCTGTTTGCGCGCGGCGATGCGGCGCGGCGCAAGCTGCCGATGACGCCGGAAGAACTGTTGGAAGCCGAGGTCCTGATCTATCTGCGTGGCCTCGGCTTCCCGACCGACCGCAGGGACGCGCGCGAACCTGAAGCCGAAAAGCCGGCCGGGCCCTGGGGCAAGCCGAAATAAAATTTCAAAAATAAATCGCGGGCTGCGTCGGGTGGTCGCCTTGACTTCCGCGACGGATAAGTTAGCTATGTAAATGTTATTTACATTCACAACGGCGTGAGCCGATGGAGACGGAAATGGCCTACACCGCAGATGTCAATCGATGGCGCGGCCCCACCGAAGAACCCTATCACCCCCACATGCTCGATACGCCCTGGCATCCCGGCTGGATCGCCGTGACCGTGCTCGGCTTCATCATCTGGTGGCCGATCGGGCTTGCCCTTCTCTTTTTCACACTCGGGAGCAGAAGAATGAGCTGTTGGAGCAATCAGGATCGCTGGCAGAACAAGATGGAACGGATGCAGTGGAAGATGGACCGGATGCGCGGCCGCATGGAGCGGCGCGGGTTCGGCTTCGGTTTCGGCCCTTCGTCCAGCGGCAACCGCGCCTTCGACGAATACCGCATGGAGACCCTGCGGCGGCTCGAGGAGGAGCAGGCCGAGTTCAAGGAGTTTCTCAATCGCCTGCGCCACGCCAAGGACAAGGAAGAGTTCGACCAGTTCATGGCACAGCACCGGCAGCGGCCCACCCCGCCGAACGACCAGCCGCAGCAGGGTTGAACGCCCTGCTTTCGACCCGCGTTAAGCCTTCAGGCGGAACGGCCCCCCAGCGCCTGAAGGCCCAACAACCGCCCGCCTGCGCCTAAGCAGGCGGGCGGTTTGTCATTTGAAAGACTGCCGAGAAGGTTCTATTCAGGCCATCACAAAGGGTTGCGCCTGCGGCATTTTGCCGAACCGGATTCCATTGTGGTAACGGCATGTTAACCGTGCTTAGCGTTTGGTTGGATGCGCCGACCCGCGGAAGGCTGGCCCTCGTTTCGACATGTTGGCGGGCAATGGAGGCTTTTGGCTTTGGCGGGCCTCCCAAGCGAGCAAACAGGGCTATTTTTGCGTAGGCGTTTGCCGCCGCGCGTCATGCGGCTGTGGAACCGGCAGCCGTTTGCTCCCGGAGAATTGGGACTTTTGAGAGGACACTGCCAATGAATCCGGCCGATGTGGCTCAAGCGGCGCTGCCGATGGCCTCCACCAATGTGTCGCTGATCGCGCTGTTTCTGCAGGCCAGCCTGATCGTGCAAGTGGTGATGCTCGGGCTGCTGTCCTGCTCGGTCTGGGTCTGGGCCATCGCGATCGACAAGGTCTTCCTCTATTCGCGCACCCGGAAGTCGATGGACCGCTTCGAGCAGGCATTCTGGTCCGGCGAATCGATCGAGGAACTCTACCGCGCGCTGTCGGCCAAACCGACGCAGTCGATGGCGGCCTGTTTCGTGGCGGCGATGCGCGAGTGGAAGCGGTCATTCGAGAGCCATGCGCGCTCGGTCGCAGGCCTGCAGATGCGCATCGAAAAGGTGATGAATGTCTCGATCGCGCGCGAGATCGAGCGGCTGGAGCGGCGGCTCCTGGTGCTGGCCACCGTCGGTTCCGCGGGCCCCTTCGTCGGACTGTTCGGAACAGTTTGGGGCATCATGACCAGTTTTCAATCGATTGCCGCCTCGAAAAACACCTCGCTTGCGGTCGTTGCCCCCGGCATCGCGGAGGCGCTGTTTGCCACCGCGATAGGGCTTATTGCCGCGATCCCGGCCACGATCTTCTATAATAAGTTCACCTCGGAGGTGAATCGCCAGGCCCAGCGGCTGGAGGGGTTCGCGGACGAATTTTCCGCAATCCTGTCGCGCCAGATCGACGAGCGGGCGTAAGAGGCGGTATATTTTGCTTACACCAGCGATGGGCACCAGAACATGGCGATGAATGCGGTTGGATCGTCTGGGGGCGGGGGCCGTCGCAGTCGGCGCAAGCCGGTCATGGCGGAGATCAACGTCACTCCGATGGTGGACGTCATGTTGGTGCTGTTGATCATTTTCATGGTCTCGGCCCCGCTGCTGACCGTCGGCGTGCCGCTCGACCTGCCGCAGACCCAGGCCAAAAGCCTCGATCAGCAGGACAAGACGCCATTGCAGCTGTCGGTCGACATCAGCGGCAAGGTCTTCATCAACGACACTGAGGTCGCGTTTCCCGAGCTGGTTCCAAAACTGAAGGCGATTACCGATCAGCGCGGCACCGGCGCCGACGAGCGCATCTTCATGCGCGCCGACAAGAAGGCCGATTACGGAACGGTCGCGAAGGTGATGGGCCTGTTGTCCGGGGCGGGCTTCAAGCGGCTGGCGCTGGTGACGGAAGTGGAACGGGGATCCTAGGGGCGTGGCGATAAGGGTCGACAAGACACTGATTGCGTCGATTGCGCTCCACGTGCTCGCGATCGGATGGGGGCTGGTCTCGTTCTCGGCACGCTCTTACGAGGTGCCGCAGGAATCGATGCCGGTCGACATCATCTCATCGGATCAACTCGCCAAGATCACCGCGGGTCTCAAGAACGGCGAGAAGGACAAGGCGAAGCCGAAGGTGGAGAAGGTCGCCGAGGCGAAACCGGTCGACGAGGCGATCGGCAAGGTCACCGAGAAGGAGCCGATCGTGACCGACTCGACGCCGCCACCACAGGAGAAGCCGGTAGACAAGCCGGTCGAGAAGAAGCCCGATCCGCCCAAACCGGTCACCGAGACCAAGCCGAAGGAAGAGCCCAAGCAGGCGGAGAAGAAGCCCGATCCGCCAAAGGATCCGATCGCCGATGCCCTGAAGCAGGAGGAAGCCAAGAAGCCGAAACCGAAGCAGGAGGCGAAGACGCCGCCACCGCAGTACAAGCCCAAGGAGCGCACCTTTGATGCGACGTCGATGGCGAAGCTGATCGCCCGGGATCAGGACAAGCGCGATCCCACCCGGCAGACCCTCACGGGCACCACACTGAACGCGTCGGCCTCCTACGGCATGCACTCCGGAACCGCCGACAGCAACGTCGCGACCTGGAAGGGCGCGTTCGTGAACGCCGTCAGGCGCTGCTTCAGCTTCCCTTACAACGGACAGGACGCGGATAAATTCGAGGCCGACATTGACATTCCGATGCGCCCCGACGGGACGGTCGCCGCGGACCCAGTCATCGTCGCAGTGCGCGGTCCGTCTACGTCGGTCGCCACCGCGGCCGCGGAAAGTGCGAAGCGGGCGATCTTGCAATGCCAAGCTTATACGTTCCTACCGAAGGAACAGTATGGGACCTGGAAAACCATTCAAGCGACATTCGGCCTGACCGATTTGTTGTAAGTTCGACATTTGAAAGCAGCAACATCCATGAGCAAGGTTCGACTCGACCGCCGCCGGTTCATATTGGCCTCCGGGCTGACGTTGGCAGCCTTGAGCCAGCGATCCGCGTTCGCGCAGCGAATCCGCATCGACCCGGAAGGTTTCCAGCCGATTCCGATCGCGATCACGAATTTTCTGCCGGGCGGGCCGAGCGATGCCGACGTCGGCAACGGCATCACAGGCGTCATCACCAACAATCTGAAGCGCAGCGGATTGTTCGCGCCGATCGATCCGGCCGCCTTCATCGAGCAGATTCAGAGCTTTGACAAGCCGCCGCAGTTTGCGAATTGGAAGAGCATCAACGCCCAGGCCATCGTGACCGGCCGTGCCACCCGTCAGAGCGACGGTCGTCTGCGAGGTGAATTCCGGCTCTGGGACGTCGGATCCGGCCAGCAGCTCGCCGCCCAGCAATACGTCACCCAGCCGGAATTCTGGCGGCGCATCGCCCACATCATCTCCGACCAGATCTATGAGCGGATGACCGGCGAGAAGGGCTATTTCGACAGCCGCGTCGTGTTCGTCGACGAAAGCGGGCCGTCGGAGCGGCGCGTCAAGAAGCTCGCGATCATGGACCAGGACGGCGCCAATGTGCGCTATCTGACCCGCGGC
>NZ_JAFATE010000830.1 GCF_019244115.1 Bradyrhizobium sp.
AAGCGCGCTGGCGGTGAGCGCCGACGCCGGGCCGAGCGCAGCGCGTCTGCGCGTTCTCGAGCTCGGGAGCTCTGCGGCAGTTGGGTTCTGTGGAAGGCTCCTCTCCGAAATGGGGCTGGATGTCGTGGTGGTTGAGCCGAAAACAGGGCATCCGCTCCGCAACGCGGCCCCACGAGCGGCGCTCGAGGACGGCACCACGGTGAGCGCGCTCTGGTTATATCTCGCCGGCGGCAAACGCAGCGTGGCGTTCGACGCGCAGCTCGCGGCTGATCGGACCGAGCTCGACGAGCTGATCGCGGCTGCCGATCTTGTTATTCACGACCTGACGGAACAGGCGGCCCACGATGCAGGCCTCGGCTTCGAGCGGCTGCGGGGCCTTCGAGCCGGTATCGTCGTCACGGCGCTTACTCCCTTCGGCTCGACCGGGCCGTACGCTAATCTGCCGGCCAGCGACCTCACAGTGTATGCGCTTGCCGGGCATCTTTATCTCACCGGCTCGCCCGAGCGCGAGCCGCTGCTTCCCTACGGTCACCAACCAGCGCTTTTCGCTGGCGTGCTCGGCGCTACCGCTGCGCTCGCCGCTCTCACGCGGTCACAGCACGACGGGGTTGCCCGCTCGATCGAAGTTTCGCAACAGGAGGCGCTCGCCGGCGCGCTCGACACGACCGTCAACTCTTACACCTATGCTGGTGTGACGCGCAGCCGCCACGGCAATCGAATCCAGGAGGGTTCCCCACTCACGGACGTCTATCGGACGAAGGACGGATTTTTCCTGATCTGCGTCTATATTGAGCCGCAATGGCGCGGCTTTTGCGCCATGCTGGACCGTCCGGAGTGGCTTGAGGATCCCCTTTTCGCAACCCTGGCGGGACGGGCCGCCAACGGTAGTGCAATTGAAACGGCGATGGTCGCCTGGTTTGCCGCGCGCACCTCGCGCGAGGCCCTCGCCGAGTGCCAGCGCCATCGTCTGCCGTCTTGCATAGTTTCCGACGCGCCCGGGCTGCTGCGCGACCCACAACTCCTCGCGCGCGATCACTTCGCGATGGTCGAGGCCGGAGCGGCGAGAACTCTCGCGCACCCGAAACTGCCCTTCGTGATGTCATCGGGGCAATCGAGGGAAGCGGTCGCGCCAGGTCTCGATGAGCATCGTCACATGATCCGCGGCAGCTGGACCCGCCGTGGTCGGACCGCTGCGCTCCCGGTTGACCCCTCGGCTTTGCCACTCGCCGGCATCCGTATCCTCGATGTGACGCATGCCTGGGCGGGACCCTTCGGGGGGTTGCAGCTCGGGTATCTAGGCGGCGACGTCATAAAGATTGAGGGAGCTCGCCGCCCCGACGGGACGCGCTACGTGTCGCGAGAGAAACAGGATTTCTCGCCTGATTATGAAATCGGCGGATACTACCACGAGTGGAATCGCAACAAGCGTTCAGCGGCGATCAACATGGACCAGGCCGAGGGGCGTGCGTTAATGCAGCAGTTAATCCGAAAAAGCGACGTTCTTATCAACAATTACTCGGCGCGGGTGCTTCCCAAGTGGGGGCTCGACTGGCCTGCGGTCCATGCCATTAACCCACGCCTTGTGCTGGTCACCATGCCAGCGTTCGGCTCTCAAGGTCCCTATCGCGACTTCGTCGGCTACGGCGAGACGCTGGAGGGCGCCGGTGGGCTGGCGCGGCTTTCGGGTTATGAAGCGGGACAGCCAATCCGATCCGGTATAGCCTATCCGGATCCACTCGTCGGGCATTATGGCGCGCTTGCAGCCATACTCGGACTCCAGAAACGGGCGGAAACGGGACAAGGCATTTGGCTCGATATCTCGCATCAGGAATGTGTCTTGCACATGATCGGCGACGCGGTTCTGCATTATCAGCTCGCCTCAACCATACAGGAGCCGAGCGGCAACTCCCGCGCCGATCTTCTCCTCAACGCGGTGCTGCCCTGTGCCGGCGAGGACAACTGGATCGCGGTAACCGCAGCGGTGCCCGAGCAGCTGAAGGCGCTCGCCACCCTAACCGGGATCGAGATACTCACGGAGGGCGGAGACTCCGAGGCGGCCTATGCCGCGCTCTGCGCCTGGAGCCGCACGCGCGACAAGTATGAAGTGATGCAGCGCTGCCTTGCGGCAGGCGTGGCGGCCGGCGCCGTCCTGAAAGTTGGCGAGCTGCTTGAGGACCCGCATCTCGCCGCCCGGCAATTCTTCGAGCTGGTGCAACATCCCGTAGTCGGCCTCAAGCCGCACCCAGGCGCTGGTTTTCGCATCGCCGGAGCAGCAGTCGGGACGCATTTTCCTGCCCCGCTGTTCGATGGCCACACCGACGAAATCCTCTCGAGCGTGCTAGGCCTGGCGCCAACCGAGATTGCCGGTTTGCGTCAGCGTGGCACGATCGGCGGCGTGCCGGCTGGATCTCAGGTGGCGACAGGATGACAGCCGTCGACAAGGGCCGGGCGGAGGGCCCAGCGCAGCGCGCTCAGCCGTCAAGCGCAGCGGCGACGAGCGGCGATCGGAGGAACGTGAATGCGGGTGCCTATCCCGCTCGGCGCCCGGCGGCAGTTCGGCTCGAGCACGTCACCCATCGGTTTGGCACCTTCACCGCGCTCGAAGATGTCTCGCTGGAGGTTATGCCCGGCGAGTTTGTAACGCTACTGGGGCAGAGTGGCTCGGGTAAATCCACCATGCTGCGTATAATTGCAGGATTGACGACGCCCAGCGAAGGCCGGATCTTCATTGACGGCCGCGATGTTTCCGATGCGCCGACGCAGCGCCGCGGCATCGGATTCGTTTTCCAGAACTACGCGTTGTTCCCGCACCTGACGGTTTTCGAGAACATCGCCTATCCGCTTCGTATTCGTGCAATGAAGGGACCGGAGCTCCAGCGCCGCGTCGAGAAGGTGCTAGCCCGCATCAACCTCCTCGGTTTCGGCGATCGCTACGCGGCGCAACTCTCGGGAGGCCAACAGCAACGGGTTGCGGTCGCCCGCGCCCTCGTCTACGAGCCCTCAGTGCTGCTAATGGACGAGCCCCTCGGCGCGCTTGATCGCAAGCTACGAAAGCACATGCAAATCGAGCTGCGGCAGCTGCAGCAGGATCTGCACATCTCCTGCATCTACGTCACGCACGATCAGGAGGAGGCGCTCACCATGTCCGACCGGATCGCGGTCATGCGGGCCGGGCGGATTTTGCAGATCGGCGACCCAGTCACCGTCTACCGTCATCCGGTGAGCAGCTTCGTCGCCGACTTCGTCGGGTCGACCAATCTCTTCGACTGCCGCGTGCGCGAGGTCCTGGGCGACGGCTCGGTCCTGCTCGAAACCGCGGGCCGGATCGCAATCCGCGCCCCCACGTTTCCGGGAGTTGCGGCGGGGCGCGCCTGCCATGTTGCCGTGCGTCCCGAGTTCGTCCGCATCGGCGAGGGGGCGGTCGAGATCGCCTTCGCCGCCCGGGTGGAAAAGGTGACCTTCGTCGGCAACGTCGTCGACATCCGCTGCGCACTCACAAGCGGCGAGCTGGTCAGTGTCGAGGTTGCCGGTAACCGCAAGGACCTTGTCGCAGTTGGGGACCAGGTTAGGATCGGCTGGGACGGCGCCGACATGGGACTATTTCCGGCGCCCTGACGCGGGCGCGAGCGAGCGAAAAAACGTTTCAATGTGGAGAAGGAGGAAGCGATGCGAGATCGGATGGGCGAAGCGGCGGTTGCCCTGGCAGCTGCCGTCATTGGATTGGGGGTTCTCCCGGCACGCGCGCGGGCAGAGGACCAGGTTGTCTACATCAATTCATCGGGCGGCGTGCTCGATGATGTGAATCGCAAGATCCACTGGGATCCGTTCACGCAGGCGACCGGCATCAAGGTGGTCTCGAGCGCCCCAGTCGACAACGCCAAGCTCAAGGCGATGGTGACGAACGGCAATGTCGAATGGGACATCACCGAGATCGACGGCGGCGATTTCCCGCGCGCCGTCAAGGAGGGGCTGCTCGCCAAGCTCGACCGTTCCAAGCTTCCAGTCGATCAGCTGCCAAAGGACGCGCTTACCGACTACGGCATCTGGGACGGCCCCTATTCGGCAATCCTGACCTGGAACACCGAGGTATTCCCGCTCTCCGGCAAACATCCGACGAGCCTTATGGACTTGTGGAACCAGAAGGACTTCCCCGGGCCGCGCTGCCTCTGGAAGGGTGCGGTCGACAATCTCGAGCTCGGTGCGTTGCACGCCGGCGTCGCGCGCGACAAAGTCTACCCGATCGATCAGGACAAGGCCTATCAGGAGCTCGACAAGATTAAGAAGGATGTCAGCGTATGGTGGACCACCGGCGCGCAGTCGGTCCAGGCGGTGGTCAACAAAGACTGCGTCATGGGTACCACTTGGAACGGGCGGCCATACCAGCTGGTGGTCAAGGACAAGGCGCCGCTCGGCGTCGCCTGGGAGGGCGCGATCCTGCGCAGCTCATGGTGGGTCGTGCCGAAGGGGGCGAAGCATTTCGATAACGCGATGAAGCTGATCGCCTGGATGCAGGACCCACAGCGTCAGGCTGAGCAGGCGAAGCTCAGCGGTTATGCCGGCGGCAATAACGGCACTGCCGCCCTGCTGCCGGAATCGGTCCGCGAGTACCTCGCGACATCGCCCAACCATCTCGCCGTCTCGGTCATCGCCGATGACGAATGGTGGGCGGGGAACGGGCCGGCGGCGGAGAAGCGCTTCACCTCCTGGGTGATAGCCAATTAGCGGGGGCGGCATGCGGGATGAGGCGGGACCGGGCTATGGGCGGCTGATACAGCTCCTACCGCTTATCCTGCTCGCGCCCGGC
>NZ_JAFATE010000069.1 GCF_019244115.1 Bradyrhizobium sp.
GATGTAGCGATGATCGGCGCCCGAGCGACGGAGCTCCTTCGCGATCTGAGCGATGCGGGCCTCGAGGTCGTCGATCAGCACCAGGCTGGCGTCGACGTGCGAGCGCCACGGCTCGGGCAGCTCGAGCTCCTTGAGTAACTTGCGGCCCGAGACGCCGAACAGGTCGGACATGTGGCGCTGGTGACCGAAGGTGATCAGCGTGGAGTGCACCCGGTTCTTCAGCGTCGAGCGGTGCTTGACCAGATGCAGCCGCCAGCGGGAGATCTCCCGCTCGCGCCGCAGCTCGACCGTGGGCAGCCAGATCGCCGGCACCAGATCCCGGAACGACAACTCGGCCAGCACCCCCGAATCGATCTGGGGTGAAATGCTCACGTTGGCTGGGTTGCTGTCGGGCGAATAACGGTATGCGGAAGCCGCTCGGCGCCGGGCCGGGTTTGGACTGCGGCGAGCTGACAGTTGGTTTATGCGGCGGCTGCTTCCTCGAGAGTGACGGTGAAGCCGAGCTCCTCAAGCTGGGCGACAAGACGGTGGGCGCGCCGCTCCGGGTCCTGGCGAGACGTGAAGTAGTCCTCGCCGAGATCCTTGTAGATCTCGCCGGTGCTGAGCAGATGCCAGACGAGCTCGATCAGTGAGTGGGCGACGGCCATGGCTGCCTTGTTCGGTCCGCGGCGGCGAGCGATCTGGCGGTATTGGGCGCCGAAGTAGCTTCCCTTGGTCCGCGCTGCGGCGCGGGCGGACTCGATCAGCGCGCGCCGCAGCCACGGGTTGCCTTTGGTGGTGCCGACCCGGCGGCGTTTGCCCGCCGATTCGTGCGAGCCTGGGCACACGCCAACCCAGGAGGCCAGATCACCCGGGGTCGGGAACCGGGACATGTCGGCGCCCGTCTCGGCGATGATCACGTCGATCGACAGCCGGTCGAAGCCCGGCACCGGCAACAGCGACGTGTACACGGGCGCGAACGCAGCCGTCCGTTGATCGACCTGCTCGGTCAAGGCGGCGATCGACTCGTTGAGGAAGTCGAGGTGGCCGAGAATCCGCCCGCAAGCGACTGCGTGGTGGGAGCCGAAGTGGCCGGTCAGCGCTTCGGTCAGCGCCGGGACCTTCGGGCGCATCTTGCCCAGCGCCAGCTCGGCGAGCTTCGCGCCGTCCCGTTCGCCGGCGATCAGCGCCTCGATCATCGCGCGCCCCGACTGGGTCAGAACCCGGGACGCGACCGAGGTCAGCTTGATCCCGGCATCCTGCAGCACCTTCTCAAGGCGCTGGATCTCGGCCGCGCGAGCGTCGCTCTGGGTCTCTCGATACCGGGTCAGCTCCCGCAGCTCACGAATCGGCGGCGGCGGCACGAAGCTCGGGCGGATCATCCCGTGCGCGGCGACATCGGCGAGCCACTCGGCATCGGTCATATCGGTCTTCCGCCCGGGAACCTTCTTAACGTTTCGAGCGTTGCACAACCACACTGTGAAGCTCGACTCGAGCGCGTAATAGACCGGCTTCCAATAGACGCCGGTCGCCTCTATTGCCACCAGCTCCACCTGCCGCTCAGCCAGCCACGCCGCAAGCTCGCGAAGCCTGGTCGTAGTGCTCGCGAAGCGCTCCTTCTCGAACACCACACCACCCCGCGGGCCGAGTCTGCGAAAACAAGCCACAACATTGTCGCGGTGGACATCCAGACCGGCCACCCGATCGTAGATCTGCTGCACTGCTGCCTCCTTCCGACGGTTGACAGATGCGACCCGCCGGGGAGGGACCTTGGTGATTACCGAATCTGGGGTTCGTGCTCGCAGCGACAATCCGAGGTCCCGCGGCCCAGCACCAGACTTGTCTCGGGCTCAACTGCCTCCACTATCGACACGGCGACCGCGCCCGGCGCGTCAGCCCAGTGAGGTTGTCTGGGTTTCGGCGAGGCCGTGCAACAAGCATTTCATCGCTCGGGGGTGGGCCACGGTCCATGCCGACTGGTCCGTCTTGCACGCCAGCGGCGCCAGCCCCTTGACCTTCTGCGCGTCGGCGACCAGCACCTCCCAGCCATGAGAGACAAGCTCGTCGTGCACGAACCTCGCCCCGTTCATCGACTCCACCACCCCGCGCACCGGCTCGCCATAGACGGCCACCCGACGGGCGAGCCCATGCAGCCCGTCGCGATCCGGGATCGCCGTGAAGCGGTCGATCAGTTCCCCCTGATCGGAGATCAGGCACACGTCAATTCGTTTGCGGCTCAGATCAAGACCAACGTGCAGCACGAACACTCCTCTCCGGCACGAGGACAGGCAGGATCGGTCCAGCCCACCGCGTACCTTGATACCGGGTGGTCGGTTCTCTGTTTCGGATG
>NZ_JAFATE010000113.1 GCF_019244115.1 Bradyrhizobium sp.
CCGCGCGGACATTCGCAAGCTCGCAGCTTACGGGCTCAACATCGACGACCTCCGTACCACGCTCGGCAACGCCAACGTCAACACGCCCAAGGGCAATTTCGACGGCGGGATGCGCGCCTACACCATCAACGCCAACGACCAGATCCGAAATGCCAGCGACTATCGCTCGCTGATCGTCGCCTACAAGAACGGCTCGCCGGTACGCCTCTCCGATGTCGGCGAGGTCATTGACGGGGCGCAGAACGACAAGCTCGGCGCCTGGATGAACGAGACGCCTGCGATCATTCTCAACATCCAGCGGCAGCCCGGGGCCAACGTGATCTCGGTCGTCGATGGCATCAAGGCGCTGCTGCCGCAATTACAGGCCACGCTGCCGGCCGCGATCGATCTGGCGATTCTGACGGACCGGACCGTCACGATTCGCGCCTCGGTGCGCGACGTCGAATACGAGTTGTCGCTCGCCGTCATCCTGGTCGTGCTGGTGATCTTCGTGTTCCTGCGCTCGACGCGCGCCACGCTGATCCCGAGCCTGTCCGTGCCGCTGTCGCTGGTCGGCACGCTCGGCGCGATGTATCTGTTCGGCTTCAGCCTCAACAATCTGTCGCTGATGGCACTGACCATCGCCACGGGCTTTGTCGTCGACGACGCGATCGTGGTGATCGAGAACATTTCGCGCTACATCGAGGAAGGAATGTCGCCGCTGCAGGCGGCGCTGCGCGGCTCCGAGCAGATCGGCTTCACCATCATCTCGCTGACGGTCTCGCTGATCGCGGTGCTGATCCCGCTGTTGTTCATGGGCGACGTGGTCGGCCGCCTGTTCCGCGAATTCGCGATCACGCTCTCGGTCACCATCCTGATCTCCGCCGTGGTGTCACTGACACTGGTGCCGATGGCCTGCGCAAAACTGCTGAGGCCCGAAACGGACGCACGTGAGAACGCGTTGCAGCGCTGGAGCCGCGTGGGTTTCGACCGCATCATCGACATCTACGCCGCCATGCTGCGCTGGGTGCTCGATCGCCAGACCTTTGTGCTGCTGATCGCGCTCGCCACCTTCGGCCTCACGGCCTATCTCTATGTCGTGATCCCCAAGGGATTCTTTCCGCTGCAGGATTCCGGCGTCATCCAGGCGATCTCCGAGGCGCCGCAATCGGTGTCCTACGCCGCGATGGCGGAACGCCAGCAGCAGCTTGCCAGCATCATCGTGAAGGACCCGGAAGTCGAGAGCCTCTCATCCTTTATCGGCGTGGACGGCACCAATACCACGCTGAACAACGGTCGCATCCTGATCAACCTCAAGCCGCATGACCAACGCAAATCGGACATCGCGACCGTCATGCAGCGGATCAGGACCGCGACTGCGTCGCTCACCGGCGTCACGCTCTACATGCAGCCGGTGCAGGATCTCACCATCGAAGGCACCGTCAGCAAGACGCAATATCAGTTCATCCTGATGGACGCCGATCCGGCCCAGCTTGCCGAATGGACGCCAAAGCTGGTGGACAAGCTGCGGACGCTGCCGCAGTTCAGTGACGTGGCGAGCGACATCTCGGCGCAGGGCCTCTCCGTGTTCGTCGAGATCGACCGCGACCAGGCCGCCCGCTTCGGCATCACGCCCGCGACCGTCGACAACGCGCTCTACGATTCCTATGGCCAGCGCATTGTCTCGACCATCTTCACCAACTCCAACCAGTATCGGGTCATCCTCGAAGCCGATCCGGCGCTGCAAAACTCGCTGCAGTCGCTGAAGGACATCTATCTCCCGTCCTCGGTCGGCTCGACGCCGGTTCCGCTCGCGGTGATGGCCAAGATGCGGGAAGAGACCGCGCCGCTGCAGGTCTCGCATCTCGGCCAGTTTCCGTCCGCTACCGTGTCGTTCAACCTGGCGCCGGGCGCTTCCCTCGGCGAAGCGGTCGCGGCCGTCAAACAGGCGCAGATAGACATCGGCCAGCCGCTCGGCGTGATCACGAGTTTTCAGGGCGCCGCGCTCGCCTTCCAGTCCTCGCTGTCCAACCAGCTCTTCCTGATCATGGCCGCGATCGTCACGGTCTACATCGTACTGGGCGTGCTGTATGAGAGCTTCATCCACCCCGTGACCATACTGTCGACGCTGCCGTCGGCGGGCATCGGCGCGCTGCTCGCGTTGATGGCAGCCGGCCAGGACCTGACCATCGTCGCGATCATCGGCATCATCTTGCTGATCGGCATCGTCAAGAAGAACGCGATCATGATGATCGATTTTGCGCTCGACGCCGAGCGCAACGAACGGAGGTCGCCGCGCGACGCGATCTATCAGGCCTGCCTGCTGCGCTTCCGCCCGATCATCATGACGACCATGGCGGCGGTGCTCGGCGCGCTGCCGCTGATGGTCGGAACGGGCGCCGGTTCGGAGCTGCGGCATCCCCTCGGCATCTCCATCGTCGGCGGCCTGCTGGTCAGCCAGCTCCTGACCCTGTTCACGACGCCGGTGATCTATCTCTGGTTCGACCGGCTGGCGAACCGTTTTGCCGGTGGTGCTGACAGCGCCGGCCAACCAGACGGGTCGCATTAGCCATGGACCCGTCGACACCCTTCATCCGCCGGCCAGTCGCAACCACGTTGCTGACATTCGGGCTGGCGGCGGCGGGCGTGGTCGCCTTCTTCAAGCTACCGGTCTCGCCGCTGCCGCAGGTGGATTTCCCGACCATTTCGGTGCAGGCGACCTTGCCGGGGGCAAGTCCGCAGGACGTGGCCACGACGGTCGCAAGTCCGCTGGAGCGTCATCTTGGCCAGATCGCCGACGTCATCGAGATGACCTCGCAGAGCTCGGTCGGCTCGGTGCGCATCACCCTGCAGTTCGGCTTGAACCGCGACATCAACGGCGCAGCGCGCGACGTGCAGGCCGCGATCAATGCCGCACGTGCCGACCTGCCGACTAGTCTCAGGAGCAACCCGACTTATAAGAAGGTCAATCCGGCGGACGCGCCGATCCTGATCCTGACGTTGACCTCAGACACGGCCACGCGCGGCGACCTCTACGATGCGGCTTCCACCGTGCTTGCGCAAAAGCTGTCGCAGGTCGAAGGCATCGGCGAGGTCGTGGTGGGCGGCAGCTCGCTGCCCGCGGTGCGCGTCGACCTCACTCCGTCCGCCCTCTACAAATACGGCATTGGCCTCGAGGACGTCCGCGCCGCGC
>NZ_JAFATE010000120.1 GCF_019244115.1 Bradyrhizobium sp.
TCTTCGCGCCGCTTCTGGCGGAACTGTGCCTCGCCTCACCCTGGCAGGCTGCGATCACCGGCGCCGGCGTCGCGGTCGCCGCGCTGTCGGCAATCGCGATCCAGCTGTGGTTTCGGATGCAGGCCAGGCGCAGCCAGTTTCGCCGGCGCCAGACCTCGTCGCGGCTCGCCACTTTCGCGGAAGCCTTCTGCTCGATCGGTTGGGCCGCCACGGCCGTGATCATGCTGATCATGCCGCCCGCCGCCCTGGTCTGCGGATCGATCACTGCAGCCATCCTCGCGGCGACATGGGGCCTCAGTCCGCGGCGGGGACTTGAAAATCTCAACCGTTCATCAATTCCATGACTGCTCCGGCAAAAACCTCCGGCGCCTCCTGCGGCAGATTGTGCGCGCCGTGCCGCCGAAATGTGCCGCGTGGTTCGACAATGTGAACTCCCTGATCGGCCGGGACGTGTTAGTTCTGAGCGGGATCGCGCGACACAATATACCGAAACCGCCGAGAACGGAGTGCGTTTCGATGCTGCGGCTGCTTTCCGCCGTCTTTGCCCTGCTGGGTTCGCTGATCGGGCCAGCCCTCGCCCAGGATGCTCGACGCAGTGAATGTTTGGCGATGGCAAATGGGCCGACGCGCGCCGCGCCCGTGAGCTTCCGGCAGGCGGCCGCGGCTAAGGACGAGGTCACGATCACCTATGCCGGCCACTCGACCTATTACATCGACACGCCCGGCGGCGTACGCATCGCGACCGACTACAGCGGGGTCTATCGGACCGGGCGTCTCCCCGACGTCGTCACCATGAACCGCGCTCATTCTACCCACTACACGCTGTTTCCGGATTCCCGCATTGCCCATGTGCTGCACGGCTGGGGTGACGACGGGCAGCCAGCGCACATCGCGGAGCGCATCGGCGACGTCTACATCCGCAATGTGACGACCGATATTCGCCGCTATTTCGGCGAGGATTCGGACGGTCCGATGATCAAGGACGGCAATTCGATCTTCATCTTCGAGATCGCGGGCCTCTGCATCGGCCACCTCGGACATCTCCACGTCAAGCTCGACGACAGCCAGTTTGCGGCGATCGGCCGACTCGATATCGTGATGGTGCCGATCGACGGCACCTACACAATGTCGCTCGGCGGCATTTCCGAGATCACCAAGCGGCTGCGCGCCTCAGTCGTGCTGCCGATGCACCGCTTCATGACCCCGCTCGAGGACTTCATGCAACGAATCGGCAACCAGTTCGAGATTGATCGCCGAGGCGAGCGCTCGCTGACGATTTCGCAAGAGACGCTGCCGTCGACACCGACGGTGATCATTCTGGACGGCGTCTAGCACCGCCACTCTGGCAACAGTGTTGGCGGCAGTCAGGGCAAACCCTCGATCGACACGATGCGGAAAGTCGCGCCGCTGCGACGTAGCTTGGCGGCGTCCTGGTTCTCCGGCGAATCGAACCAGTTTTGGGCCGCCTCTACGCTCGGAAAGGAGATGATCGCCATGCAGCAGGGCACGCTGCCTTCGCCTTCGAGCAGCACGTTATGCTGGCTTCGCGCCACGTAACGTCCGCCGAATTTTGCAACGATATCGCGCGAAATCTTGCCATATTGCTCCTGGATCGATTCCGGTCCTGTCGTTGTCAGTCGCTCGACAATGACAAAGGCCGGCGCGCTCGCCTTTTGCGCAAACAAGCGCTCGGACGCGGCGAGCGCCAACATTGCCACAACTGCCAAGACCACCAGACCGGCAACGCGACTGGGCAAACGCATTTCCGCTCTCCCTGAAATGCCGGCTCCGCTGCATCAGAAGGCTCGCCTTGCGATACGCCTGGATGCTGGCTCTGTCATTCTCTTGGGATAATATCGGCCGCTGCCGGGTAACGGTCTCAAAAATCGGGGAGCAAACACCATGGCTGCCAGCACTGCGCCCGCATCAATAAGCGGGCTCTTTGCCGATCCGCGCGAGGACTGGCTTGCACTGCACAGCGAAGCGGTTCTCGATCCGGCGCAGCCGATCGTCGATCCGCACCACCATCTCTGGAATCGTGGGGGCCAGCGCTATCTGATCGAGGAGATGGCCGGCGATATCGGAAGCGGCCACAACATCGTATCGACGGTCTATGTCGATTGCCGCTCGATGTATCGTGCTGAGGGTCCCGACGCGCTTCGCCCCGTCGGCGAGGTCGAGTTCGCGACTGGCGTCGCGCACATGAGCGCGAGCGGCGCCTACGGCAAAGCGCGGATCTGCGCCGGCATCGGCGGCCATGCCAACCTCCTGCTCGGCGAAGGCGCACGGGCCGTGCTCGAGGCCGAGATCGCGGCCGGCAACGGCCGTTTCCGCGGCATTCGCCACTCCTCGGCCTGGGA
>NZ_JAFATE010000218.1 GCF_019244115.1 Bradyrhizobium sp.
TTTCGTCGCCCAGAAGCACATCATCGCCGGCCTGACCTCCGGTGCGGTGAAAGGCTAGGGCACCCAACCCACTTTTCGTGATGACGGAGATCCAATGAGAAGAATCGGTGTCGGCGTCATCGGCTGCGGGGTGATCTCCAAGGCCTATATGACCGCGATGAAGCGGTTTCCGCAGATCGAGCTGAAGGCCGTGGCGGACATGCGCTCGGGGCCTGCGCAGGAGCGCGGCCGCGAATTCGGCGTGCCGGGGATGCGGGTCGACGAGCTGCTCAAGCTCGACGACATCGAGATCGTCGTCAATCTCACGGTGCCGCTCGCCCACACCGACGTCAGCCTCGCCGTGCTCAATGCCGGCAAGCACGTCCATTCGGAAAAGCCGCTCGGCGTCGACATGGTGGAAGCGCGCAAGGTCATGGAGCTTGCCGAGCGCAAGGGCTTGCGCGTCGGCTGCGCGCCGGACACGTTTCTCGGCGGTGGACACCAGACCGCGCGAAAACTGATCGACGCCGGCGCGATCGGCACGCCGGTCGCGGGAACGGCCATGTTCGGCTGCCCCGGCCACGAGCGCTGGCATCCGGCGCCCGGCTTCTATTATCTGCGCGGCGGCGGGCCGATGCTCGACATGGGGCCTTACTACATCACCGACCTGATCCAGCTCCTGGGGCCGATCGCGAGTGTGATGGGATCGGCGAGCCGTCCGCGGAGCGAACGCATCGTCGGCAACGGCCCGCTCAAGGGCACGTCTATTCCGGTGCAGGTCGCGACCCACGTCGCGGGCACGCTGGAATTCGCCTCCGGCGCCGTCATCTCGATCTGCATGAGTTTTGACGTGCCAAAGCACATGCATGCGCCGATCGAGATCTACGGCACCGAGGGTAGCCTGCTGGTCCCGGATCCGAACCGGTTCGGCGGCAACGTGATGACAGCGAACATCGGTTGCGACTGGCAAACGCAGCCTCACAGCCACGCCCATACAGAGGGCGAGTTCCGCTCGATCGGCGTCGCCGACATGGCCGCAGCCATCATCGGCAACCGTCCGCACCGGGCCAGCGGCGCGCTGGCGCTGCATGCGCTCGAGGCGATGGAGGCGTTCCAGATCTCGTCCGAGAGGGGCGCGCGCATCAAGCTGGAGACCACGGTCGAACGTCCGGCGATGTTGCCGGCAGGGCTTTCGGACGGACAATTGGACTGAAGGGGGTTAAGGAATGACACGGAAGGCAATGATCGTCTGGGGCGGCTGGCCCGGCCATGACCCCGATTTGTGCGCGGCCATGATCCAAGGCTGGCTGACCGGGGAGGGGTTTGAAGTCCGCCTGGAGACGCAGACCTCGGCCTTTCTCGATCCGGAGCTTGCGAGCTATGCGCTGGTGATCCCGATCTACACCATGGCGAAGATCGAGAAGGCCGAGGCCGCCGCACTCTGCGAGGCCGTGAAAGGCGGCGTCGGGCTCGCTGGCCATCATGGCGGCATGTGCGATGCCTTTCGCGAGGCGGTCGACTACCAGTTCATGTGCGGCGGCCAATGGGTCGCCCATCCCGGCAACATCATCGACTACAGGGTCGACATCACAAGGCCCGACGATCCGATCGCGGCGGGACTTTCCAGTTTCGAGCACCGCTCGGAGCAGTATTACATGCACGTCGACCCCGCCAATGAGGTGCTGGCGACCACGACCTTTTCCGGCGAGCATGCGCCGTGGACCAAGGGCGTGGTGATGCCGGTGGTCTGGAAGAAGCGCTTTGGCGAGGGGCGGGTGTTCTATTCCTCGCTCGGCCATCGAGCCTACGAGCTCGACGTGCCGGAAATCCGTACGCTGATGACCCGGGGAATGCTGTGGGCCGCGCGATAACGCCTTCCGGATCTTGGAGCGGATCACACCAGCCCCTTGCCGGCATCCGAGCCCTTGGCCGCTTGCCGCTTGTTGATCAGATGGATAGTGCCGAGCGCCAGCGTGATGACGGCGAAGGAGACCGCCGAGATCACCGTGCCCAGCGCGTAGATGTCCGGCTTGGTGACCGTGGTGGTCAGCCCCTGCAGTTCGAGCGGCAGGGTATTGACCGGTCCGATCGCCTGGCTGGAGCGGGCGAGCTCATCCCAGGATAGCGTGAATCCGAACAGGCCGATGCCGATCACCGACGGCAGAATGATCGGCAGCACCACATGGCGGAAGGTCTGCCAAGGCGTCGCGCCGAGGTCGCGGGCGGCCTCCTCCAGGCGGGGATCGAAACGGTTGAAGATGGCGAACATGATCAGAAGACCGAACGGCAGCGTCCAGGTCAGATGCGCGCCGAGGCCTGACGTGAACAGGCCCATCGATGTTTCGAAGTTGTCGTTCCAGTGCGCCTTGATCAGGTCGTCGACGATGCGGAACTCCAGCGAAATCCCGAGCGACGTAATGATCGATGGAACAATAAGACTGGCGATCGCCGAATAGAACAAGATGCTCTGCGCCTTGAATTTGCGGCGGAACGCCATGCCGGCGGCCACCGACAGCACGACCGTGAGTGCCATCACGACGAAGCCGAGTGCGAGCGAGCGGCGGAATGCCGTGCCGAGGTCGACGATTCCGGTGCCCTGCGTGAGCTTTGAGAACCAGAACAGCGACGCCCCGTTCATCGGGAAGGTGAGGCCGCCCTGCGGTCCCTGGAACGACAGGATGTAGATCGCCAGCATCGGGCCGTAGAGAAACAGCACGTAGGCTGCGAAGAAGGCTGACAGCACGTAGAAGCCGCGCGAGCGTCCCTCCTTCACGGTCACAGCTCCTTCCGGATGTCGACGATCCGCGACATCATGGAGATGATCAGGAAGGTAATGGCGAGCAGGATCACCGCGTTCGCCGCCGCGGCTGGGAACTGCAACGCGTTCAGCCGCGTCTCGATGATTTTTCCGGCGGCGGCGATCTGCTGGCCGCCCATCACACCGATGGTAACGAAATCGCCCATCACGATGGTGATGACGAAGATCGAGCCGATGACGATGCCGGGTTTGGCCAGGGGAATGACGACATTGACCAGCGTCTGGAAGGCTGAGGCGCCGGCATCATAGGCGGCCTCGATCAGCGCCTTGTCGATGCGGATCATGGAATTGAAGATGGGCACCACCATGAAGAAGGTGAAGAGGTGGACCAGCGCCAGCACCACGGAAAATTCGGAATAGAGCAGCCACTCCACGGGCTGCTTGATGAGGCCGACATCGACCAGCGCCGAGTTCACCAGCCCGTTGCGGCCGAGCAGCGGGATCCAGGCGATCATGCGGATGACGTTCGAGGTCCAGAACGGGATGGTGCACAGAAGCGACAGACCCATCTGCCAGGTCTTGGATTTGATATGGAAGGCAAGGAAATAGGCGACCCAGAAGCCAATGAAGAGCGTGATCGCCCAGACCAGGAAACAGAGTTCTACTGTCTTCACATAGGTCCGGCCGATGGTGCAGAGCTCTGGAAGCTTTGCGACGCAGCCCTCGAACGTGTCCGTATAGCCGCGGCCGGAGAAGGCGGGCAGCAATTGATATTCGTTGTAGTCCCAGAACGAGACGATGACGACGAAGACCAGCGGAACGAGGAAGAAGGCGAGAAATACCAGCATCATCGGCCCGGCCTGCAGCCACGAGATGAAGGATGGCCAGAAGCGCGGCCGAAGCAGGGCGCGCGCACGATCCGCCGGAGTGGCCGGGTGTTGAAACCCGCGCGCGCTGTCGATGCCCGGGACAGGCCCGGGCATCGCAGCAAGTTCCTTGTCGGTAGGAATGTCGGTCACGCCGCGATGAACTCATTCCATTTGCGGACCATGTAGTCGTTCTCGTCCATGACCGCGTTCCAGCAGGCGACGCCGCCCATGCGGTCCTCGTAAGAGCCGCCATCGCGGACCGCACCCGCCTTCTCGAGTAGCGAGCCGTCGGGCGCCTTGATGTCCTTCTCGGCCGGCTTGCCTTCCATCCAATAGGCCCACTCGTAAGGCTCCATGTTGGCCTTCGCGGTCGAGAGCACCGCCGAGTAGTAGCCCTGGCGGTTGAGATAGCCGCCCGCAAAACCGGAGAGGAACCAGTTGACGAACTCGTAGGCCCAGTCGAGCTTTTCGCCCGATACACCCTTGGAGACGCAGAAGCCCGACGCCCAGGAGCGATAGCCTTCCTTCAGCGGCTGGAAGGTGCAGGCAATCCCCATCGAGCGCACTTTTGTCACGGCCGGCGACCACATCGACTGGATCACGGTCTCACCCGATGCCATCAGGTTGACGCTCTCGTTAAAGTCCTTCCAGAAGGCGCGGAACTGACCGGACTTTTTGGCCTCGGTCATGATCTTCATCGTCAAGTCGATCTCTTCCTTGGTCATGTTGCCCTTGTCGGCATATTTGTGCTGGCCGGTGGCCTCCACCACCATGGCGGCGTCCATGATGCCGATCGAGGGAATGTTGAGGATCGAGGCCTTGCCTTTGAATTCCGAGTTCAACAGCTCGGACCAGGACTCGATCGGGCGCTTGATGAGATCAGGACGGATGCCGAGCGTATCGGCGTTGTAGACGGTCGGAATCAGCGTCACGAACTCCGTCGCCGTCTTCGAGAATGTCTTGGAGTCCTTGCCTTCGAGATAGAGCACTTTCCAGGGCGCGGTGCCCTGATCGCCGATCTTCTTGCCGCCGGGCGTCATGCCCTTGGTGAAAACCGGCGTGATGTTGTCGAATTCCTTGATCTTCTTGGCATCGAGGGCGAGGATGTTGCCCGACGGCACCAGCTTCTTCAGCGAGAAATATTCGGTATCCAGTACGTCGAACGAATTGGGCTGGGTCATCACGCGCTTGGTGACGTCGTCGGTGGTCGCGGTGATGTATTCGATCTTGATGCCGGTATCCTTCAGGCACTGTTTTGAGATGTCATCGCCCTCGTTGACGGCGGTGCCGAGATAACGCAGCACCTTGGCATCGGCCGACTTCACATAGGGCGCGCCGATGATGCCTGAGCCTGCGGCAAGGCTCGCGAGGCCAGCGGTCCCTTTCAGCAGCGTGCGACGGCTCAGGGCCTTTCGGGTCGTCTCGGTCATCGTTTTTAACTCCTCTCGGTTATGCTTGTGTTGTTGAAGGCGGCGAGGTCGGATCGTGTCGTTATTGCAAGGGCTGCGCCTTGGCCGGGTCCCACGTCGCGAGCACGCGATCTCCCGGCGTGAACGGATGGGCGTCGAAGGCATCCTCTGGCACATGGGCAAACAGCGCGGTGCCATCGTCGAGCGTCAGCGACAGCGCGACGTAGGAGCCGAGATATTCGGCATCGACCAGGCGGGCAGGGGAGCCGATAATGCCGTCGGCGAGGGCAACGACGGCGAGATGGTCGGCCCTGACCGCGATGCGCTGGCCGGCATCGCTCAGGACATTGTGGCCGCCAATGAACTTGGCCACGAATTCGGTGCGCGGGCGGTTGAAGATGTCGCGCGACGAA
>NZ_JAFATE010000237.1 GCF_019244115.1 Bradyrhizobium sp.
CCCCACAAGATCGTCGGCGTCACGTCCTCGCTGCCGAACGAGGGCAAGTCGACGATCGGTCTGTCCCTCGCCCAATCCTGTGCGCAGGCCGGGGCGAAAACGCTGCTGATCGACTGCGACGTCCGCAATCCGTCGCTGACGGGACGGCTGGCGCCCGATGCAAAGCGGGGCCTGCTCGAGGTGATGCGCGACGCCTCCGTGATCAACGACGTCGTCTGGGTCGATCCCTCGACCAGGATGTCGTTCCTGCCCTGCGTGATCAGTTCGAGGCTTGCGAACGCCGGCGAGATGCTCGGTTCGGAGACGATGGCTCGTTTGTTCGAGCGTCTCAGGCAAAGCTATGATCGCGTGATCGTGGATCTTTCCCCCCTGGCGCCGGTTGCCGATGTTCGCGCGACCGCAAAGCTGGTCGATTCCTATGTGCTCGTCGTCGAGTGGGCGCAGACCAAGATCGATGTCGTCGAATACGCGCTCGCCGAGGCGCCCACGGTCGCCGATCGGCTGCTCGGCGTGGTGCTGAATAAGGTCGATATCGGCGTCATGAGCAGGTACGATTCCTACCGCGGCGACTATTATCACAACAGCAGTTACGAGCGTTACGGCTACGCGGACTGACGCACCCAGGTGCGCGTCAGCGGGCTTTCTTGCTCCGCTGTGTTGTCGGCCGAGAACCTGCAGGCGCCTTCTTCTTCACCTTGGCCCGATTGTAGTCGATGGCGGCACGGACGAGCGTTTTGAGAGCTCGCTCATCGATCTTGTCCCCCTCGAAGAGATCGATCGCGCGCCACACCTTTCCGTCCAGGCCGGCATTGAACAGCTTGTCGGGATCCGGCAGGGCCGCCCCATGCGAGAAGGTCAGCTTGACCTTGTCCTTGTGGGCATTGCCGACCGCGATCATCCCATCGCGCGACCACACCGGACTTCCCATCCACTTCCATTCCTCGATGATCCCGGAATCCGCGCTGAGGATGCTCTTGCGGACGCGGGCGAGCATCTTGCCGCGCCAGTCGTCAAGCCCTGCGATCAGCTGATCGATACGTTTCGTTGCTTCCATTGCTGCTTCATGCCTCAATTCTGCTGCCGCTTCGTTGCGACCTCAATCGTCATCGGGCGTCTGCAGTTCCAATGCGCAGATTGCTTGGGACGCGCGCGGCAAAGAGACCGCACGCGTCCGGCGCTTTCCGCGCTAGGCGGTTCTTGGCGACAGAAGCCGCCGAACGAGGTGGCCTTTCCACATCCAAAGCCCGGACAGCAGCATGACCGGAAGGAAGACATACCGGGTCAAAGGGGCGTAGTCCGGGATGACCTCAAACGGACTGTAGATGTAGCCGATGATCGGAATGCTGCAGACGATGTGGATCCAGCGAAAGATCGAACGCGTGGTGGCGTCTTTCATGACGAGTCTTGACTCCAAAGATGATCGTCGTGTCATGCGTGCGGGCGAGACGTGCCGGCATCAATCGGCCCGCGCCAGGACCTGCTCCAGATTCGCAAAGAACCGCTGCCAGCCGAACTTCGCGCCCTGATAGGCCTGCTGCTGATCGGCACGGAAGCCGCGCTGCTCCATGCGCAAGTGCGTCCCCGTGCTCGTCGGCGTGAGAGTCCAGGTGACGACACTCTCGAGCCCAAGCGCCTCCCATGTGTAAGACAGTGTCTTGTGCGGTTCGACGGTCAGAACCTGGCAGTCGACGGCGCCCCAGTCCCCGCGCAGATTGAAGCGATGGTCTACGGCAGGTTTGAAGTCGTTCTTCATGAGCCATTCCTCGATCAAATGGGGCTCTGTGAGCGCGCGCCAGATCTTTTCCGGCGGAAACGGGATCTCCCGTTCGACGACGACGGAGCGTGTTTCGGTGGCGGGTTCGTTCATTGGTCCATCCTTTTCAAGAGATCTTCGAGGCGATCGAAGCGGCTTTGCCAGAAGCCGGCCATCTGGCTCGTCCAGTCGATCAGGGGGGCCAGCGCACCGAGCTGCGCGCTGTAGTGGGTCTGACGGCCCTCGTGGCGGTCGCGCACCAGCCCGGCTTGCTTCAGCACACCGAGATGTTTCGAGACGGCCGGCTGGGAGACCCCGGCCCGCGCCGTCAAGGCGGCGACCGTCTGCTCCCCCTCGCGGCACAGCCGCTCGAACAGGCTCCGCCGAGTCGGATCGGCGAGCGTTCTGAACAGCACATCGTGAATGTCCGGCATTTTCAATCAATAACCCTGTGGTTATTGATCTACGTATAACCACAGAGAAATGCGTTCGTCAAGCTGTACCAGATCAGGGCTATGTCCACGCATATCCGGGACCGGCGTCGCTCACAATGGGATCTGTAAAATAGCCCACTGGTTATGCATTGGCCCTCACGGCGGGCGCAGCTGATACCCTGGACCGTCAGTCGAGGTATTCGCGATATTCGATCCGAAAGTCTCTTTCAGGAGAGATCCCGAACAGCTTGAGCTGACGTCTGTAGCCTGCAATGGGAAATGTCGAGCAGGTCCGGGTTCGATAGTAGCAGATCCAAAGCCTGATGGTCTGGCTGCATTGATTGTTGATCAGCAGGTTATGGTCGTAGATGTTGCGATTGATGGCCTGGGCTTCGGCGGCCGGAAAAATTTCCACGCACGGCTTCCCCACGGGATTGACGTGCAGTTGCGGCAGCAGGGCTCTTGCAAAGGCATTCTCCTGCGGAAAGTGCGGTGCGCCTCGCGACCCGCGATAGACCGGCGCGCTCAGTCCGAGCGGAACGAAGGCGCTCTGCGCGCGCGAGGCCGGCATCCCGCAGAAGCCTGCCATGACGACGGTCGCCGCGACGAGAAGGGGCTTCGATCCTGATGGCATCAGGCGGCGCAACTGGCAAGATCCGCAGACGACAGGATATCGAGATCATCAACAATGATCTCGGCGCAGCGGTCCCAGGTGAAATTTGCGGCGTGATCGCGACTTGCCGCGGCGAGGCGGGTGCGCAGCGCGGTATCGCCGATCAGGCGCGCGATGCCGCCGCTGATGCCGGCCGCATCGGCGTCATCGAACAGCAGTCCCGTGACGCCGTCGACAACGACTTCCGGAATCGCGTCGACCCGGGTCGCGATGCAGGGCAGGCCGCTGGCGGCTGCTTCGAGCAGCACGAGGCCAAAGCCTTCCGCACGGAACCTGTCCTTCGTTGCGGTGTGGATGAAGAGATCCGCCGTCTGATATAGCGCGCGGATCTCGTCCCGAGTCACCTCTCCGAGAATGCGGATATCCGCATCGATCTGGGCTGCCCGTTGCCGCAACCTCTCGGCATAGGCCGCTTCGATCGGCCGGCCCGCGATGATGTAGGTGACATTGTCGCGCACGGGCTTTGGCAAGGCCGCGATCGCCTCCATGGCCGGCAGGAGGCCTTTGCGCGGCTCGAGCCGCGCCACCGACAATGCGATGGTGTTGCGCGATCCTGCGAGGTGGCGCGCAACGAGGTCATCGACGCGCCGGCCCGCCAGGGGGCGCTTCCAGTAGTCGTCGACCCCGAGCGGCGCCAGGCGCACCCTGTCGACCAGCGGGTTGTGCGCGAGCATCACATCGCGGGTGAAGGCGCTGTTGGCATAGATCCGCTGGAAGGCGTTGAAAGGGCTGCGCGGAGAATAGCGGTTGATGTGGCCGATGATCCGGCTCTTCACGTCGGTGCCATGGACGATCGCGATTTTTCGCGCGCTGGTCGGTACGGCTGCGAGTGCCAGCACGCTCGGCAGGTCGACGGCCATGACGATGTCGAAGGTCGTCTGCGCCAATTGTAGCGCTGCCATCGACATGTTCCAGGGCAGCCACGCGTGTCTGTACTGCTCGGGAAAGCAGCGGATCACGGGATAGGGGGCGTCAAAACGTCCCGCCCGGCATTTTGGGGCGAAGACGACCGGTCGGTGCCCAAGCCGCAGCAATGCCGATGCGGTCTCGGACGCATAGGTGGCGATGCCGCCGGGATAGGGCGGAAACTCGCACGTGAACATCGCAATGCGCGAACCCATTTCGTCCTGATCAGCCCAGCTTGCTCGTCGTGTCACTCATCAGCGTCGGCGTCTCGCGCATGCGCGGCCCGAACCGGAAGTCCTGAAGCCAGCGAACCATCGGCCGTTCGATGGTGCGGTGGACGAGGATTCCCGTGCCCAGCGATCCTGCGATGCAGCCGAGCGCGACGACCAGCACGCTGCTGCCCGGCGCAAGGTGTGACCACGCGCCGAGGATCGCGGAGATGACCGCGCCATGCGTCAGATAGATGGCGTAGGAGGCATCTCCGAGCATGAGCCCAACGCGCTCGATCAGTCCGGGCGTCGGCGCGGTCCGCGCGCGCAGGGCGACATACAGGATCAGGCTCGCGCCGATCCCGGCCAGCACGACGTCGGCCGTCGCAAGATGGGTGTATGAGATCAGCATGAAGAGCAGCAGGTACAGCCCGCAGAGGCTGGTCAGGACCGTCATGCCGTTCGGCACCTTCGGGACGAACCAGTCCGGCCGTCGCAGATAAGCGAGGCTTGCCAGGAAGCCGAAGCCGAACAGCAGGTTCAGCCGGTTGAACGCAAAGCCAATGAGCTCGGACGGGGGCGTTGGCTGCGCGGAACCGACCAGCGCAAGAACCACGATCGGCGACAGCATCCAGGCGGCCACCAGGACGAGCCGCGGCCCGCTTCGCCAGAAAATGGTGGCGAACACCAGATAGAACAGGACCTCGTGCCGGAGCGTCCAGGCCTGCGACGGGTTCACCGGCCCGATCGGAAACAGCGTCAGCGCCCGCAGATATGGCTCCAGCTCGAACGAGCCGTCCCGCCCGACAAAGCGCAGCGCCGCGTAGGTCGCAACGCACAGCCAGAGGAACGGCACAATGCGGGCAAATCGCCGCCACAGGAAGTCGCCGACGCCGCCGCGCGGCCGCAACGACGATGGCTCGAGCGTGATGTAGGCAATGATGAAGCCGCTGACGACGAAGAACAGATCGACGCCTGCCGGCCCGCCATAGAACTCGAACGGAACGGGCGTCCTGCCGAAATACTTTGGCAGGCCGACGCCGAGATTGGCGTGCTCGGCGACCACGAGCGCGGCCGCGAGGCCGCGCAGATACTGGATGCCGTTCAGCTGCCTGGTCGCGGACAAAGCGCAAACTCCGCTATTGCAGCCTGATCACGGTCAGCGTGTCTTTCACCGTCAGCGACAGCCGGTGCCCTTCGATGACGGCATCATGCGAGGTGACCATCCCCTCATCGGTGAATTCGACCGCGGTCGCCTTGCTGATCGTGGCCGGCAGCGTGAGGTCGGTGCTGACGGTCCTCGACGGGATTTCGGTGCGCTGATCGGGATCCCACGCTGGAACGCCGAGCCAGAGTGCCAGCAGAAAACTGCCATCGCTGCGCTGGAAGAGCATGGACTGGATGGCGTCGTCCTTGCTCGATTGCGACCAGTCGAGTGCTTGCGGATGCGGCACCGCTCCGCGGTCGGAAAAGATGCCGATCAAATTCTTGATCGCGGCGAAGGCCGGCCGCCGCGTGCCGTCATAGCGGATCAGGCCGAAATTGGACTCGGGATCGGTGTCGCCCTTGTTGAAGGAATCGATCAGTTCGTAGACATAGGTTCGGACGATGCCGTTCTTCAGATCCCAGAGCATCAGACGCGGCAAATAGCGCGCGATGATGTTCTCCGGGGTCGGCCGGTGCTTTGGCGCCGGCACATTCATCGCGCTGTGATAGCCGGCTTCCGTGGCGACGACCGGCTTGCCCGAATAGAGTCCGCGCGCCTGCGCCTGATAGTCGCCGAGCGAGCCCTTTCCGGTCGCTTCGGGATATTGCCCGCCCGAATAGATGTGCCAGTTGCCGAAATCGACATTCGCACTGATGTCACCGAGCTGCTGGGCGCTGGGTCCCCACGGGCTCGGTCCGATCACGGCGACGCCCGCGAGGTCGGGATTGCCGTGCGCGGCCTGATACAGCTCTCTCTGCCGCTCGCGTCCGATGTTGGCCCACTCCGGATTTTTCTTCAGGTTGGGCTCGTTGGCGCCTTCGAAAAACTCCACCGCCCGTCCGGCCTGGTTGTAGACGTCATCCAGCTTGGCGAGATCGGTCAGATAGGCCGGCGTGGTCGCATCAAAGGTCACGAGACTCGACTTGATGCCGTCGGCCGCCAGCGCGCTCAGCCGCTTGTAATAGGTGTTCAGTGCCCCGCTGTTGCCGGCGGTCAATGCGCCGTCGCGGACATGCCGGACGCCGAGTTCGGCGAGCGCCGGGCGGACCAGCGCGTCGAACTTGTTGTAGGGCGTATTGAAGAACGACAGATGGATGTCGACGCCGATCTGGTCCACCACGCTGTCCGATGCGAGCGCCTGCGTCGCCGGGCGGTCGGTCGACGCCGTCTGCGCCGTAGCGCTCGTCAGTCCGCCGGCAATCGAAGACATGAGAAGCAAGCAGGCAAGAGCGCCGGGTCTCGTGTTCGGTGATCTCTTCAACATGATACTGCACTGAGATGAACTAAGCTTCGCTCTATCGGGACGAGTCGCTCGTGATGTTCGTCCCGCACGATGCGGAATGGCTCAGCATCATGGCTGAATTGTTTTGCAGCTGTGCCATTCTTGCGGCGGTAGCAGCGCTGCGCCTGATGCCGCGCGCGTCGCGTGTCGGATGCATCTAAAGAAATATCGGCCTTTTAGAATAGCTACAAAAGCCTGAAGAAATATCGGCTACTTAGAATAGCAACAAAAGTCCGAAATCCGCCGCGAGGAGCTCGCGGGTCAACCACAGTCCGTGGCTACGAGCCGCTAGAGATTTGTGGAGGACGTGAGTTTTGCAGAGATCGCTTCGCGTGCTGCACGTCGCGGAAACCCTGCGCGGCGGGCCGGCGACGTACATCAACAACGTCGTCGCGACGATCAGCAGACCAGGGTCGACCCTGGTGCTGGTGCCCGATCGGCACGCCGATGATCTGGAGATCGACCGCGACTGCGTCAGGGTGTTTCGGGCCGATCGTCGCGGGCTTTCGAGCCTGTTCACGCTGGCGGTTGCGGTGCTGGCGCTGGTCCGGGAGTTTCAGCCTGACATCATCAACGTCCATGGAACGTTCGCAGCGGCGGTGTGCCGCCTCGTGCTCGGCCTGACGAAATTCCGCAGGCGCATCGTCTACACCGTGCATTGCTGGCCGTTCGTGCGCGAGCAGTCTGCGATCAGCAGGCTGCTCTGCCAGCTGATCGAGCTCATGTTGTCGCCGCTCTGCGCGAAAATCGTCTGCGTCTCGCGGCATCAATATCTCGCCGCCCGGGCCATCGGCATCGGCAAACATCGGCTGGAGCGGATCTACAACGGCATCGCCGATCGCGCCGTGAAGCCGGAGCGGTCGGTTCGCAATGGCACGCTCGATCTGCTGTTCGTCGGACGCTTTGACCGGCAGAAGGGCCTCGACCTCCTGCTGAAGGCCGCGGCTGCGTTCGAGGACCGTGTGACAGTCCGTGTGGTCGGCGCGAATGTCGTCGATCAGGTCGAGGCTCGAAAAATTCCGTCCAACGTGACGTTCCTGGGCTGGAAGTCTCCGCGCGAGATCGAGACGGAGTTCAAGAATTGCGACGTCGTCGTCATGCCATCGCGCTGGGAGTCGTTCGGACTGGTGGCGCTGGAGGCGATGCGCGCCGGGCGCCCCGTACTGGCCTCGCGGATCGGCGGCCTGAGCGAAGTGATCAGGAACGAGGTGACAGGCCTGTTGTTCGCGCCGGTTGCCGTCGGCGGCCTGGTCGACGGAATTGCGCGCTGTTTCGATGCCGACCTGCCGGCCATGGGCCGGAACGGCGTCGAGCGCGTTCGTTCGCTGTTTCCCGCGAGCCGGTCGTCGCTCGCACTCGCCCATGTCTACGCCGAGGTCCACGCGAAAAGCAGTTTTCGGGGCAGATCGCGTGCGACGCGCACCGATTGGCTCATCGGCGGCCGCGGCGATCGGAAATATCAGCAGAGATTTTAGGCAGATGCTTTGCCCGGTGCGCTTGATCCGCCAGGGTGAATTGAGGTGAGAGATGTTGAGTTTGATCTTTTCCCGCGCGCGGGCGCGCCCGCTGCGGCGTCGCCCGAGGCGAGATGTAGCCATGTCCAAAACCAGCTCGAAAGGCCGGGTGCTCTATCTGGTCATGGACGGCGACTTCGCGCGAAGGCAGGGGGTGCCGTCGAGCAACCGCAATCATTTTGCGATCTTTGGCAGCCGCTACACGCAGGTGTTCGATCAGGTCCACATCATGTGCCGCGTGCACGATGTCGAGGATGAAAGGACCTTGCCGGTCGGCGGGCGGGGTGTCGACGTCATCGCGTTGCCGCCGGTTCACGGCTGGCGCGGTCTGCTGCGCTACGGGCCGCA
>NZ_JAFATE010000243.1 GCF_019244115.1 Bradyrhizobium sp.
GCACAAGGGCTCGTGGTGGCCGGACTGGCGCGGCTGGCTCGGCCAGATCGATTCCGAGGAGGTCGAAGCCCGCAGCGTCGGCGGCGACGCGCTGCCGCCGATCGAGGATGCGCCCGGCAGCTACGTCAAGGTGCGCGCCTGACGCGGTCGACTTTTTTCTTGATGCAAGTCGGTCACGCGTCGTTCGAACGCGCTATAGTCGGGGAAAATCCGCCCGCGCGGCGCCACAATCATGGTGAAGTGGGAACCTGGGGCTGCTGCCGGGCATATTGTTTTGCACTGAGGGGAAAATCCATGACGCGTGAATTGTTCTGGCTGACGCTGACGGTCATTCTGACGGGCGTATTGTGGATCCCCTACAGCATCAATCGCACCCAGGTCCGCGGCCTCATGGGCGCGATGGCTAATCCCGCGCGCGGCGACAAGCCGCATGCGCCATGGGCGACGCGGCTGATGTTCGCGCACGACAACGCGGTCGAGAATCTCGTGATCTTCGCCCCGCTGGTGCTGATCCTCAATGCGCTCGACTATTCCACCACGTGGACGGCGCTGGCCGCCGCCGTCTTCTTCTGGGCCCGCGTTGCCCATGTGATCGTCTACACGCTCGGCCTGCCGGTCTTCCGCACGGCGGCCTTCACTGTCGGCTTCCTGGCAGAGGTCGTCCTGGTGCTCGGAATCTTCAAGGTGGTTTAAGACTTGTAGGATGGGCAAAGGCGCTCTTGCGCCGTGCCCACCAGCGCTGCGACGTGGTGCGAAATGGTGGGCTCGCTTCGCTTGGCCCACCCCCGCTCCTTTGCTATCCACCTGGCGCTCGTCAAAGGGCCATCAGGGGAGGCTACCGCAAAGCCGCCATCGCCTGCGCGATGCGTTCAGCATCGGCATAGGTAACCATGTGCCCGGCGTTCTCGACGAGCCGGAGTTGAGAGCGGTCGAGCACCTCCTGGAGACGTCGCGACTGCGCGGGCTCGATCAGTCGGTCCTGCGCGCCGTGGAAGAGCCGGACCGGGCACCCGATGCTGGGATATTGCGCCTCGAATTGTGCCGCGACGGGAACAAGGAAGGCACTCTCCTCCGCAGCCGCCCTCAGCTGTTTCGGTCGCAGTGTGAGGCAAACGGGAAACCTGTTGGTAAATTCTGCCGGGACCGGGCGAGGTGAGAACAGTTTTCGAAGCAGGCTCGGCAGGATGAGATAGGAGATGATCGGGGCCACCGTGTAACGGATCAGGTCGCCGAACAGCGGGATCGCCGGCCCCGACATCAGCCAGAAGTCCAAGCGCATGTTCGGAAAATAATAGCCTGATGCGAGCACGATCCCGCGGATCGGATAGTCGCTGCGCAAGGCAAGCGCGATTGCGACAAGCGTGCCCCATGAATGTCCGAGGACCGCCGGATTGCGGACCCCGAGTTGTTGAAGAGCATTTGCGAACAAGGCCGCCTGAGCGGTCGCGGTCCAGATGCGGGAGCGCGGCCGCTGGCTGTGGCCAAACCCCGGCCGGTCAAAACACAGGACGCGATGACCGCGCGCAAGAAGGTCGACCAGCCCGCTGATTTGCAGGTCCTGCAGCATCGTTCCGTTGCCATGAAACAGGACGACGCAAGGTGCGTCGGTTTCACCCCGGTCAATGTAGTGAAGCCGCACGCCATCACATTCGACAAACCGCCCGGAGGGAGGGTGCCTTCGCTCGGCGATGAGCTGGAAGATGATGTTGCCGAGCACCAGAAGGATCAAGATGACGACAATGATCAGGACGACGATTTCCGCATGCGACATCTGCTGAGCTCCATCAGGGGGCTCAACTCGCAAGCGTATTGCCGCATCACCGAACCCGTCTGTGGAGAACAGAAAGCTGGCGCGCTCGTTCCTCCGGTCGAGGGAAGGGTCCCCAGCAGTGGCGTCTGCTCACCACGCCACCGCTGATTTCGGCATTGATCTCTGCCTTGGTGCGGACTCGACGCGATCCCGGCACCGCACACCGTCAGTCGGCAAAGCCCAGCATCAGCCGCATGTTCTGCACCGCGGCGCCCGAGGCACCTTTGCCGAGGTTGTCGAGCCGCGCCACCAGAACCGCCTGCGGATATTTTTGGCTGGCAAAGACGTAGAGCTCGAGCTTGTTGGTTTCGTTCAGCGCCTCCGGCTCGATCCGCCCGCCTCTGGCCGCGTCGTTGTCGAGCGGCATCACCGAGACATAGGTGCTGCCCTCGTAGCGTTTCGCCAATGTCGCATGCAGATCGGCGGCCGCCGGTTTGCCCGGCAGCGTGTCGAGATGCAGCGGCACCGACACCAGCATGCCCTGCCGGTAATTGCCGACCGACGGAATGAAGATCGGCCGGCGCGTCAGACCTGCATAGAGCTGTGTCTCCGGCAGATGCTTGTGCTCGAAACCAAGGCCGTACAGTTCGAAGGACGGCGCCGTGCCATCTTCGAAAGTCGCGATCATCTGCTTGCCGCCGCCGGAATAGCCGCTGACCGCATTGATGGTGATGGGATAGTCGGTCGGGATCATGCCGGCATCGACCAGCGGCCGCAGCAGCGCCACGCCGCCGGTCGGATAGCAGCCCGGATTGGAGACTTTTCGCGCGCGCTTGATCTTGCCCGCCTGGTCCGGCGCGAGTTCGGGAAAGCCATAGGTCCAGTCGGGCGCGACGCGGTGCGCGGTCGAGGCGTCCAGCACCTTTGGCCCCGGAGTGCCCATGCCGTCGATCAGCGCCACCGTCTCCTTGGCGGCGTCATCCGGCAGGCAGAGGATCACGAGATCCACCTCCTCCATCAGCGCCCGCTTGGCGCCGGCGTCCTTGCGCTTGTCTTCGGCGATGCTCTTGAGCACGACGTCGTCCTGCAGGGCGAGCCGCTCGCGAATGCCGAGGCCGGTCGTCCCCGAGGCGCCGTCGACGAACACGGTTTTTCGCGCGACGGCGGTCGTCGTTGCAGACTCGTCCGGCTGCTTGGTGTCGATGAGGGTCATGGCGCGTTCCTTCACTCCGCGGAAACAGGCATGGATGCTTTGTAGTCCAAGGTCGGCCGCAGCGCGACCATGCGTTGGGCGATGGTCTGCGCGGCGGCGTCGCTCCGCTGCATCAGCGCCGAGGCCACCGCCGCATAGTCGGCCTCGGACTTGTGCTGGTTGAGCTTGAAACTGCCCTCGACCTCTTCGACCCTCATCGACAGGCCGACGATCGCCTTCTTCATCGCTTCGAGGCGCGCCGCCGTCATCTTGGCCGATGCCCACGGGCGTTTTGGTGCAAGCCAGGTCTCGAATTTTGCGCTGAGCGTGTCGACCTGCGCCGACAGCTCGTCATCCGACATCCTCCGCACCGGTCCCGTCAGATGCACCGCCTCGTAGAGCCAGGTCGGGACCTGGTCCGGCGAGACGTACCAGTCCGGCGACACATAGGTTTCCGCCCCGGCGACCGCCAGCAGCCATGAGGAGGCGCCGCCGGCTAGACTTACCAGCGGATTGTGACGGGCGAGATGAAAGGCCGCGATCGGCGTGCCATCGCCGCGATAGCTCAGGTAGAACGGCAGCAGCGAGGCAACCGGCTTCCGGCCGTCAAAGGCGCAGACGGTGCCGAACCCGCGCGCCTCGGCGAAACTGAGGCAGGCGGCACGATCGGGCTTGAATGCGGGTGGCGTGTACATCGGAAAACTCCTGCTTCAGTCGAGGAGCCGCCGGATCATATCACGCGAGCTTTTCAGGGAAGCGCCGCGGGACCGTGATCCAGCGGCGAAGGCGATGGTCTAAACGCAGACGACCGCCCTGACCGCCGAGATGCGGCGGCGACGGGCAATGAGGATGGTCGCGGCGTTGATCATGAGCGGCGCTATAAGGGTTGATGCGCGCGACGTCAATAGACGCCGAATATCCTTGCGTCATGTGTTTACCTCATCCCCAGCGCTTCCAGCCACCGCTTGAGGTCTTTGAACGCGGCCTCTTTCGAAAGACCAAGCGAGGGCTCAAACGGCGCGCCAGATCCATTCGATGATCTGCGCGATGACGTCGCCGAACATCAACAGCGCCGCCGCCCAGACCAGCGCGGAGACGAAATTAGCGACCTGGAAGTGCCAATAGGGCATCTCGAAAATTCCGGCGACGAGCGGCACCGAGGCCCGCAGCGGTCCGAAAAAGCGGCCGATGAAGATCGAGGGGACGCCCCATTTCCTGACAAACGCCTCCCCGCGCGGCAGCAGGTCCGGATAGTGCGACAGGGGCCACATCCGCGCGACCTGTTCCTTGTAGCGGAACCCGAACCAGTAGGAGACCCAGTCACCGAGCGCTGCGCCGATCCCGCCGGCGATCCAGATCGGCCAAAAATTGAGCCCGGCGACGCCGATCAGCGCACCGATCGCGACCAGGGCCCCCCAGGCCGGGATCAGGAGAGAGAAGAAAGCGAGCGACTCGCCAAACGCCAGCAGCAGAACGATCGGTGCCGCCCAACTCTGATGATCGCGCACAAAATTCGCCATGGTGTGCGCAAAATCTTCCATGCCGAGAGATGCCCTTCCGCCCCTGATCGTCCCTGGACCCGTCTTTTGCCCGAGGAACCACCTAAGCCGGTTTCATTACGTGACCGCAAGTCACAAAGGCTGCGCTGGTCCGTGAGGTTGCTGCGCAAAAAGCGCGCAAAATGGCCGTTTTCCGGCGTGCTGTCTGGACGGCGTTGTGCCGCCATCCTACCTGACCCCCTCCGGTCACTTTTTGCGCCCATCCATGGCATAGTCAGCCCAACCGATTCGCTCGCGCAACACTGCGCGCTACCTGTGAAGGTCCATGTCCAAACCGTTGAAATCCGCAGTGAAAGCCAAAGCCGACGACCTCTTTGCCGAGGCCGGGCCAAAATCCCGCGGCGCGCCGCCCAAACCGTCGCCGCGCGCCGGTGGCGCGGAAGGCGATTATACCGCCCGCGACATCGAGGTGCTCGAGGGTCTGGAGCCAGTGCGCCGCCGGCCCGGCATGTATATCGGCGGGACTGACGAAAAGGCGCTGCATCATCTGTTCGCCGAGGTCATCGACAACTCGATGGACGAGGCGCTGGCCGGGCACGCGACCTTCATCGAGGTCGAGCTTGGCGCCGACGGGTTCTTGACCGTGACCGACAATGGCCGCGGCATTCCGGTCGATCCGCATCCAAAGTTCCCGAAAAAGTCTGCCCTCGAAGTGATCCTGTGCACGCTGCATGCCGGCGGCAAGTTCGATTCCAAGGTCTACGAGACCTCCGGCGGCCTGCACGGCGTCGGCGTGTCCGTCGTCAACGCGCTGTCGTCGCGGCTGGAAGTCGAGGTCGCGCGCGGCCAAAAGCTCTATCGTATGGCGTTCGAACGCGGCCACCCCAA
>NZ_JAFATE010000319.1 GCF_019244115.1 Bradyrhizobium sp.
GTGTAGGCCGGTTGTCTGTCTGAGGTTGGCCGGACCCTTTCGCGCATGCGGGGGTTTGACTGGCCGGAGATGGGCTCCGGCTGACCCCAGACGAAAGGATCCGGCCATGCAGGCAACGATGACATGCGTGGGGTTGGATGTGCACGCCCGTTCGACGCATGCTGCGGCGATCGATGTGGTCACTGGCGAGCTGCGGCGCGTGCGGTTCGGTGAGGGCACCGAGGAGGTCGTGAGCTGGCTCGCAGACTTGAACGCTCCTGTGCGCGCGGTGTATGAGGCGGGGCCGACGGGGTTCGGCCTGGCCCGCCAGGCGACGAAGGCAGGGGTGCATGTTGTGGTGGCCGCGCCGAGCAAGACGCCGCGGGCGAAGGGCGATCGGGTCAAGACCGATCGCAAGGACGCCGAGCTGTTGGCTCGTTTGCTGCTCGCCGGGCAGCTGAAGCCGGTGGTGGTCCCGCCGGATTGGCTTGAGGCGATCCGTCATCTCGCGCGCACGCGCGAGCAGGTCCGGCGGGATTTGGCTAGAGCGCGGCATCGCGTGTCGAAGCTGTTGCTGGTCGAGGGTCGCGTGTATCCGGGCGCAACGACGTGGAACTGGGCGCATCACAACTGGCTCGCGTCGCAGCAGTTCGACTTCGAGGCAACGCAGTTGGCGTTCGTGGATCGGCTCGCCGCAGTCGATGGGCTGCTCGCACGACGCCGATCGCTCGATGAGCGCCTCTCGCGGATCGCGACCGATGAGCGGCTGTGGCCGACGATTTCCCGATTGCGCTGCTTCCGCGGCGTCGACACGCTGACTGCGCTGATGCTGCACCTCGAGCTCGGTGGTGACTGGGGCCGCTTCTCCTCGCCCAGGCAGCTGAGCAGCTGGCTGGGACTGACCCCGTCGCTGGATCAGTCCGGTGAGAGCAAGACCCACGGATCGATCACGAAGACGGGATCGAGCATCGCGCGGCGGCTGCTGGTCGAGTCCGCCTGGCAGTACTCCCGCCGTCCTCGGATCGGCCAGACACTGCTCAGTCGCCAGGACGGACAGCCCGATCACATCCTGCAGATCGCGTGGAAGGCACAGCACCGGCTGCACCGAGTGCACAAGCGCTTCAACGCGCGCGGCAAACCCGCAAACGTCGCCACCGTCGCGATCGCCCGCGAGCTCGCCGGGTTCCTCTGGGCGGCAGCGACCGCGCCATGACCTGACCGCACAATCACATCGCGGTCACGCCCGGGATCCCGGCGGTCGGCCAAGGGCCGCCGGCACGCGCGATACAGCTATGAGCAGCCGCTCGCGGCCACGCTCGATCCTAGACACGCGCACGCCGGCGCTGAAACCAGCGTCTTGGGGATGGCAAACCCCCGCATCATCAGACTGACCCACGCGACACTCGACATCGCGCCGAGCCGCCGGGACCCCCAGCCGCTTCTCAAACAGCCTGCAAACCGGGCTAATCAGCGCTGCCCACTTGACAAACCGACGGCCATATCAGCTGTAGTTCCTGACCACGTTGTTCCGCCGATGAGCTAGCCATCCGGTGCTCCTTGGAGGCTGAAGGGTGCTCAAGCCACCTCAGTCCCAAGGAGGACACCGGATGAAGCTGCACCGTAACGCCAAGCTCAGCGTCAAGGGTCGCGAGTTGCTCGTGGAGAGGATCGAGCATGCGGGGTGGTCGCGGGCGACGGCCGCCGAGGCGGCCGGCGTCAGTGACCGCACCGCGCGCAAGTGGCTTGGCCGCTACCAGGCCGAGGGACTGGATGGGCTACTGGATCGCTCCTCGGCCCCGCAACAAGTACCGGGTCGGACTGACGAAACGCGGGTCGAGCTGATCGCGACCCTCAGGCGGCTACGAATGACGGCGGCAGAAATCGCTGAGTGCCTAGGGATGGCGCTCTCAACCGTGTCAGGCATCCTGACCAGGATCGGGCTCGGCAAGCTTTCCCGACTCGAGCCTCCCGAGCCGCCCAACCGCTACCAGCGAGCGCGGCCCGGGGAGCTGCTGCATATCGACGTCAAGAAGCTTGGCAAGATCAGCGTGCGCGGTGCAGGGCACCGCATGACAGGCACGCGAAGCAGCCAGACGCACATCGGGCCCAAACGGCTCGGCGCGACCGGCTGGGAGTTCGTGCACGTCTGCGTCGACGACGCCAGCCGGCTTGCCTATGTCGAGCTGCTTGACGACGAGAAGGCGACCACCGCGATCGGGTTCCTCACGCGCGCCATCGCGTTCTACCGAGCTCACGGCATCACCGTCCAGCGGGTGATGACCGACAACGGCCCCGCCTACCGATCAATGCTCCACGCGATCGCGTGCCGCACGCTCAACATCCGGCACCTCCGAACCCGCGCATACCGGCCACGCACCAACGGCAAGGCCGAACGGTTCATCAAGACGCTGCTCGCGGGCTGGGCCTACGCAGCGATCTACCGCTCGACGGCTGAACGCCGAGCCGCGCTCACCGGCTGGCTTGACTGGTACAACACGCGGCGACCACACGGCTCCCTCAGTCACAAGCCGCCGGCAACTCGCCTCCACGAACTGAACAACGTTCCCGGTTTCTACA
>NZ_JAFATE010000380.1 GCF_019244115.1 Bradyrhizobium sp.
CCGGTCGCGATCCCGATGCTGTTCCGGAGCGATGACGGGCTTGCGATGTCATTTCCGCTGCGTGTCGCCGCGCTGGCGACCGGCGCCGAGCCGTTGATCGAGCCGGAGCGCCTGGTGCTTGGCGGGCTTTCGATTCCGACCGATGCCGATCACGCCCTGCCGATTGCCTTCTATGGGCCGCGCCGGACCATCCGGACCATCGGTGCCGATGCGTTGCTGTCCGGCGAGGCCGATCCTGCTGCCATTCAGGACCGGATCGTCGTGATCGGCATGACCGTGATCGGCGTGGGCGATATCTTTCCGACCCCGTTCGAATCTTTGCCCGGCGTCGAAGTGATGGCGACGGCCATCACCCATCTGATGGCCGGCGACGTCGTCCTGCGTGATCGAACGGTGCGAACCGTCGACGGGCTCGTCGCCGCGCTGCTGCCCATGATGCTCGTGGCGCTGCTCGCGTGGCGTCGCAGCGTTGCAGGGCTGCTTGCGGCCGCCTCTCTCGTCGTGATCTGGATCGGCGCGAGCACCCTTGCATTCTCGTCCGGCATCTGGCTCAGCGCCGCGCTGCCGATCGCCGCCACCGCCCCTCCGGTCATCCTGTTCGGCGCCGTCCAGCTTCTGTCCGGCCGACGACGTGCGCAGTACTTTGCGAAGAGAAGCCAGCTGCTCGAGGAATTTCAGGCGCCGGTAATCCAGCAATGGCTGACGGCCAACCCCAAGTTTCTGGTTGAGCCTGTTCGCCAGAACGCGGCGATCGTGTTCATCGACCTCTCCGGCTTCACCTCGCTCAGCGAGGCACTCGGGCCCGACCGCGTCCGTGAGCTCTTGAAGGAGTTTCACGCGCTGGTCGACAGGGAGGTGACAGCCTGCGGCGGCATGATCACGAGTTTTCTCGGCGACGGCGCCATGATTCTGTTCGGCCTGCCGGAGCCGGCCTCACATGACGCCGCCAAGGCCGCGGAGTGCGCGGCGCACCTTTGCATCGGTGCCGCGCGCTGGCTGGCCGCGCAGCCTCAATCCCTCGGCGCAAAGCTCGGATTCAAGGTCGGCGCGCATTACGGGACCATCGTCGCGTCCCGCCTCGGCGGCATGAGCCATCACCACATCACCGCGACCGGCGATACGGTGAACGTGGCAAGCCGCCTGATGGAGGTCGCGGCCGGCCATGGCGCCGAACTCGCCGTCAGCGACGAGCTGCTGCGCGCAGCCGGACGCGATTGCGCGATGTACGAAGAGGGCGAGCTGACCGGCCCGCATGACACCCCGATCCGCGGGCGGTCCGGCTCGCTCGCGATCTGGCTGTGGCGGAGCCCGCGCCCTCCGCCCTCATAGGCGGACCTTGAACCCGGCGGCGTCGAGCCGCGCCATGACCTCGTCAAGATGCGCCTTGTCGCGTGTCTCGATCACGAGCTCCAGCAGGGTCGCTTTTGCCGGCAGGTCGGAGAAGGTACGCTGGTGCGAGACCTCGATGATGTTGGCTCCCGCCTCCGCAAGCAGGCTCGCGACCGCCGCGAGCCGGCCGGGACGATCCGGGATGTCGATGGCGAGTTGCGTCAGGCGGCCCTCGCGGGCGAGCTCGCGGGTGAGAACGGAAGCAATCAACCGCGTATCGATATTGCCGCCGCTCAGCACCAGGCCGACATTGCGGCCGCGATAGCGATCCGGTGCAGCCAAAACTGCGCCAAGGGCCGCAGCGCCGGCGCCCTCGACCACGGTCTTCTCGATCGCGATCAGCGTCGCGACCGCCCGCTCGATCTGGTCCTCCGTCACAAGCGCGATATCGTCGACCAGCTTGCGGATGATCTCGGTCGTGATCCGGCCGGGCGCCTTGACGGCGATGCCTTCGGCGAGCGTGTCGCCGCGCATCGGCCGCTGCCCGCCGGTAATGGCGTTGTACATCGAAGGATAAAGCTCCGCCTGAACCCCGACGATGCGCAGCTCGGGCCTCAGCGATCTTGCCGCAATGGCCATGCCGGAGATGAGCCCGCCGCCGCCGATCGGAACCACCAACGTGTCGAGCTCCGGCGCCATTTCGAGCATTTCGAGCGCGACCGTGCCGTTGCCCGCCATGATCAGGGAATCATCATAGGGATGAACCAGCGTCAGTCCCTGCGCTTTGGCACGTTCGCGCGCGAACGCACCGGCTTCCTCCAGCGTCTGGCCGGAGATGATGACCTCCGCGTCGTGCCGCCGCGTGTTCTCGACCTTCACCATCGGCGTGCCCAGGGGCATCACGATGGTGGCGGGAATGCCCAATCGCCTGGCGTGATAGGCGACGCCCTGCGCATGA
>NZ_JAFATE010000438.1 GCF_019244115.1 Bradyrhizobium sp.
GCACGCGTTTCAAGCCCTCGGGCTGGCGCACTGCGCCGTATGCGATCCTCGCGGTCGCCATTGTCACGGCGGAAAGCGACGCTGAAGCCGAGCGGCTCGCCTCCTCAATGGATCTCAACCGGCTGCGCCGCGACCGCGGCCAGTATCTGCCGCTGCCGAGCCCGGAGGAGGCGCTGGCCTATCCTTACACCGACGCCGAGCGGGCCTCGATCGCGCGCAACCGCACGCGGCTGTTCGTCGGGTCGTCAGCGACTGTGATGCAGAAGCTCGATCCGCTGATTGCTGCCAGCCAGCCCGACGAACTGATGGTGATATCAGCCATGTTCGATCACGAGGCGCGGAAAAAGTCCTATTCGCTGCTCGCGGAGGCGTTCGGGCTTGCCGAGAAGGCAGCGGCATGAATGCAGCCATCCGTCGTCCCGGCCAAGCGCGCTCTTGCGCGCGCCGAGCCGGGACCCATACCGCGTATGAGACACATTGGCGGACGCCGTGCTCAAGCAGGTCGGCCTGTGGTTATGAGCCCCGGCTTTCGCCGGGGCGACAGAGATCAATCCAGCTTTTCGCTGAATGTCGCGCGGAACGGATGCCCCGGATAGACCCCGATGATGCGGAACTCGCGCGAGAAGAATTTCAGCTCCTCCAGCGCGAAGGCGAGCCCCTTGTCGTCGGGATGACCGTCGACATCCGCATAGAACTGGGTGGCGAAGAAATTGCCGTCGACCATGTAGCTTTCGAGCTTGGTCATGTTGACGCCGTTGGTGGCAAAGCCGCCCAGCGCCTTGTAGAGCGCGGCTGGCAGGTTGCGCACCCGGAAGACAAAAGTGGTGACCAGCGGCGAGGAACCCTGCGCGGCCCATTTGGCCTCGCGCGCCAGCACGACGAAGCGGGTGGTGTTGTGGTCCTCGTCCTCGATGTCCTCGGCCAAAATGTCGAGGCCATAGATTTTTGCCGCAAGGCGCGAGGCGATGGCGGCGACGCTCTTGTCGCCGCGCTCGGCGATGTCGCGCGCGCTGCCCGCGGTATCGGCGGCCACGATCGGCTTGAGGCCGAGCTTGCGGATGATGCGGCGGCACTGGCCGAGCGCATGGACATGGCTTTCGACCGTCCTGATGTCCGAAAGCTTGACGCCCTTCAGCGCCATCAATTGGTGGCGCACCGGCAAGAACCATTCGCCGATGATGTAGAGCCCCGAGGCCGGCAGGAGGTGATGGATGTCGGCGACGCGCCCCGCCACCGAGTTCTCGATCGGAATCATGCCGAGATCGGCCTCGCCGGAACTGATCGCGGCAAGCGCGTCCTCGAAGGTCGGGCAGGGCAGCGCCTCTGCGTCCGGATAGGCTTCGGTGATGGCGATATGGGAGTTGGCTCCCGGCTCGCCCTGGAATGCGATTTTCAGCGTCTTGGTCATCTCGGTGTGTCGCGTCGTCTTGTTTGGGCGCCTTGTAACAGCCGTCTAGCGTTTGGAAAGGATTCTGCGCGCCATTTCGAGATCGGGCGCGGTGTCGACGCCGCGCGGCACGGTGTCGACAATGGTGATATCGATGCGCATGCCCGCTTCCAGCGCGCGCAGCTGTTCGAGCTTCTCCTGCTGCTCAAGTGGCGAGGGCGGCAGCTTGACGAACCGTTCGAGCGCCGCGCGGAGATAGGCGTAGAGGCCGATATGATGGTAGCGCGGGCCGTCGCCATGGGGCGCCGTGGCGCGGGTGAAATAGAGCGCGCGCATCCGCTTACCCCCCAGCGAGGTTCCGACGGCCTTGACCACGCTCGGAGCGTTGTTCTCCTCCTCGGTGTGGATCTCGGCGGCAAGAGTGGCGATATCGACCGCGGGGTCGGCGAGCGGCGCCAGCACATCCCGGATGTTGTTGGGAGTAATGGTCGGAAAGTCGCCCTGCAGGTTGACGACAATTTCCGCCTCGCGTCGGGGATCGAGCTGTTCCAGCGCCTCAAAAATCCGGTCCGAGCCGGAGGGATGATCGGCGCGCGTCATGACCGCCTCGCCGCCATGGGCCTGCACGGCGGTCGCGATTTCCGGCGTATCGGTGGCGACGGCCACCCGGCCGATTCCGGCTTCCTCGGCGCGGCGCAAGACATGGACGATCATCGGCAGGCCGCAGATCTCCATCAGCGGCTTGCCCGGCAGGCGGGTCGAGGCCATGCGGGCCGGGATCAGAATGACGACGTCGGAACCCATGAAAATCGCTGCTTGGCCAGCAGCTTCTGTGCTCTGTCAAAGTTGCTCGCGGATTGTCTACACGGGTTGCCAGCCCGGCGGCAAACCGGCTATGTGTCCGCCCTGCAAGGCGCTCGAAAAAGCGCCGATTCCGCTCTTCTTCTCTTCCAAGCCTCGGGGACCGAGCCGCAATGGACTCCTTCGAAATCAACAAGATCCTGGGTGCGTTGCTGTTCACCTGCCTGGTGCTGTTGTCGCTGAATATCGCAGCGGGTGCGATGTTCGCGCCGATCAAGCCGGCAAAGCCCGGCATGGAGGTCGCCGTCACCGAGCATGCCGGCGGAGCCGGCCAGCAGGCGAAGGCCGAGCCGGAGGAGCCGATCGAGAAGCTGCTCGCGAGCGCGTCGGCCGACAAGGGCGCCAATTCCGCCAAGAAGTGCCAGGCCTGCCACACTTTCGGGAAGGGCGAGCCGAACCGCGTCGGCCCGAATCTCTACGGCGTGGTCGGACGGCCGAAGGGCTCCGAGGCCGGCTTCGACTATTCGGCCG
>NZ_JAFATE010000389.1 GCF_019244115.1 Bradyrhizobium sp.
GCGCATAGCTGTCCGGAATTGTGGAGCATGTTTGGTTTCATCGGAATGCGAAGCAAGCTTGTGGATTGGGCGGCCGCAGGGCGGGTGGTTTAGGAGGCGGGGTTCGGCTTTGGCGCAGACTGAACGGGCTGAACAAGCTGAGCTTGAGGTGAGTGAGGAGCAGTGCGGTGCTGCCGTTGAAGGCGCGGGCGGCGGTGTGGTGCAGAATGCGCAACAGCATAAAGGCGATCAGCGCGACATAGATCTGGATGCGCACGGCGTTTTCACTGCGGCCGAGAAAGCGGCGGATCTTGAGGTTCTGTTTGAGCCATTTGAACAGCAACTCGATCTCCCAACGCGCTTTGTAGAGCTGTGCGATCTCGGTAGCCGGCCGCTTGCGATCGTTGGTGAGCAGATAGAGCGGCTCGTCATGATCCGGGCGGGCGACAACGATCTCGCGCAGCGCGACGTCGTAGAGCGGGTTGAGCGGCGCCCCGCCGCGGGGCTGACGATGGCCGATCTTGATCAAGCGGTCGGCGAGGATGCCGTCGCCCTTGGCCTTGCGCTTGCCGACCAGGCGGCAATGCGCGTTGCGCTTGCGGCGGGTGAGGAAGACCGCGCCGGCCTCGATGATCGCCGACCACCAGCGGTAATCGGTATAGCCCTTGTCAAAGACATAGGTGGCGCCGGGCTGCAGCGGGATGGCGCGGCCGGCGACGACGTCATCGACCTTGGCCGAGGTCACGTCGAACCACACTGGCTGACCCTGCCGCAGATCATGCAGCAGATGCAATTTCAGACCACGGGTACGGGCATTGGCCTCGGCCCAAGCAAAGCCATCGCCTTTGAGCGGGATCGGCGTCGAATCGAGCAGTCGGATCAGCGCTTCGCCGTCGCGGCGCAGCCGGCCGGCGGCAACCGGGATCAGCGCCAGCGCGATGTCGCGAAACACCGCCGCCGGCCGTGCGCCATTGGCGTCGGCCAGGGTCGAACGGCACGGCGCGCGCAGATTGAGGTGATAGAAGGAGCGGCTATGCGCGCCCAGTCCGGCCACGATCTCGCGCAGACTGATCAATCCCTGCCATTGCGCGAACAGCAAACTTCGCAGATGGCGCTCGCAGGTCCAGGCGTTGTCGCCGCTGCCCACGCCATGATCGCCGTCATGCGCGGCAACCGTGCGGGCGATCATCCGGCGATCCAGCGGTTTCAACAGCTCGTGAAATGCGGTACGACTGTGGGGCACGGCAGACCTCAAAATCATGTTTGCACAACACGATTTTGGCCCAAGATGTTGGGTTTGTCTGCCGTGCGTTTCACTCTGCGTTAGAATCCCGGACAGCTATGAGCTCGCCAGCGCCGCCAATTCATTGTCGGCCAGGCGATAGGCCTGCTTCTCCTCCTCGCTCCAGCCGTGTGCGACGATCACCGGGACCGGCACCGTCAGCCCCAACATCGCGCCGGCCGCGACCCTGCAGTGACCGGCGATCAGCACACCGTGTTCGTCCGCTAGGACCGGGTTCGTCCACCCCCATTCGAGGATGGAGGCGGCGATCCTCTCGATATCGGCCGCGCTGTGAAGCCGCGGGTTGTTCGCATAGGGTATCAGCCGTTCGATCGGCCACAGCTCAACCTGTTCGGCCGGCCATGGCCGTGTCGGGCTGGCCTTCGCCGACGCTGATTGTGTCGACAACACCACTCATCTCCGATGACGGCAGGCAATGCATCGTCGGGACGGTGCGGCGCCATAGAGAAGATCGTCGGCAAGTTCGTCGGTGAGCGGTAGGAGTATAGACATGTGATCCCCTCGATGATTGGGATCTGGAATCTTCCATATATCCCGGCGCGAGTCGGCCGATTGGGCCAATCAAGGCCAATTTCAGCTCAAATCGGCCTTACTCGATCAATAGGTTAGGTGCAGCTCCGCGTGGGCGAGCCGTTGTTGACGCGAGCGCGATACTCGTCGATCCACTTGCGCACGTATCCACGGATCGTCGACTCGGCAGGATTATGCCCACGCGCGGCGAGTATGTCGGCCACGTAGCGTTCAAGCGCGGCCTGCCCGCCATCCCCAGGCTCGGGAAACCCGTTTTGCTCGAGCCAATTCATCGCGCGTTTCCGGCCGATTGCCCAAAA
>NZ_JAFATE010000482.1 GCF_019244115.1 Bradyrhizobium sp.
CATGTGAACGGAGGCAATTGCATTGGAGAAGTCCCTTGCGAAGGGAAATCCCATTACGGCCTTGCTGCTGTTGTCGATGGCACCTGCTGGCTCGCGCTCGGCCCCTGTAACTTGGCAGCGGGAGGTGGCGGCCCAGCGGGAGGATCGGGCGCTGCAGGCGCCGCCGACCCGATCTTCACCGAGATGCCGAACAGGTGCCATTGACCGTTCACCGGCGCATAGAGCAGGTCGAAGCTGAGCTGCTGCGGCACGGAGGGAAAGAAGCCGGCCATGTGCATCAGGCCATTGGCCTCGATCTGCGGCAGCACGGTCAGCTGCGGCTCGATCGCGACGACGCCCGAGAGGTCGAGATGGTCGTTGCGTTGCTTCGCAAAAATCTCAGCGAGCTTCACGGCGCTGTTGACCTGGAAGGCGGGCGCTCCGAGCTCGCGCAGCACCGAGTAATTGCCGGTCTTGTTGGCTTGGTCCAGCGCGATCAGCGCGGTGCGGATCAAGATCAGCACGCCGTTGCGATCAATTTGCGCAAGCCTTGGCGGCGGCGTTTCGGCGCGCGCACTCAGGCACCATGCGACGAGGACGGCAAGCGCACCAAGACATAGAGCAGCAAAGGTAGGGATGGGCCGCCTCACCACGCGAACGTGACGCCTGCCCTGCTGCCAATGCCCCCCTGCTGAAATCCGGCGCCGACGCCGACGTTCACTACGGCATAATCGGTCAGGCGCATTTGCGCGACCACGCTGCCGGCGTTCTCGCCACGAAAATTGCCCCAATTGGTGGAGATCGCAAATCGCTTGTCGGCCGGCAGCGCGGTGCCGCCCATGGAAATCGCAATCGCGCTACCCTCGAACGACTGCCGCATCTGATGTTGCAGGACGCTGACGCTGGACTGCAACCCGGAGACGGTGGACTGCAGTCCGGAAATGTCCGGCAGCGTAATGTTCGTCGCTGCCAGATGCCCCGCCGCGTCAGTCGTCACGACCGAGGTCGGTCCGCTTTGTGCGGCAAGACTCGCCGCCGACGTGAGGCCTGACAGCTTGTAGGTGTTCGACGCCGTGCCGATCGCGACCTGGTTGGCCGCAGTTGCTGTCGCGCCGGCGCCGAAGGCTGCTGAATTGCTGTACGCCGCGGTCGCCCCAGAACCAACCGCCGTGGCGCTGCTGCCGGATGCCAGGCTGTTGTAGCCGTTCGCGGTGCTATAGTCGCCGCTCGCTGTGCTGTAGGAGCCGGTCGCCGTGCTGCCGGTGCCGCTCGCTGTGCTGTAGTAGCCGCTCGCGGTGCTGTTGGCGCCGGTCGTGGTGCTGTTGAAGCCGGTCGCGGTGCTGCCGGCGCCGTACGCATTGGCGTCGCCGGCGGCGGTGCTATAGTCGCCGCTCGCTACGCTACTGCCGCCTAAAGCAGTGCTGACAATCCCGCTCGCAGTACTCTGTGCACCGATCGCCGTGCTTTGGTTCCCGCTCGCTGAGCTGTCAGACCCGATCGCCGTGCCAAAGTCGCCGGTCGCTTTAGCAGCACCCCCGCAGGCCGTATTTTCCGGGCGACCGCTGTCGTTCCCCGCCGGATTTGACCCGGCTCCGCCATTGCTGCATTCGACTGCTCGTGCCGCCGAGGGCATGAGCAGCAGGGCAGCCAGCAAAGCGCATGCGACGGTGAGTGGTATGAGCCGGTTGTGCCGAGAGCCGGGCGCCTTGCCGCTGCGCCAGCCCTCTGCGAACTTCGCCAGCAAATCTGAGGACGACTTCGCGAAGCTGGTTGCTAGTCCTGCGGTCGCCGTCGCTCCGAGACCGGACGTGAACTTCCCAAACATCAAATTCTCCAGCGCGACCCGTGTGGCGCGAATTTAGGCATGGCGGACTTGCCGATCCTCGACTGAACGCCATGCGAATATCTATCCGGTTCGTGCCAAGCCCCGCACGGACTCAAGGGAACACGGCCGGGACTGGAGAGAACTCAGTCGCGCTTTTGCTGGAGAAGATGTACGACGGCAACAGCTGCGCCGATGACCATTGGGTGCGAAACAGAAATTGAGACCAAAATGGCCGCCGTTCGAACCATCGGTTGACAGGGTGCGACTATAAACTCGATAGAGTGCGACTATAAGACATGACCTCCTCGAGACAGCCCTTCGCTCCCCTCCACATCTCCACCGATAGCTTTCCGGAGAAGCAGCGCCTCGCGATGTGGCGCGAGATCTATGGGCGCAATATCACCAACGTCGACATCGAAACGATTGGCGACGAGCCGTTTCATGCGAGCGTGACATTCCAGGGCCTGCCTGGTCTCGGCATCGTCTCGGGATCAAGGTCCGCGGCGCACTATCATATTACCCGACAGCATCTGCCCCGTGCGGGGGACCAGGTCGGATTGTCTATGCTGCTCAGCGGCGCATCCACAACGCAGCAGCTTGGCCGGGAAATTGTCGGACGGCCAGGTAGCGGCGTGCTGATCTCCGGAACCGATCCGTCCGCAAACACGATGCGTTCCCTCGGCAGTTTCGTGACCCTTGTACTTCCTCGGCCGGCACTCGCGGAGCTGGTGCCGAATCTGGGCGACGCCTATGCGCGGCAGATTCCTGCCGAGAACGGAGCCCTTCGACTGCTGCTGCGTTACATCGAGACGCTGCATCGGGATGACGCGCTCGAGATGCCCGGGCTGGCCCAGGCCAGCGCCAATCACATCATCGATATCGCCGCGCTTGCGATCGGCGCGAAGCCAGACGTCGCCCACGAGGCCCACGAGCGGGGTGTCGCGGCCGCACGATTGCAGGCGATCAAAGCGGACATTACCGATCAGCTCGGCAACCCCGATCTGTCGGCCGGCATGATGGCGATACGGCACGGCGTCACCCCGCGCTACGTGCACAAGCTGTTCGAGCGTGAGGGAACGACTTTCTCGGCGTTCGTCCTCGCTCATCGCCTCGCGCGCGCTCTACAAATGCTGAAGGACGCACACTTTGCGGTCCTGACCGTCAGCGCCATCGCGCTCGAGTGCGGATTCAACGATCTGTCCTATTTCAACCGCACCTTCCGGCGTGCCTATGGGGCTACACCATCGGATGTCCGCGCGGCCACACAGCAGGCGCGCTGACGATTGGCCACGAAGCATTTTGCCGACAGACCAGGAATCGAAGGGACAGGGAAAGGAACAGAATGGACAAGTCAATCGGCGGCGATCTTTCGCAAGCACGATCGGCGACCTTATTTCGGCTTGGGGCGTGGGGTTCGATTTTCCTCTTGCTCGCCTGCGCTTCGCCTTCGTCACTTTCGGCCAATCCAGCGATCGCCAACAATCCGCCCTGCAATAGCGGGAAGATCGGGTTCAGGCCAACGGCCAGTGACGAGGCGCGCGCGCTCGCTTTCGTGCGATCCTTGCCCGGCGTCGGCCGCATCAAAAAGAACAGCGATGGCTCCTATAGTGCAGAGTTCGCCGGCGCTAATGAGATCAACGCACTGATCGCCGACCTCAATCAGCACCATGCCGCCGAGATCATCGATCTGTTTCAATACTTTCAATGCAACTATCGGCTCTTCTAACCACAGCCCCGAAACGGCATGGCGCGAGCATCGTTGACGCCGTCTTAGATCGGCTATCTCCGAACCACGGGCCAAATTCCGCCTTCGATGGCAGCATCGGCCGGCAGCCCGCGTCCGACGGAAGCGGCCGGTAGACTACCCGAGGGCGGCCGAAACGGCAGCACCTCGAAGCTCAATGCACAACAAGATTGACGCGATACGATGGTGGAGAAGAACGCGGCATGAGTCCGGCAAGACTCTTCTGGATCGTCGCCTGCGTCGACGTCGTTTTGGCCCTGCTTTGCAAGTGGCCATAGGCCCCTTGGGGCGGTACGATGTGTTCGTGGTAATTTTCCTGATCGGCGCCGTTGTTCTTCTGGGCGCGATCATGGCAGTGGTGGGGCTGATCGAGAAACCCGCAACGTATCGGATTGGCCTGGCGCTGGTGGCCTCGCCGTTCTTGCTCTACGGCGCCCAATTCGCCCGGGACTTTGTGACGACGCCCGGTCGAAGCGCGTTGGAAGCCGGCCATGGTTATTTCAACCGTGCTGCGGACCGCGCCCTCGCCGTTGCTATCGTGGCGGGCGAGGGCTAGAAGGTCGCCGCACTCGCGCCGGCTGCGAACCTGAACGCAATCCTGGAATCGCATGACATTCATGCGATTGGCCTTGGAGAATGGCCATGCCGATCCCGCCGTCGTCGCGGCCTTGCTCAGGGCCGGCGCCAACCCGGACGACGACCAGCAATATCTGTTCGGGTCGATCAGCGACGGCGGCGGGGCGACCTCCGGAGCGATGATCACTGGGAAGAACGAACGCCTGCTGCGCGCGGTAGTCGACGGGAGTCGACCTGAACCACTGGGATCTGGAGGGGAATCCGCGGTGTGCCGCAAGCCGTTCTTTGGACCGCAAGCCGCGCGAAGCGAGATCAAGGTCGTCGGAATTCCATCGAAATTTCAATGATATACGAGTTCGCGCTTTTATTCTGAATGGCGCGCCAGCTAACCTCAAAAAAATCGAAGCTTTTTAGCCCAGCGCCAATCAGCCCCGCACTAAATTCCCGTTTTAGTCTGGGGTTTAGTCTGGGGAAGTTTTTCAGGCGGGCGCTCCAGCAGTTTCCAGCCCTTCGTCCGAGCGCGCCGATGCGGCGCTCAATGCCGGGGCCGCTATGACCTAAACCCATCGGGACGGCTGGCGCAGATGCTAAGCACGCTGGTCCGTGAGGTGCGGTCAACACCTGCGAAGCCGGTGTTTGGCCGCGAGGTCGAAACCACCCCGGGTAATGAAGATGCCGAACAAGGCTAAGACTCGATGTTGCATGCGCGCATCGAGGCCGTTCTCGATCAGGCGACACTCCGTGGCTTTAGCGAAAACGACGCCGGGCAGCCAACTCCGCAACCTCTTCGCATTCCGTCTGGCAGTGAGCGAGATTGTTGGGTTCAGTTTTGCTGATTCACGATTTAACGATGAATCTCGTGACGATGCGGTCGCCATACGGCCACCGCCGCGCATAGGCGGACATCCGCTGATGAACATTCGAAACACGGCCTCGGCGCGCTGGCGCATGCGGCTCAAGCCCAAAAACCGGTTCCTCGTGCCGGCAAACAGCTTCACCGAATGCGCGCCTAGGCCAAACAAGCGACCGGGAAGCAGGACGTGGCTTGGTTCGCGCTCAACGAAGGACCGCATTCGCCGGTTCGATAACATTCAGCGGCGAACGAGAGCAAAGTCGAAAGCGATCTCGGGACCGCGCCTAGTCTACGGTGTCCTGACCACAGAGCCGAACGCGATGGTGGTTCATGCGAAGGCAATGCCGGTGATCCTGACAACGGATGAAGAGCGCGACGTCTGGGTGGCCGGTTTGTCGCCCCGCTGTCGCATCCGAGCGCGCTTGTTCAGGCAGCATCTTGACAGCCAGACGAATTCGGCCTGGCCGAGCACGATTTCAGCTATTGCTCGGCCTTTACAACCACCGCGGGAGATTGAGTTTCCCTCGTCTGTGGCCGCCCGGTCACAGAAAGTTCGCCGATGTGGCGGTAATATGCTGATGGCTAAGGGGCGAGTTTATTCGATGGGAAACGAGTATGCGTTGCTTCCTTTTAGCTCTTGGCGCTGCCGTTACGGCAGCCGCCGTCGGCGGTCTGACATCCGCGTCCGCCGCTGATCTCCCCGAAGCCATGCCGACCAAGGCGCCGGTGATGATGGCGCCGGCCTATGACTGGAGCGGCTTCTATATCGGTGTACATGTTGGAGGCGTGTGGGATCACCGCACGGTGACCACCAACAACATCGCCACGGGTGTGGCCGTGCCGCTCGGCACCGGAACAGGTAATCTGGGCAGCGTCACGGGTGGCGCCCAGGCCGGCTTCAACTTCGTGCTGGCGCCAGGCTGGGTCGCGGGGCTCGAGGCCGACGTCTCGGGCGCTGGCCTCGATGGGACGACAATCGTGACCGCCACCCGCTTCGGCACGGACCAACATCACAACGAGCTTGATCTCTACGGCACTGTGCGCGGCCGCGTCGGTTATGCCGTCAATAACGTCCTGCTGTATGGCACCGGCGGCCTCGCCTGGGCGGATG
>NZ_JAFATE010000569.1 GCF_019244115.1 Bradyrhizobium sp.
CTGGTTGACGTCGGTCAGGCCCGTATTGGTCTTGACGTTGGAGACGATGAAGTAGCCCTTCGACTGGCCGGCCGCCGACTGGAAATTGTTGGCCGCGATCGCGGCCGCGACGTCGCCTGGCGACACGCCGCGCCCGGCCATGCGCACGGGATCGAGCCACAGCCGCATCGCAAAGGTCTGGCCGCCGAGGATGTCGGCGGAGGCGACGCCATCGACCGTTGAGAGCACCGGCTGCACGACGCGGGTCAGATAGTCCGATATCGCCGAACCGGTGAGCTCCTCGCTCGAAAAGCCGAGATACATCACGGCCGTTGTCTGTCCGGTCGTCTTGGTGACGATCGGGTCATTAGCTTCCTTCGGTATCAGGTATTTGACCGAATTGACCTTGGCGAGCACCTCGGTGAGCGCCTGGTTCGGATCGAAATTGAGCTTGATATAGACCTGGATCGTCGAGGTGCCCATCACCGAGGACGAGGTGATGTAGTCGACGCCTTCGGCCGAGGCGACAGCCTGCTCGATCGGCGTGGTGATGAAGCCCTGGATAAGGTCGGCGGCTGCGCCGGGATAGACCGTCGTGACGTTGACGACCGTGTTCGACAATTTCGGATATTGCCGGATCGGCAGCACGGCCGCGGCGCGCAGGCCGATCAGCAGGATCAGCATGCTGACCACGACCGACAGCACGGGACGCTTGATGAAAATATCGGTTAGGGCCATCGCGGGCAGCCTCTGGTTTTAGCATCTCTCGGGCGCATCTCTGATCGACGCCGCCGCGCATCGGCGCGGACGGCCCATCGAAGCGGATTGCACCCCTCTCAGTAACGCGGCGGATTGGCCGGGACTGGTGGCGGCGGATCGTTCGAGATGGCGACCGCCGCACCCGACGGCACCTTGATCTGACCGACCGCGACCACGCGATCGCCCGGCTTCAGGCCCTTCAAGATTTCCGCGCGCCCGCCGACCCGGTTCCCGGTCTGCACGAAGGTGCGCACCGCCGACAGGGAGGTCTTGCCGTCGTCGCCGGTCTTCTCGGTGATCAGGAACACGGAATCGCCGTAGAGCGTGTAGTCCACGGCCGTTTCCGGCACGGTGATGACCGGCGGCTTGTCGGGCAGCACCACCGTGGCGGTCGCGAACATGCCGGGTTTTAGGATGTGATCGGGATTGGCGATCGTCGCCTGCACGTAGATGTTGCGCGTGTCGGTCGCGATCTGCGGCTCGATGGTCGTGATCTTGCCCTCGAAGTCGCGGCCTGGATAGGCGTCGACCCTGACGCGGACGACCTGTCCGACCTTCAGCTGGGCAGAATCCTTCTCGGTCACGGTGAAGTTGGCATAGAGCTCCGACAGATCGGTAAGCGTGACGATCATCGTACCCGCGCTCAAAAACTGGCCGACCTCGACGTGACGCACGCCGAGCTCGCCGTCGAACGGCGCCCGCACCTTCTTCTGGGAGATGATGGCCTCGGTCTTGGCGATGCCGGCCATCGCCTGGTCGTAGGTCGCCTGGGCCTGGTCAACAGTTGCCTGAGGACCAAATTGCCGCGCGGCGAGCTGCTTGGCGCGGTCGAGCGACAGCTCAGCCACGGTGGCTTGCGCCTTGAAGTTGGCGAGGTCGCCCTGGTCGGGCGCATCATAGATCTGCAGCAGCGGCGTTCCCGCCGTCACATGGGCGCCGGCCGTGAACATGATGTCGGTGATGCGCCCGCTGACGTCCGAGGTCACGTTGACCTGGTGCACGGCGGCGAGATCCCCGACCGCGGTCAGGAGGTTCGGCACCACCTCGGCTTTCGCTTCGGCCACGCTCACATTGATTGGCGGTGGTTTGTTGTTGGCAAAGAACTGTTTGATCATCTGGTCGCGGAAATGATTGAACCAGACGAGGCCGCCGACGAGAGCGCCGAGCAGCAGCCCGATGACGATGAACCATCGCACCATCCGCACAGGACGGGTGCGCGGCGTCTCCTTGACCGGCTTGCCCGAGATATGTTGTTCCGTGACGATATTCATCTCATGCACCCTCTGCAGTCACCTGCGGAGCGAGGTGCTGCGGCAAATCGCGGCTCAGATGGGATGTGATTGCGGCTTCGTTAAGTCCGATCCCGCGAAGAAGAAACTCGCAGAGCTGCCGCTCCAAATCGGCGGCGTTTCCGTAAGTGAGGCACGGCACGGCGGGAAGCCGCGACAGCGCCGCGGTCAACACCGTGTGGTGCGCGAACCAGAACAGATTGAGCGGCTCGCCGCCCACGCGTACGGCTTCGCCCGCGGCAATGGCGCGATCGAGCGACGCCTTGAAGAGTGACCCGATCAGACCGGCAACTTTGCCATAGAGCAGCCGCGCGAACTCGCCATCGTCGAGCTGGCTTGTGACCATCAGTCGCAGCCGCTGCGCCTCTTCCTCATCCGAGCCGTTGGCGATCTGCAGGAAGTGGCCGACCATCCCCTGGACCAGCTCGACCAGGGTCGCGGTCGATGGGGGCTGAAACAGCAGGTGGGCGAGATCCGGATCGGCCTCGCACTCCTCGGCGAGGATTTCGGCATAGAGCGCGGCCTTGGACGGAAAATGCTTGAACAGCAGCGCTTCCGAAATCGCCGCGGCGGCCGCCACGCTCTTGGTCGTGGTGCCGGCAAAGCCGTGGCGGGCAAAACACCTTTTGGCGGCGCTGAGGATCAATTGCCGCCGGAGGTCGCTGGTCATGCGGAGGCTGGACATCGTTCGTGAGTAATCACTCACTTGATCTAAGTCAAGGTAAAATATTGCAGCGCAGTATCAGCGCGAATCACATCGGATTGAGCCCGAGGGAGCCACGTAGCCGATTCAGTATAAAATTACCATCACGGCTGGACAGAACCCGCTCCAGGTTGGCGCTGTCGATCTTCACGCTGGCAAAGCGCGGGCCGGCGGCGACATCCTGCAAGGTTTTGGCAAAGGCTTCGACCTCACCCAAAGTCGAGATCGCATGAACGTTCTGTATTCCGCAGGCCCGCGCGATGCCGACCAGGTCGGTGCTGGCGGCCGTGTGGCTCATCTGGCCGCCGGTTTCCCCATAGCACTCGTTGTCCAGCACGATAATCGAAAGGTTGGCGGGCTTCTGCAGGCCCACGGTGGCGAGGCCTCCCATCCCCATCAGCATCTCACCGTCGCCCGTGATGATTACGACGGGAAGCTGAGGCTGCGCCAGCGCCAGGCCGAGGCCGATCATGACCGCCCCGCCCATGGCGCCCCAGAGATAGAGATTGCGCGCGTGATCGCCGGCCGCGGCAATGTCGTAGGTCGCGGCGCCAAGCCCGCCGACCACCAGCGCCTCCTTGCGATCCGCAAGCAGCGCCGACACCACGCGGCGACGGTCGAGGAGATTGGCCTTGCTCATTTGGTGAACTCCTTCGCGCCGATCAGGCGCTGCGACAGCAGCACCGCCGTCGGCGTGCAGGCATTATAGGCTTGGGCGGCCGCCGCCTCGACCACTTCGCGGACCTCCGCGGGATGCGAGGCCCGCAACACCCTGACGCCGCACAGTTCGAACGCGGCCTGCGTGCTCGATCCCATCGGCACCTGCCAGGGATTGAACTCGCCCCATTCGCCGCGCATCGTCACCAGCGTCAGGAACGGGAAACGGAACACCTGCGTCAGCGACAACATGTTGATGCAGTTGCCGACGCCGGAGGACTGCATCAGCAGCACACCGCGCTGGCCGCCGGCGAAGGCGCCGACCAGCAGCGCCACGCCCTCCTCTTCCGTGGTCAGGGGAATGCCGCGCATGCCGGGCGAAGCCAGCACGCGCGCGATCAGCTGCGAATGGCCTGCGTCCGGCACGTAAGGTACCTGGCGGACCTCGAAGCGCTGCAGGACAGCAAAGATCTCGTTTGGCCACGAGGCTGCCTGTTCGGCGGCAGTGTCGGCACGGGCGTGCATTTCTTCTGTGTCCGGGCGGCTGGTTCGCGATGAGGCTGAACTCTAGACGGAGCCGCACCTCCCATCAAAGCGCAAAATCCGCATATGGCTCTGCGATCAGCGGGCTTTCCAAATGCTGTTGCACCGCTCCGGCGCCGCCCGTAAGATTAGTTGCAAATGAAACTACTTGAGGGCAGCAGGGGATGAGCGGAAACGCGCGAGAGCTGGCCAAAAAATTCGACCTGGCGCGGCTGACGCCGGAATTTTATGCCAACCCCTACCCGACCTATCGGGCATTGCGCGAGCATGAGCCGGTGAAGCGGCTGGCCAGCGGCACCTGTTTCCTGACCCGCTATGACGATCTCGCCACCGTCTACAAGAACACCCGGACGTTCAGCTCCGACAAGAAAAGGGAGTTTGCGCCCAAATATGGCGAGACGCTGCTCTACGAGCACCACACCACGAGCCTGGTGTTCAATGATCCGCCCGCGCACACCCGCGTGCGGCGGCTGATCATGGGCGCGCTGTCGCCGCGCGCGATCGCGGAGATGGAGGGTGATCTGATCCGCCTGGTGGACGGCCTGCTCGATACGATTGCGACAAAAGACCAGTTTGAACTGATCGCGGATTTCGCCGCGGCCATTCCAGTCGAGGTGATCGGCAATCTGCTCGACGTGCCGCGCGACGAACGCGAGCCGCTGCGCGGCTGGTCGCTCGCGATCCTGGGCGCGCTGGAGCCGGTGATCAATGCCGAGCAGGCTTTGCGCGGCAATGCCGCGGTGGACGGCTTCCTTGCCTATCTCGAAACCTTGCTCGCGCGCCGCCGCGCCAAACCCGGCAATCCCGATCGCGACGTGCTGACGCGGCTGATTGCGGGCGAGGCCAACGGCGAGCGGCTGAACGAGAAGGAGCTGCTGCACAATTGCATTTTCCTGCTCAATGCCGGCCACGAGACCACCACCAACCTGATCGGCAACGGCCTGGTGGCGCTCTCCGAGCATCCCGAGCAGAAACTGAAGCTGATCCAGCAGCCCGAGCTGATCAAGAGCGCGGTCGAGGAGATGCTGCGCTATGAGAGCTCGAACCAGCTCGGCAACCGCATGACCACCGAGCCGGTCGAGCTCGGCGGCGTCGTGCTGGAGGCCGGCACGTCGGTGACGCTATGCATCGGCGCGGCGAACCGCGATCCGGCGCAATTTGCCGATCCGGAAACTTTTGACATCGCTCGCACGCCGAACCGTCATCTCGCCTTTGCGACCGGCGCGCATCAATGTGCGGGCATGGCGCTGGCGCGGCTTGAGGGCGCGGTCGCGATCTCGCGCTTCCTCGCGCGCTTTCCGAATTATGCGCTCCGCGGCACGCCGGTGCGCGGCGGCCGCGTCCGCTTCCGCGGCTTTTTGAGCGTACCCTGCGCGACGGCATAGTGCTGTAGGTCGGCAAAGGCGCGCACTTCGCGCGCCGTGCCCACCATCTATTCGCGGCTCGCATTGGCGGTGGGCTTGCTTCGCTTAGCCCACCCTGCCGTTCTGGATCGCTTCGCTCGCCATGACGAGCGTTGCCTTAGTTGCCCGTGGAAAGCCGGGCGAGCCCAGTGGTCGACCGCCCGCTTCTGACGGTCGTCTTCTGATCGTGCCGCTTCAGCACCGCGATCTGGACCGGAGATGCCGATATGCCGGCGAGTTCAGGCGCCCGCTCCTGAGCGCCGGCCGCTCCAAGGACCGCGATCTGAGCAGGGCTCGCGGGAAAACCCGCGACTTCATAGGTGGGCAGTTCAGCAGCCGTGGCGGCGGCACCGCCAATGATGAAAATTGCGGAGGCTGCGATCGATAGTCGATACCACATGGTGTTTCCGTTCGTTAAATGACCAAGCGTGGCTCGCCTCGATGCGTTCCTCCCACCAGAACTCTAGCGCGTTAAGCGCTTTGTTGTGCTTGCACCTTGATACCGGCACGATGTGAATCACATCGCGCATGTATCTCTTCGCCGAAGGCGGCAAGCTGACGATGGATCCACATAGTCAAACCGGATGCCGAGCGCAAGGCACAGATTTGCGACGAATGGGTTAACGCAAGAACCGAAAAGGCAGCGTTGCTTTTTCGAAACATCATGTTCGCGATAGCGATCCACGATTGCGCGATAGCGAGCGGCCATGACGCTAAGGCGCCTCGCGATTTTTCTTCGTCGCCCAAAGTAGCAACGCTTGCGCGGTAGGCACGTTGTCTCACAACCGGCTCACGAACTCGGGAGACTCTGCCATGCCGCATCGCGCTGAAGATGCCGCCGTCCTCGGCGGACTGGCGATCGTGTTCATATGGACCTTTGTCGTCCTGCCGCTGGTGTTTTTTCACACGTGACTGCGTCGGCTGTAGGGTGGGCAAAGCGAAGCGTGCCCACCAACAGTGTACGCACGGGAAGAACGGTGGGCACGGCGCTCGCGCGCCTTTGCCCACCGTACGAAATTTACTACGAAATTTACACCACGGTGCGGTGGCGCGCGATGCAGGTGCGCAGGACATCGTCGATCGGCTGGTCCCACCAGGCGTTGGAAAAAATCTCGATCTCGGAGTAGCCGCAAAAGCCCTGCGCCTCGACGGCGGCGCGCAGCGCCCTGATGTCGATCACGCCATCCCCCATCATGCCGCGATCGTTGAGCATGTCTTTTGTCGGCACCAGCCAGTCGCAGACATGAAACGCCAGCAGACGATCTTTTCCGGCGCGCGCAATCTGCGACAACACCTCGCTGTCCCACCAGATGTGATAGACGTCGAGCGCGACGCCGAGCAGCCCAGTGCGCCCAGGGTCGAGCCGGTCGCAGATATCGAGCGCCTGCCGCGTCGTGTTGATGCAGGCGCGGTCGGCGGCATAGGTCGGATGCAGCGGCTCGATCGCGAGCGGCATGCCGACTTCGCCCGCATAAGCGAGCATCTCGGCGATGGCGTCTTCGACCTGCGCGCGGGCCGCGCCGATATCCCTCGATGGCGTGCTGCCGCGCCGCGAAAACTGCGGCAGGCCGCCGACCACGAGCACGACGCAGGGCGCGCCCAGCGCCTTTGCCTCGTCGATGGCGCGACGATTGTCATCGCGCACCTCGCGCCGGCGCGCTGCATCCGAGGTGAACATCCCGCCGCGGCAATAGCCCGACAATTCAAGTCCGGCATCGCCTATGGCGCGCACGGCGCGATCGAGCCCGACGCCAGCAACCTGGTCGCGCCAGGGATCGATGGCGCGGATGCCGTGGCGCGCGCAGGCTTCGATGATCTGGACCAGATCGCCCTGCTTGCGGACCGTCGCCGTGTTCAGCGACAGCCAGCGATGGTCGGCCGAAAAATCCCGCATCACGCCTCGATGCCGCGGACGGCCAGCACCGCCTTCATACGCCGTGTCGCCAGCTCGGGATCGGCGAATAGGCCGGCCTCGTCTGCCAGGCGGAACAGTTTTGCCAGATGCAGCGTGGAGCGCGCGCTCTCCTGCCCGCCGACCATGGTGAAGTGATCCTGGTGGCCGTTGAGATAGGCCATGAAAACGACGCCGGTCTTGTAGAAGCGCGTTGGCGCCTTGAAGATATGGCGCGACAGCGGCACCGTCGGCCCGAGCACGTCGTGAAACGCGGCCGCGTCGCCAGCCGCCAGCCGCGATAGCGCGAACGATGCGGCCGGCGCGATAGCGTCAAAAATCCCGAGCAGCGCATGGGAAAAACCGTGCTCGTCGCCGGCGATCAGCTCGGCATAATTGAAGTCGTCGCCGGTATACATCTTGATGCGTTTGTCGAGCCGCCGGCGCATGTCGATCTCGCGCTGCTTGTCGAGCAGCGAGACTTTTATGCCGTCGACCTTTGTTGCGTTGGCATTGATGATGTCGACCGCGGTGTCCATCGCGACATCGAGGTCGCTTGTCCCCCAATAATTGGCGAGTGCCGGATCGAACATGTCGCCGAGCCAGTGGATGATGACGGGCTCCCTGACCTGCGACAGCACGCGATGATAGACGTTGGCATAGTCGTCGGCATCGCGGCCGAGTCTTGCCAGCGCGCGCGAGGCCATCAGGATGATGCGGCCGCCCACCTTCTCGATCGCTGCGATCTGTTCTTCGTAGGCGCGGATCACGTCGTCGATTTTATCAGCCGCTTCGACCGCGAGATGGTCCGTGCCGGCGCCGGAAAACACCAGCGCGTTGCCGCGCGCCCGCGCCGCATTCACCGAGCGCGTGATCAGTTCCAGCGAGGTCGCCCAGTCCAGGCCCATGCCGCGCTGCGCCGTGTCCATCGCCTCGGCGACGCCCAGCCCGAGATCCCAGATATGTTCGCGGAACGCGATCGTGCGGTCCCAGTCGACGGCGGCTGACAGCCACGGATCGACATCGGCGAGCGGATCGGCGACCACATGCGCCGCCGAGAACGCCACGCGGTTCAGCGGACTCTGCAGTTTGGCGGGAAAGACCCGCGACGCGGCGAGCCGATAGATTTTGGTGCCGCCGCCGTCGGTCGGCAGCTTCAATGACATGGTGGAAACAGGCAGACCCGGCTTGTTCATGAATGGCCTCCCTCACAGTCTGATCGGTTCGACGTCGATCCAGCGCCGCTCGCGCCAACTCTTCAGGGCACATTCGGCGAGTTGCACGCCCTTGGCGCCTTCGAGCAGCGTGTACTTATAAGGCGCGTCCTCGCAGACATGGCGGATGAACAGCTCCCACTGTTCCTTGAAACCATTGTCGTAGATCGCATTGTCCGGCAGCTTCTGCCAATCGGCATAAAAATCGTGTAGGCGCTCTTCGTCCGGATTCCAGAGCGGCCGCGGGGTAGCCTGCCGCGCCTGGATCATGCAGTCGGTCAGCCCCGCGACCGCCGAGCCCAGCGTGCCGTCGACCTGGAAGGTAACGAGGTCGTCGCGATAGACCCGCGTCACCCATGACATGTTGATGTGCGCGATCACGTCGCCTTTCAGGCGGAACGTGGCATAGGCGGAATCGTCCGCGGTCCCCTGATATTTTTTCCCTTGCTCGTCCCAGCGTTCCGGAATGTCCGTTGTGCCGAGGCAGGTGACGCTCTCGACCTCGCCAAACAAATTGTCGAGCACGTAGCGCCAGTGGCAGACCATGTCCAGGATAATGCCGCCGCCGTCCTCCTTGCGATAATTCCAGGACGGCCGCTGCGCCTCCTGCCAGTCGCCCTCGAACACCCAATAGCCGAACTCGCCGCGCACCGAGAGCATGCGGCCGAAAAATCCGGAGTTGCGCAGGAAGGCGAGTTTTTTCAAGCCCGGCAGGAATAGCTTGTCCTGCACCGTGCCGTGCTTGACGCCCCTTGCGTTGGCGAGTTTCACGACCGCCAGCGCATCCTCGAACGTGGTCGCAATCGGCTTCTCGCAATAGACATGCTTGCCGGCGTTGATAGCTTTTGTCAGCAGCGATGGACGTGCCTGCGTGGTCGCGGCATCGAAGAACACGCTGTCGTCCTTGTCGGCGAGCGCCTGGTCGAGATCGGTGGTCCAGCGCGTGATGGCGAAGCGCCGCGCCAGCGCCTCGACCTTGCCGGCGTCGCGCCCGACCAGGATTGGATCCGGCATCACGCGATCGCCATTTTTGAGCCTGACGCCACCCTGGTCGCGGATCGCGACGATCGAGCGGATCAGATGCTGGTTCAGCCCCATGCGGCCGGTGACCCCGTTCATGATCAGGCCGAGGCGCTTCGTCGTCATGTCGATTGCTCCGAGAGGATTTTGGCCGCGGGCTGCGCCAGCGGCAACAGGCTGGACCACACTGGGTGAACGGCGCTGGCAAAGCCCGGCCTGGTCAGTGACCCGGTGAGAAGATCACCGTCGTGGATCGAGAGCCGGATCGTACCAGCATCATCGCGATAGAGGTCCGGATGTGCGGCGCAAAACGCTTGCGCCTCGGCTCGCGGGCTATCTGCCAAACCGTCGACGTAATGATGGCCGTTGCGCTCGGCATGGCTGATGCCGAGCAGCGCGCCCAGCGCCAGATCCTGCTGCACGGCGAGCCCGGCTTGGCAGGTCAGATCCTCCGATGTCACGAAATATCGGCCGCCTTCCGCGCTCCATCTGGCGGCGCGCGTGGCGTTGATGATCGACTTGTAGAGCCCCTTGCAGGATTTTGAGGACACCCCGCGATAGCCGAGCGCGCAGGCCACCGGGAACGCGTCGTAGCAATCGTCGGCCTCGTCGATGATGATGTCGCGCCGCGCCAGCGATCCCAGCGGCGAGTGCCTGACGATCTCGCGCGGGAGCGGCTGCTCGATGTAGAGCAGCCGATCCGTGACCGGCCGCAGCGCCGCATCGCGATCGAGCCGATTGACCAGGACCTCGAGCGCCCTGAGCTCGGCATATTGTTCGTTGGCATCGACGGTGACGTGACAGTCGTAGGGCAAGGCGGCCAGCGCTCGGCCAATGCGCGCGAGCCGCGCGGAATCGGCATCGGGATCGCCGCCGAGCTTGAGCTTGAAATAGCGGGCGAGCGAGGTCGCGCGCGGATCGCCGAGGCCCCCGTCCCCCTCAATCCTGTCGGTGAGGCCGACAGTGTGCCGGACCGCGACGCGCTCGCGCCGGCGCCGCGTGGCGAGAAACTGCGTGACATCATCATTCGCGAGATCGCCGGACAGCCGCGCGTCGACACCGGCGATGTTTTGCGCCATGCCGTCGAAAAAATTGACCTCTGCGGCACGCAGCAGCGCATCCAGGATCGCCTTATCAATCTCGGCCGGACCGAATGCGGCCGCGAGCGGCGGGATGTCCTCTCTCGCGCACGCTTCGACCTGGGCGCCGATGATCCGGGCATGCAGGCCGAACGCGGTGTCCTCGCGCGCCGCCAGATACAGCTCGCGCGCGATCTGAAGCGAGCGTTTCAGCTCGACAACAGTGTCATCAGCGGAGAGCTGCGGCCGCTTGTCGAACCATTTTGGCGCGAGCAGTTCGGCCGTCGCGCCGGTCGCGCGGCCCCTTCCCTCGACTTCGATCTCCACCCGCACAAACGCCTGTATCGCAGCCTCCATCATGGCCGCGCCGAAGCGGAACGGCCGGGCAAACGTGACCGGTCGTTCGAAGAAAGAAATGTCGCGCACGGCAAGGCGAGGTGCCATCGCTCAATCCAGCGTGCTTTGGGTCAAAAAATGCTTGCGGATGCGCTGCACCAGGTCGGTGAAGACCGGATCGGCCATCGCATCGAGCGTGCGCGGACGCGGCAGCGGCACGTCATAGATCGCGGCGATCGCGCCGGGCCGCTCGGTCATGACCAGCACGCGATCGGCGAGGAACACGGCTTCCGGTATGGAATGGGTGATCAGCAGCACGGTCTTGCCGGTCTCGCGCTGGATCCGCATCAGCTCGATATTCATGCGCTCGCGCGTCATCGCGTCGAGCGCGCCGAACGGCTCGTCCATCAGCATGATGCGGGGATCGTGCACCAGCGCGCGGCAGATCGAGGCGCGCTGCTGCATGCCTCCGGAGAGCTGCCACGGCAGCTTTTTCTCAAAACTTTCGAGCCCGACCAGCTTCAACAGCTCTTTCGCGCGCGGGAGATAACGATCGCGCGGCAGCCGTTTCATGTCGATCGGCAGCATCACGTTGGCGAGGATATTGCGCCAGGGGAGCAGCAGCGCATTCTGGAAGACGATGCCGACATTGCCGTGCGGTCTGGTCACCACCTGCCCGTCGACCCGGATCTCGCCGGTCGAGGGCGGCAGCAGCCCTGAAATCATTTTTAGCAGCGTGGATTTTCCGCAACCGGAGGGACCGACCACGACGAAGAACTCACCGTCGTTGATCTGGAAGTCGAGCGGGCGCAGCGACGGTACGTCGCCGTCGCGCGTACGGTAGGTTTTCGAGACGCCGGTGAGTTTGATGCCCGGCGTGGCGGTGCCGGCACGATCGCTCACGGGGCGCAGATGCGCCCCGCGCTGATCGGTCCAGTCCGGTCGCGTGGCCGGCGGCATTTTTAAGCGTATCCCGTCACGAGTCGCCCTTGGGCAGATAATCGTTAGTGTAAAACGCCTTCGGATTCTCCCTGGCCTTCGCGTCCAGCCCGCCATATTCAACCATCAGGTTGACCGTGTCGGTCATGTTCTGGTCGGTGACCTGGAACGGCCGTTTGCTTTTGGTCTCGCTTGTCCGATAGAGCGGGATCGTCAGCTCAAAGCCCTGTGTCAGTGTGTCGATCTTGCCGCCCTTGGGGTTGGCGTCGAGGATCGCCTGCGCCGCCGCTTTCGGGTCCTTCTCGGCGGCCTCCACCGCCTTGGTGGTCGCGGCCATGAAGCGGCGGACGAGATCGGCGTTGGCCTTGACGTAGTCGGTGTTGGCGATGATGCCCGAGGATACCATGTTGATACCGTAGTCGGCGAACTTGATCGGATAGACGTCCTTAGCCGTCGCATCCTTGATCTTCATCGACTGGTCCATGACATAGCCGAGCAGCACGTCGGCCTGGCCGTTGATGACGGCGTTCAGCTTGGTCTGGCCGTCGCCGGCGACCGTCTGAAAGTCGCTTTCCTTGAGGCCCGTCTTCTTCAGGAACAGCGGCCAGATCTGGGTCATGGAGTCGGCCGGCGTGATCGCCACCGTCTTGCCCTTGAGGTCCTCGGGCTTCTTGATGTTCTTGTCGACAAATCCCATCACCGACATCGGGCTGGTCTGCAGCAGCACGCCCGTCGCGATCACGGGCGCGCCCTTGATCGCCGCGCGCATCATGGTTGGCACGTCGACATAGCCGAAATCCGCGGTTTTTGCGGCGACGGCTTGCGTGGTGGCCGCCGAGCCGCGGCCTTCCTGGATTTCGAGGTCGATGTTTTCAGCAGCGTAGATACCCTTGGCCTTGCCATAATAGAACGGCGCATGCTCGCCATAGACGTACCAGTTCAGCATCAGCAGGACCTTGTCGGCGGCCGCCGCCGGAGCGGCGCTCAGCGCCGTCAAAGACAATGCGGCTGCGGCCGCGCTCATCCATCGCATCATTATCGTCCTCCCGTTTGTTCCGCTGTTCTTGTCGCTACGAGGCAAAGATGATCTCCTCGCGCTGGCTGACGTGCCAGGGCAGTACCAGCCGCTCGATGCGGTCGACGATCCAGAACAGGATGACGCCGAGCAGCGCCAGGATGACGAGCGCGGCAAACATGGTCGGCAAATCGAAGGTGCCGATCGAGCGCTGCATCACATAGCCGATGCCGGAATTGGAGC
>NZ_JAFATE010000437.1 GCF_019244115.1 Bradyrhizobium sp.
CCATCCGCTGCTTGCGTCACTGCAAACGGACACTCCGCAGGCATCTCTACGAGCCTCCACGAAAACGTCGATATCAATCGATGCCCGTGCTATCTTAACGCCTATGGGGAAGGCCGGGTGCAGGCCGCACCCATGGCCCGCCAGCAACAAAAAAAGCTGGCGGCAGTTACCACAGGATTGGCCAAATCATCCGGCCTTCCCTGCGCGATGGTTTTAACGGTTTCCTTCGCGCTCTCCCCAGGAACCGAGCTTTCTTGCTCCTGTCGTCAGCGAGATCATCTCTCGCCGACTTGGCCTCAGCGTCGGGAGGCCAGGACCACACGACTTCGCCGTCCGCGACATCGCTGCTCGTCCGGCAACGCCATCGCGTCCATCGCATCCCGCCTCGCGTGTCGTGACGATCGCGATGCGCCCCTCTCATCGAGGCGGGACACCGACAATGAAACATATTTTTACGAAAAACGGAAGCAAAATATTTTTGCGCCGGGGACTGGACATGCCGATAGAATCAACGTTGGCGCTGCTTGCGGACGCCAATAACGCATAGCACGCGCACCGCGCACGCCGTTGCTGCCGCGCCAGTTCGGGCGCATCATGGCCTGCTCGAACGGAGGACCACATGATCGACCACGTCGGCTTTCCCGTATCCGACTATGATCGCGCCAAGGCCTTCTACGCGGCGGCCCTTGCCCCGCTGGGATACACGTTGATGATGGAAGTCACCGACGAACAGACCGGCGGCCATGGCGACCACGCCGGTTTCGGCGACACCCGCCCGGATTTCTGGCTCGGCACCGGCCAGGCCGCCGTGACCGCGACTCATGTCGCGTTCCGCGCCAAGGACCGCGCGACCGTCGATGCCTTCTACAAGGCCGCGATGGCGGCGGGCGGGCGCGACAACGGCGCTCCGGGCCTGCGGCCCCATTATCACCAGGACTATTACGGCGCCTTCGTCCGCGACCCCGACGGCAACAACATCGAGGCCGTCTGCCACGACCCGGCGTGACGGCCGAGTCATCGCTTCGGCGGCGCTCCAGCCATTGTCCGCATGATCCCTCGGGTCAAGCCCGAGGGCACGTTTTATGGGACGATCAATCCGGCGACCGCTTCGTCTTCGTCCATCAGCACGCCGTGCTGTCCCGGCGTGACCATGACCCCGGAAATAAATCCTTTGGGATCCAACACGACTCGCCAGTGCGACACGCCGTGTTCCTGCTCGATCGTGTAGACGTCATCGCCCTGGTTATCGACACCGAGATATCGGACCGACTGAAGTGCCCCCAATGGCGCAATGACGGACTGCAATTTTGACAACCGAACAGTGGACGACCAAGACCGCGTATCGTCATAGTCGAGATTGCCAGTGATGACGCCGTTAACGACGCGGGTCAGGGCGGCGTCACGTCCCCCGTCCGATGACTGCGTTTTCTGTCTCTCCGCCGCCGCACTCGCGATCCCTTGCGCCGTGGCCGCATCGATCCGCATCATCTTCACGTCGCCGCCGCTCCGGTGCACGATCAGCGACACTGCCTTTCCCGTCATGTCGGGGATGAAGGTGATCTGTACATCGTTTCGTCTGTAGAAAAATTCCGTTGTGCTCCGCGGGTAGATCGGATGTCCTGGCTGTTCCGAAAGACTCGCGGCCAATTCCTGCCCGTCGCGGGTGATCCGCAGGACAGCGTTGCCATACCGATAAGCTCCGACATAGCCGTCGAGCAACTGGGGATCTACTGATATCTCCTGGTACGATGTTTTGCCGGCGAGTTCGGCCTTCGGCGGAGCCACTTCAGCCGCACAAACCGCGAGGCTGACACCAAGGCAGGCCATCGCCATCGTCCATATCCGCGCGCGTCTGGTTTTCGTCCGCATGTTTCGAATCCTTTGCTCCAGGAATGACTTCGATCCGAAGCTGGCGATCGCCAGCGCGTGGCTTGCAGACTGCCTTTCACCGACGGCGATGAGGGTCTCGCCATAGCGTGCAATGGGGTGGCCGAGGCTCAGGACTCGGGCGTCACAGTCGATTTCAATTGCCAGGCGGAGACGCCGCAATTGCCACCACAGCACCGGGTTCCACGGCATGCAGACGAGAAGACAGATGGCGATCGTCAGCAGCCGACCGTCATGCGCGTCGAGATGGGACTGCTCATGCGCGATCACCAGTTCCTGTTCGCCGGGCGACAATTGCGTCAGCCAATGCGGCACCACGATAACCGGACGCAGAAACCCAACGACGGCGGGGCCAGAATCCTTCGATATGCAGACGGCAGTGCCCGCCAGGTAACCCCGCTGCCAGCATTGCCGGCGCCACGATAAGCCTGCGCTACTGGCGATGATGACGACGGTCAGCGCCACGGATGCAATGCGCCAAGCCCATTCCAGCGGCGTACCCACACCGTAGAATGCCTGGATCCGATCGCCGTCGGCGATCGGCCACGCAACCCGCGGGAGTTCGATTGCCCGCGCCTGCAGCGGCGCAAGCATGTTGGGAGATATCGCTTGGCCAGTGAGGCGCGTCATTTCCGGGATTTGCACCGAGATCCTGGGAGCGACGAGGGGGAACACGACAGAGGCAACGATGCCCAATCCCCACAGCCACCGCGTCGGCCTTCGTCGAACCTGCGCCGACCGCTCGAACGCGAGGGCGGCAAAGCCTATCAGCAGGCTCACGATGATGGCGTAGAGCATCCAGGACAACATTCAAATCATCCTACTAGTCTTATAGTAGATCATGCCGGGTTCGACGGTGCCTGTCAACTATGAGAATAGTTTCGAATCTCTCCGTTCTTTGTCTCAGAGCGCGTCGAGCGCGGCGCGGGAGGGCCCGATCGGCAGCCACACTGGAATGCGGCGCCTGGCGAGCCAATAGGGCCGCCACAGCGACCGCCAAAGGATGCGGTCGAGCGGCGCCGTACCCCATTTGCGCTGGCTCATATCGATTTGTGACAGATCATGCATGTGCAGCCATTTCCGCGCCGCCCACGACAGCTCGCGCGGCACGTCCGCATTTCCAGGCCCCCTCAGTTCGACGATCATCGGCAAGGGATCACGAAAGGCGCAGGCCACTTTGAGCGTGGCGACGCGTGCGCCATCGCGCCGCACGCTCCAGAGCCGCGAGCGATTATGCGCCAGGTTGTAACCATAGGTGCGCAGGCAGTTCTTCATGGCCGCCGCTTCCGCGATGATGGCGGCAGTCGAACTCAACGGCACGAAATCGTAACCAGCCACTTGACCCGGCGCGAGCCACATGTCGGCGATCGGCTGACGGCCGAGATTGAGATGCAATGCGATGATCATCCGCCAGTCGTCAGCGGCGTCGACGGCCTGATCCATGCGCATGTCCGGCGTCCATGGCTTATTGATCATGTCGCATCCAAATGTCGCCGGCTGGACGGAAAACCACGACCAGAGAGCGATCAGCCGCAATCGCACAGGGTTCACCCGCGGTGGCGCGGCACGGACGAACTCGCGCGCGATCCATATCGCGGCCGGCGCGTGCGCGAGCTCGGCCGCCTCCGCCACGACCTGCAACCAGGCCGGGGCAAGTTTTGGCGAACGCGGCAGGTGGTTGGCGATCTGCCGGCGAAACAAGTCGCCGTCAGGCAGATTTGGGATCGGACCGCAAAACGCCTCCGGTGGCAGCTTTCGCAGCCACATCGGCACGCCGGCGACCGCCGCCACCTCGGCGAGGGGCCTGCCATCGATCACGCATGCCAGCGCCCGCGCCGGATCGAGCCCGGGCCGCGGGACTGCCAGCGCAAATAGCAGCGCGGGAAAGCTGACCGCAAGATCCGCAATGCGGGCGTGCCGCATGGCCAAGGCGCGCACCGCGCCCTGGCAGCGGGGATGAAATCGCCTGAGCCGCCGTTCGAGCAGGTCAGCGCGCCCGGCCTCCCGACGAGGGGCCAGCAACAGAGACGAAGGCATGACAACACGTCCGCAGGTACGGACCACTGATTGAATTGAGTTTGAGGGTTTTGAAATCTCATCCGGGACTTAAAATCCCGGGAGCGCGTCACGTATCGCGCGTCGAACCCGGGAAGCGCGCAGCCATAGACATGGTCGCCTCCATCATTGGTGTTGCGGGCAGCTCAATAGCCGGTTTTGCAGCAACACGCAACACGAGACCGCATCCTGGCGGCTACTTCAAATGCGCAGTCGAGCCGTGATCGCCTGTGAAAGCAGCGAAAGCAAAGGCGCTACCAGCCGAATGCGGTGAGCGTTCACGCTTGGCGTCACCACTCATCCCTCTTTGCGGCTTCATGGTTGGCCCCATCGGACTGTTGTGTGACGGAATTGCTCCCTCAAACGACCTAGAAACGGACGAGCCGAGCCCGGGCCTGCCGACCATGCCGGCTCATATTGGGCAGACGAAGCCCGGACCTAGCCCTTTGGAGCGCCGGCCCGCAGCGTCTCGATCTCGCGGGCGATGTTCGCTCTTGCCTGGCCTTAATCGTGCGGCGAAGGTCGCGTCCGGGCAGATCACCGGCCGGGCCGCAAAGCGCTCGAGCGCGGCAAGGCGTCCGGCACGATGGGCATCGTCGGGGGCATGTGCGTATTCGCTGCGGATCGCCGCCGCATGGGCTGCGTAGGCGGAAGGCGCAGCGCCGAGAATTTTGAGATCGATCGAGATCAGGATCGCGCCGAGGCGATCGTCCGGCCGTACATCGTGCATTCTGGTCAACCTGATCATACGACGAGTTTTGCGCTTTCGTCCTCATTATCGGAGCGAGTCGGATTGTATATGATGTCGTGCAACCAGATCGCCGCGATCAGGACGTCGCGGTCGCGCGCGCTCAGTCCTGCCACGCCGTCGAGCGCTGCGAGGCAGTCCTCGATGTGCCGCAGGTGTGATTAGAGGACGACGTCAGGCCTGCGCCGTCAGAAACACGTCATCCATGAACAATGCGTCGATGCCCGACTTGCGAAACGTGACGATCGCGTCGGTGGGTGCGCAGACGATCGGTTCGGAATCGTTGAACGACGTGTTGACGACGATCGGCACGCCGGTCTTGGCAAAGAAGCAGGAGATCAGCTCGTGAAAGCGCGGATTTGATGTCCTGCTCACGATCTGGACCCGGGCGCTGCCGTCCTTGTGGACGACGGCCGGAATCAGGTCGCGCCGGTCATCCCTGACGGCGCATGCGAACAGCATGAACTCGTGGCTCGCCGTCTGCGTACCGACCTCGAACCATTCCTCGGCGTGCTCCGCCAGGACACTCGGCGCAAAGGGACGAAAATCTTCCCGGTGCTTGACCTTCTGATTGAGGATGTCGCGCATGTCCGGCCGGCGCGGATCGGCCAGCAGCGAGCGGTTGCCGAGCGCCCGCGGGCCGAACTCCATGCGGCCCTGAAACCAGGCGACGATCTTGCCGTCCGCGATCAAGTTGGCCGCGTCGCGCGCGGGGGACTTGCTTCGCCGTGCCGCAAAACCCGCCGACTTGACCGCGGCCAGAATGTCGCTCCGCTTGAACGCGGGCCCGAGATACGGCGTGGATTTGCCGCGCTCGGGCGGGCGCTTCTGCGTCGCGCAATGCACGGCAAAGGCGGCGCCGATTGCCGTGCCGGCATCGTGCGGCGCGGACGGTATGAACACGTTGGCGAACTCACCGGATCGCCTGACGACGTCATTGGTCACGCAATTCAGCGCGACGCCGCCGGCCAGACATAGATTGTCGAACGGCACCCTGCGCTTGACGCGCCGGACCAGCGCCGTGACCGCCGCATCCGTCGCCTCCTGCAAGGCAGCCGCCATGTCGGCATGCCGCGGCAGAATCTCGGCATTCGACTCGCGCGGCGGCCCGAACATGGCTTCCATTCTGGCGAACCCGCTGCCGTGAAAACCGAGAAACTCGCGGTTCACGCCGTAATTGACCTCGTCGGCGCGCACGATCGATCGAAGCTGCTCGCGGAAGATTTCGGGATCACCGTAGGCGGCAAGCCCCATGACCTTCGACGCATCGTAATGCGAGAAACCGAGATAGCCGCTGAACACCTCCCACACGAAGCCGATCGAATGCGGGTATTCGAATGTCTCCACCGACTGGATGCGGGTGCCGACCGCCTTGGCGAGCGTCGAGCCGGCCGTCTCGCCGATGCCGTCGATGGTGAGGATGGCCGCGCGATCGAAGGGCGAGGGAAAATAGGCCGAAGCGGCGTGCGCCATGTGGTGCGGCACCAAATGCAGTTTTGGCCCCAGCGAACGTCCCAGCAGGTCTTCGATGGCACCGCGCACCTGGCCGAGCCGCAGCCGAAAAGTTTCCTCCAGCCGCGGATCCCACCACTCGGCGCGATATTGCTTGCGACGCATTTTTGCATCAAACGAGTAGGCGACGCGACCGATATCGCGGGCGGTGAGCCCGGCAGCGTTCAGGCAATGGCGAATGGCCCGTTCGGGGAGCTGATGCGGGTTGTCGAACTCGGCCTGCTTGCCGTGCTTGATGCGATTGAACCGTTCTTCCTCGACGGCGACAACGAGCTTGCCGTCGACCAGCAGCGCGGCGGCCGACTCGTGATACACTGAATTGATTCCAAGGACGTTCACCAGCCCTCCTCCACCCATCCATCTCTTCCGCTCTGCAAGCGCCGTCTCGATCGGATGTCCGCGCCGTTCATCACATCGAGATTTGCGGCCCGCCTGATGAACAAGTAGGCGGGCCCGCAGCAGAATATCCAACCTGCGGGAAATAGTGAGGTAGTATCGTGGCAGGCCTGCGACGCGGCTCGCCGACGCTACCGATGACGGGCTGCGTCACCGCCCCGCGTCAAACAAAACAGAGCGTGTAAATTCAACGCCGGATTGCAAGGCCGCCTCGCAGTCGCATTGGTGAGCCGATCGGCAGCGACCCGCCGGGGCATCTAGGATCCTTGCAGGCGGATCACGTTCCATGACGCAGGGGCGAGCGTCGCGTCGAGCCCGGTATCGCGAACGGCGACGCCGCCGAGCGATCTTGGTTGGATGCGGTCAGGTTTCTCCCTGGAGTTGATCGCGTCCAGATCGGCGTCGCAGAGCTGATGCGCCTGCACGAGCCGGAAACCGGCAAAACCCCGCGCGGTGAGCCCGACTGTCATCGGCTCCGTCAGATGGCGGTTGAGCAGGAACAGCGTCAGTATCGCGGCCTTGTCGTCATGAACGGCCGACAGTTTCAGATACGGCACGGCGGGCAGCGGATAATGGGCGTCCACCGTTCCCCGCGGATCGAAATAGCTTGCCGCATAGGTCGGACAGTCGACGACGGCGCGCAGCACCTGGCCGCGCCCGAGTCTAGAGAAATCCGCGAACGGATGGAAGATCGTCTGCCGCCACGCGGGCCCGCCGGTCGCGGTCATGATCGGGGCGATCGCGTTGACGAGCTGCGCGAGGCAGGCCGCCTTGATGCGGTCGGCATGATTGAGCAGCGAGATGCAGGCGCCGCCAAAGGTCAGCGCGTCCAGCATGGTGTAGGGCTCTTCGAGAATCTCCGGCGCGACCGGCCAGCCCGGCTTGACGCGGCCTTCGCGGCTCCGGCGGGTGCGGTACCACACGTTCCACTCGTCGAACGACAGCATGATGCGCTTGTCGGAGCGCCGTCGCGCCGCGACCGCGTCGGCAATGGCCACGACCTCTTCGATGAAATCGTCCATCAGGTCCGGGCTCGCGAGGAACGCGGCCGCATCATCAGCGTAATTGTTCAGATAGGTGTGCAGGGAGATGTATTCGACGTGGTCGAAAGTGTGATCCAGCACGACGTCTTCCCAGGTGCCGAATGTCGGCATGGTGCGGCCCGACGAGCCGCAGGCCGCGAGCTCGATCGAAGGATCGATCCACTTCATCATCTTGGCGGCCTCGGCGGCGATGCGGCCGTATTCGGCCGCGGTCTTGGTCTCCATCTGCCACCAGCCGTCCATCTCGTTGCCGAGACACCAGAACCTGATGTCATGCGGCTGCTCAAAGCCGTGCTTGCGGCGCAGGTCCGACAGCGCGGTCCCGCCCGGATGGTTGCAATATTCGACGAGATTGCGCGCGGCGTCCCCGCCGCGCGTGCCGAGATTGACCGCGAGCATCGGCTCGATGCCGGCGGCGCGGCACCAGTCGACGAATTCGTTGGTCCCGAACGTGTTCGGCTCGGTCGACATCCATGCGAGATCGAGCCGGCGCGGGCGCTGCTCGACCGGCCCGACGCCGTCCTCCCAGTTGTAGCCGGAGACGAAATTGCCGCCGGGATAGCGCATGATGGTCGGCGCGAGCTCGCGCACCATTGCGAGCACATCCTTGCGAAATCCCCTCGCATCGGCTTCGGGATGGCCTGGCTCGAAAATGCCGCCATAGATGCAGCGGCCGAGATGCTCGATGAAGGCGCCGAACAGCCGCCGGTCGGTTGCCCCGATCACATTGTCGCGGTCGAGTGTCACGGCGGCCTTGGGCATGCTCTTCTCCTCGTTCAGGTGTTGGCGGCAATGGTCGGCTTGCCGGCGTCCTCGGGCGACAGCACGGACGCTTTCAGAAGGCGCGAATATGGATGCTGCGGGTTGGCGAGCACCTCGCGCGCTGCGCCGCTCTCGACGGCGCGGCCGCGCTGCATGATCAGCACGCGGTCGCTGATGTAATAGGCGGTCGCGAGATCGTGGGTGATGTAGACGATCGATACGTGCAACTCGTCGCGCAGCGATCTGAACAGGTTGACGATCGACATCCGCAGCGATGCGTCGACCATCGAGACCGGTTCGTCGGCGACGATCAGTTTTGGCGCGGAGATCAGCGCCCGCGCAATCGCGGCGCGCTGCAGCTGCCCGCCGGAAAGCTCGTGGGGAAAGCGGCCTCTGAGCTCGGCCAGCGACAGGCCGACTTGGTGCAGTGCCCTGTCGGCGAGCGCATCGACCTCGGCGCCGCGCGCATCGGCAAGGCGGCGCGCGCTCATGAACAGATAGCGGTCGACCCGCTTCAGCGGGTTGAAGGCCTCGAACGGGTTCTGGAAGATCGGCTGCACCTGCCGCATGAAGTCGGCGCGCGCATGATTGCTGCGGATTTTCGCCACATCGGTGCCGCGAAAACGGATCACGCCGTCGGTCGGTGTCGCCAGATTGAGGATCATGCGCGCGAGCGTGGTCTTGCCCGAACCGGACTCCCCGATGATCGCCACGATCTCCGGCCGGCCGGCCTCCAGACGCAGGCTCAAATCGTCGACGGCCCGCACGACGCGCCGCGCCAGCAGGGTGCCGGAAACATAGGTCATTCCGACCCGATCGATGTCGAGCAGCGCGCTCATGGCGCCGCCATCCCGCCTGGCGGCGCCTTGACCCAGCAGGCCACGCGATGCCCTGCGGCGACCTCGACCATGGGCGGGTGCTCCCGGCGGCACATCTCCATCGCGAGCGGACAGCGCGGATGGAAACGGCAGCCCGGCGGCGGCGCGGCGAGGCTCGGCGGTGCGCCGTCGAGGCCCTGCTTCGGTTCGATGTCGCCAATGCGCGGCAGGCTGGTAACGAGCTGCGCGGTGTAGGGATGGCGCGGCTCACGGATCACCTCGCCAGTGCGGCCCTCCTCGATGAGGCGACCGGCATACATCACGCCCAGCCGGTCCGTCGCGTTGGCATGCACGCCGATGTCGTGGGTGACGAGAATCATCGAAGAACGGATCTGGCGCTGCACCTCGCGTAGCAGGGCGAGCACGTCCTTCTGCACCACCACATCGAGCGCAGTGGTCGGTTCGTCGGCCACGATGAAATCGGGCCGGCACACGCTGGCCAGTGCAATCGTCACGCGCTGGCGCATGCCGCCGGAGAGTTCATGCGGAAAGCTGCCGAGCACCGCGGGATCGAGCCGCAGCCTCGCGAGGTGATCCTCGACCAGCGCAAGGAACTGCGGCATCGGCTTGCCGATGTGACGGAAGGCGAAGTCGACGAAAGATTCCCGCACCCGGCGTACCGGATTGAGAACATTCATCGAGCCTTGCAGGATGTAGGAGAGATGGCGCCAGCGGATGCCGGCGAGCCGCGCCCGATCCAGGGCGTAGATATCGCAGGCGCGGCCGCCGAAATCGAACCGCACCGAGCCCTCGACGACCGCCAGCGGCGGGCGGATGGCACGGACGATGGTCCTGATCAGGGTCGATTTGCCGCAACTCGATTCGCCCGCGAGCCCGTAGATCTCGTTGCGATCGACATGGAGGGTGACGCCGTCGACTGCGCGCACGTCGCGGCTAACCCCGAAATGCCAGGTCTGGTAATAGGCCCGCAGGTTCGCCACGTCGAGGACGCGCTCCGCATCCGCAACCTTCGCAAGCGGCGCGCTCATCCGGAGACGTCTCCCATGCGCGCGAGACGGCTGCGCGGGTCGATGTATTCGTTGGTCGAAATGGCGAGCAGGAACAGTCCGATGAACAGGATCATGACGAACAGCACGGGAAAGAACACCCACCACCAGACACCGGCAACGAGGGCGGTGTGCTGGTTGGCCCAGTAGATCATGACGCCCACGGTCGGCGTGTCGATGTCGGTGAAGCCGAGCACGGACAGCGTCACCTCGAGCCCGATCGACCAGTTCATGTTGTTCATCGTGGTGTAGAACACGATCGGCAGCACGTAAGGCAGGTGCTCCTGGAACACGATCTCGCGCGTGCGCATGCCGGAGAACACGCATTGTTGGGTGAACTCGCGCGAGCTGAGGCTCAGCGCGACCGCGCGAATCAGCCGCGCGTCATAGGCCCAGCCGAGCGACGCCATGGCCAGCGCCAGCAGCGGCCACGACATCCTGTCGCGCAGCACGAAGTAGAACAGCACCAGGAGCGGGAACAGCGGGATGACGATGAAGGTGTCGTTGACCGACATCAGCAGGCGATCGACGATGCCGCCCTTGTAGCCCGACCACATCCCGATCGCGATCGAGACGAGGCGCGAGAGGACCGCGACCGAGAGACCGAACAGCATCGTATTGCGGATCGCGAAGGTGAGCTGCCAGAACACGTCCTGACCGCGCGAGGTGGTCCCGAACCAGTAGGACCAGGAGGGCGGCAGGTCCGGCGGGACCACGAACTGGTCCTGCGGAGGATAAGGCGAGACCAGCGACAAGGCCGCGAACGCCGCAATGAAGCCGGTCAGGATGGCGCCGAAGCGGAACTCTGTCCGGTATCGCAAGAGGTCGCGCAGAACAGTGAACATCACGCGACCTTCACGCGCGGATCGAGCAAGGGATAGAGCAGGTCGATGATGAGCACGGCGACCGACACGGCGACGATAGAGACCGATGCAATGCCGATCACGAGACTGTAGTCGCCGGCATGCACGGCCTGGATCAGCAGCGTTCCGATGCCCGGATAGCCGAAGACCTGCTCGGTGATGATGGCGCCGTTGAAGATCGAGCCCAGCGACATGGCAAGCCCGGTGACCTGGGGCGCCAACGCGTTGCGCATGACGTAGGCACCGAGAATCCTGCCGCGGCTGACGCCGGCAAGCTCCGCATAGACGACGTAGTCCTCGCTCACGATGTTGGAAACCAGCGAGCGCATGCCCATGAACCAGCCGCCGACGCCGACCAGCACGAGCGAGGCGACCGGAAGGATCGCGTGGGTGACGACGCTCAGGACGAACTCTGCGTTCCAGCCCCATGGCGTGTTGATGCGATAGCCGCCCGAGATTGGCAACACCGGCCAGAGATAGCCGAACACGATGAGCAGCACGAAGGCTACTATGTAGTAGGGGATCGGATGGACCGCCATCGCCGCGATACCCGCGAGTTTGAGGATGCGGCTCTCGCGGAAATAGCCGGCGAGCCCACCGAGCAGGTTGCCCAGCGCGAAGGCGAGGCAGGTCGAAACCGACAGCAGCCCGACGGTCCAGGGCAGCGCGCGGCCGATCAGCGTCGAAACCGGGGTCGGAAAGGCCGACAGCGATGGCCCGAAATCGCCGACCAGTACGCGCCGCCAGAACGCGGCATACTGGCTGACGGCGCCGCCTTCGAGGCCGTAGAGCTCGCGCAGCGAGGCGCGCATCATCAAGATCGCCTCGGGGCTGGCGTTGCCGAACGAGGTCGCGGCCGACACGGTCTGCTCGACCGGGTCGATCGGGGTCGCGTGCGAAATGAGGTAGGCGAGATTGATGCCGATGAAGACGACGAGCACGAACTGGGCGAGCCGTTTCAGCGCATAGATCGCGTAGGCCTGCATCGGTGCCCGCACTCTCCAGGTTGCTCCGGCGACAGATCCATCACGCCTGCCCGCTTCGTCACTTCGCCGGCTTCAGCCGCACCATCATGGCGCGCGAGTTGCCCCAGTTCGGCACCGGATCGGTGTAGGGGTCGCCCTCCGCGGTCGGATATCCGGTCCAATAGGTCTGATCCATCACGGTGAAGACGTTGTAGGCCATCAGCGGGATGATCGGCATCTCGCGCACCGCGAGCTTTACGAATTCGCGTCCCAGGTCGACGCTTTTCGGATCATCGAAGCCGGTGCTGCGGATCTGCTCGATGATCTTGTCGAGCTCCGGCGAAGCCCAGCGCTGCCAGTTGCGCGGCGTCTGCATCTTGCCGGGCGGCGCCACGAACTGCGAATGCCAGCTGTCGAGGAAGTATGACAGGTCCGGGTGGCCGCCATAGGTCTCGACGCTCCACGAGATCATGGCGTCGAAATCACCGGCTTGACGGCGGTCGGGTAACGTGCCCTGCGCCACCTCGGTCTTGGCATCGATGCCGAACTGCCGCCATTGCTGCGCGATCATCGAGCCGGCCCGGGTCATGACGGGACGCAGATCACCCTCCACCACGAGGCGCACCGCGAACGGCTTGCCGTCCGGCGTCATCCAGTCATTGCCGCGCCTGGTGAAACCGGCCGCCTGCAAGAGTTCGCTGGCAGCCGCAGGGTCGGGCTTCCACCAGCCGCGCCCAAAGGCTCTTGCGATGTCGTCAGCGGAGGTCGGGATCTGCTCGCCCATCGACGGCCGCAGCATCTCGGCGATCTGCCTGCCGATATTCGGATCGTACGGCTTGATCGTCCGCTTGCCGGTATCGAGCTCGAAATCCCTGAGCCACGCCTCCATCGGCGCGTGGTAGCTCTCGGTGTGTGTCCCGGTCGGCGGGATCGCGATCGCGGAGATCGTCGCGGCTCCGCGATACGAAGCCATTGAAACCGCCTTGATGTCGATCAGGAGCGCAAGCGCCCAGCGCACGCGGCGGTCCTTGAACGTGTCGTTCTGCAGGTTGAAGATCACCGCCGGCAAGGTCGGGTCCGGATGGGCGTAAGGAAAGCCCTTGAACCAGCCGCGCGACGTCTTCGATTGCTTCGCCAGCGTGAACATACCCTCGGCCGACGTGTCGTGGATGATGTCGAGCTCGTGGTTGAGCTGGGCGATCACGCGCTTGTCGGGCGGGCCAGGATCGACATAGGCGACGTATTTCGGACCCGGCTTGCCGTAGCGGCCGAGCGTCGTGCGCTGCCAGTCGTCGCGCAGCTGCCAGATGAACCATTTGCCGTTCGGATCGTAGCTATGCAGCACATAGGCGCCGAGCGAAACCGGCTTGTTGAAGTCGAATTTAAGCGGGTCCGCGACCTTTTCGAAGACGTGCTTCGGCATGATCCATATGGCGCCCCAGCGCACCGTGAACAGCGAATGGAAGCGCGAGTTCGGCTTCTTGAGCTTGAATATCACCGTGTTGCGGTCCGGGGCGGATACCGAGGCGACATTGATCTGGAACGGGGCGCTCCAGCGCAGGCCATTCGTCTTCATGTGCAGCTCGGTGGTGAACACCAGATCATCGGCGGTGAACTCCACACCGTCGCTCCAGTAGATGCCGCTGCGCAGCTTCACGGTCATCTCGGTGAAGTCGGCATTGTAGATCGGCTTTTCGGCGGCGAGCGAGTTCATCCACACGCCGTCGAGCCCGTGCTGGGGGTCGAGGTACCAGAGCGTGTCCATCGCGAGCTGGTGCAAGCCCGTGGACTGGCCGCCGGCATTGATCGCCCAGATGTTGAACCAGCCGGCGTTCTTGATCGTTCCTTCGGGATTTTCGACGATCAGCGTCTCGTTACGGGGGAGATCGGAGATCAGTTCCTCAGCGCTGGCAGAGACTGCGCACATTGCGAGAAACAAGGCGAGCGCAAGATGCCGCAGCGCATGCATGGTTGCCTCCCTTCAGTTCTTCTCGTTGAACTCAGTAAGCACCCTCGATTGTTTCCGTCAATCGCTATTTCCGCAGCGCCCACGCGCCCGCCCCTCACGATGATGAGGCGCGAGCGAGCCGGTCATGAGGTATCCGGACGCGCAGCTTCACTGCGTGGGGCTCCCCGAAAGATACGCGGCGGGATCGCCGCTATCGATCAGATGCTCGATGGTACGCTGCAGCGGCGCGCTGATCGGAACGTTGAGATTGATGTCGTTCGGCGGAATCGGCGCCTGGAACCATTTGGCATAGATCTTCCTGATCTCGCCGCTGCGATAGACCGCGGCCAGCGCATCGTCGACCACCTTCTTGAAAGCCGGGTCGTCGCGCCGGAGCATGATGCCGTAAGGCTCGACCGACAGCGCCTCCTCCGACACCATGTAGTCGCCGGGCGCCGCCGAATGCGCCATCCGGCTGTAGAGCAGGATATCGTCCATCACGAAGGCGTCGGCGCGGTCGGATTCCAGCATCCGGAATGCTTCGCCATTGTCCTTCGCCGCGAGGATGGTGAGGCCGAGATTGCGCTGCGCGTTGAGCTCGCTGAGCTGCTTGAGATTGGTAGAACCGATGGTAGAGACCGCGATCTTGCCCCTGAGGTCGTCCAATGTCCGCAGATTGGCACTCTTCTTGGCCATGAAGCGATTCGCGGCGACGAAATAGGTGATCGAGAACGACACCACCTTTTGCCGCTCCATGTTGTTGGTGGTGGTGCCGCATTCGAGATCGATCGTGCCGTTCAACACCGATGGAATGCGGCCCGACGGCGTGACAGGCACGAGCTTGATGTCGAGTTTTGGCAGGCCAAGCCTCGCCTTCACCGCGTCGGCGGCCAGGTAGCAGAGGTCCATGGCATAGCCCACGACCTTCTCGTTGCTGTCATAGAAGGAAAACGGGGTCGATGATTCACGGTGACCGATCGTGATGATGCCCGTGCTCCGGATCTTCTCCAGCGTGCCGGTGAGTTCTTCGGCCATCGCCGCATGGCTCGCGACGCTCAGCGCGGCTGCGGCCAGCATGATCTTGATACGCATCGCTCCATCTCCTCGTTGAAATCGATAAATCATGTCTGCAATCGCCCGGTCATTTCTCGCTTCATGCCGTAAAGAGGCGGCTGGCCGGCGGGCCGCGCCGGTCGAGACGGGCCGGTCGGCCCACGATCGCAGCGTACTGGTCGATCGAGGCCGGTCGCCCGAGCAAATAGCCCTGCGCGAAATCGCAGCCGGCTTGCGCCAGAACATCGAGCTGCGCCTCGGTCTCGACG
>NZ_JAFATE010000079.1 GCF_019244115.1 Bradyrhizobium sp.
ATGCCGCGATCATCTTTTCCGACATTCTCGTGATCCCTTATGCGCTCGGCCGCGCGGTGCGCTTCGAGGCCGGCGAAGGGCCGCGGCTCGATCCCCTGGATACCCCCGAGAAGATTTTGACGCTGAAGCGCGAGGCCGATTTCACAAAGCTCGAGCCGGTCTATGAGGCGCTGCGCCGCGTGCGCGCCGCGCTCGATCGCAAGGTTGCGCTGATCGGCTTCTGCGGCGCGCCCTGGACGGTCGCGACCTACATGGTCGCAGGCCAGGGCACACCCGACCAGGCGCCGGCGCGGCTGCTTGCCTATCGTCATCCGGATGCCTTCAAAGACATCATCGACGTGCTGGTCGAAAACTCCATTCACTATCTGCTCGGGCAGTTGCAGGCCGGCGCCGATTGTTTGCAGATCTTTGACACCTGGGCCGGCGTGCTCACCCCGCGCGAATTCGCGCGCTGGTCGATCGAGCCGACCCGCCGCATCGTGGCCGGCATCCGCGAGCAGGTGCCGGATGCAAAAATCATCGGCTTTCCGCGCGGCGCCGGCGCGCTGCTGCCGGCCTATGTGGAGGCGACCGGCGTCGACGCGGTGTCGATCGACTGGGCGGCCGAGCCGGCGCTGATCCGCGAGCGCGTGCAGAGCAAGGTCGCGGTGCAGGGCAATCTCGATCCGCTCGCGCTGATCGCCGGCGGCGCCGCGCTCGATCGCGCCGTGGACGACGTGCTGGAAAACTACGCGTCCGGCCGACTGATCTTCAATCTCGGCCACGGCATCTTGCCGGAAACCGCGATCGCCCATGTCGAACAGATGATCGCGCGGGTGCGGGCGCATCGCAGCTGAGATGTCAATGCGAGGCGCAAAGCGCCGAAGCAATCCGGAATTTCATCCGTGGCTCTGGATTGCGTCGCTGCGCTCGCAATGACACCGCTTCATTTCGGCCGGCTGCGCTCGATCAGTTCGGTGGCGCCCCTGGCGAGCAGGTCGAGCGCCACGGCGCGGCCGAGTTCGCGCGGACGATCGGCCGGTCCTTGGCGCGAAGCCTCGATGAACGAGCCGCCGGTTTCATCCAGCACGGCGGCCGTGAGCGACATCGACGCGCCGTCGATCCTGGCAAAACCCGCGATCGGCGAATTGCAATGGCCGTTCAATACCCACAGCACCTCGCGCTCGGCGTCGGCGCAGGCACGGGCATCGCGATCATCGATCGCTGCAAGTATCCGCCGCGTCGCGAAATCATGTGCGGCGCATTCCACCGCGACGATGCCCTGCCCTACCGCAGGCAGCATGTCGTGAACCCGGAAGTCGTAGGCTCCGCGGTTTGCGAGCCCGACCCGCTCGAGCCCGGAGCGCGCCATGATCAGTGCATCCGCGGGTCCCACTTCGCCGCCGCCGGGCAGCCGCTGCTTTTCGCCACGGTCGAGCTTGCGAACGCGCGTATCGGCCGCACCGCGGAAATGGATCACCTCGACGCCCGGGAACAGCCGCCGCGCATAGGCCGCACGCCGCACCGCATTGGTGCCGATCTTGAATCCTTTGCCGCGTTCGCGCAAGAAGTCGTCCAGCGCAAGGCCTGGGCGCAGCACCAGCACGTCGCCGGGCGAATCGCGCGACAGCGTGGCGGCGATCACGAGCCCGGGCGTGTCCTCATTGCCCGGCATATCCTTCAGCGAATGCATCGCCGCTTCGAGTTTTCCGGCGCGGACGGCATTGCGGATCTGGGCGACGAAGGCGCCGCCCTTGCCGCCATGGGTGAGCAATTTCGAGGTCTGGTCGGTATCGCCCGTGGTCTCGAATTTGACGATCTCGACCAAAATGCCGGGCACGCGCAGGGCGAGCCGCCGCGCGATCTCCTCCGTCTGCGCCAGCGCCATCGTGCTCTTGCGCGTGCCGATCCGAAAAGGCTTTTTCGCGTCCGCCATCAATGCGCATCCTCCAGAATCATGTCGGAGCCTTTTTCCGCGATCATGATGGTCGGCGCGTTAGTGTTACCGGACATCAGGTCCGGCATGACCGACGCATCGACCACGCGCAGGCCCTCGATGCCGCGGACGCGCAGGCGCTGGTCGACGACCGCGAGCGGATCGTTGCCCATCCGGCAGGTCGAGGTCGGATGATAGACCGTCGATCCCGTCTTGCGGCAGAAGTCCAAAATATCCTCGTCGCTCACCTTGTCGGGGCCCGGATAGGCCTCGCTCACTACGAACGGTTTCAGCGCCGGCCTCGCGAGAATGTCCCGCAGGATGCGGATGCCGTCGATGAAGGCGGCGCGGTCGGTTTCGGTGGCGAGATAGTTGATGCGGATTTCCGGTGGCGCGGCCGGGTCGGCGCTCCTGATCTTCAGCGAGCCGCGGCTCTCGGGCCGCAGTTGGCAGACCGAGGCGGTGAATCCGGAGAACGCGTGCAGCTTTTCGCCCATCTTGTCGGTCGAGAACGGAATGAAATGGATCTGGATGTCGGGCGTGGCGAGCCGCGGGCTGGTCTTGAAGAAGGCGCCGGAGGTGCCGGCGGCAATCGTCAGCGTTCCCTTGCGAAAGGCGGCATATTGCGCGCCGGCGAGCGCGCTGCGCAGCGGGCTCGAGACGATGTCGTTGAGCGTCACCTTCTGGGCGCAGCGCATCACGAGCCGCACCTGCAGATGATCCTGCAGATCACGGCCGACGCCGGCCGCATCGAGCACGACGTCGATGCCATGCTGTTTCAACAGGTCCGCCGGGCCGACGCCGGAAAGTTGCAGAAGCTGCGGCGAATTATAGGCTCCGCTCGACAGCAGGATTTCGCGGCGGGCACGCGCGCTTCGCGTCACGCCGTTCTGCCGGTATTCGATGCTGCGCGCGCGCCGCCCTTCGAACTTGATCCGCTGCGCCAGCGCGTCGGTCTCGATGCGCAGATTGCCGCGGCCTCGCGCAGGCCGCAGATAGCAGAAGGCGCTCGACGCGCGCCGGCCGCGCCGCGTCGTGGTCTGAAAGAAGCCGGCGCCCTCCTGGGTCGCGCCGTTAAAGTCGGGGTTGTAGGGGATGCCCGCCTCGACCGCGGCCTTCACAAATGCTTCCGAGAGCGGATCGTGATGCCGCCAGTCCGACACCGACAGGGGGCCGCCCGTGCCGTGATACTGATCGGCGCCGCGGATCTGGTTTTCGGCTTTTTTGAAATAGGGCAGCACGTCGTCAAAGCCCCAGCCGACATTGCCGAGCTGGCGCCAGCGATCATAATCCTCGTGCTGGCCGCGTACATAGAGCAGGCCGTTGATCGAGCTCGATCCGCCCAGCACTTTTCCACGCGGCTGAAAGACCTGACGGCCGCCGAGACCCGGCTCGGGTTCGGTCTGGTACATCCAGTTGACGCGCTTGTCCTTGAACAGCCGGCCATAGCCGAGCGGGATGTGGATCCAGACATTGCTGTCCTTCGGGCCGGCCTCGAGCAGCAGCACCGAATGCCGGCCGTCGGCGCTGAGACGATTGGCGAGCACACAGCCTGCCGAACCCGCGCCGACGATGACATAGTCGAATTCCGCGACGTCATGCGGGCTGTTCTTGTTCATCCTTGTCCTCGCACGCGGGCAGCTCTGCTCGGCCGCGTGTGGCGATGGCCCCAGCCGGAGGCTGATCCCGGGCGAAGAGGTAGCGGCGGCATATCGAAGGGTCAATCGCAAAAACGGGCGATTTCCGTTGACGCTTGCGCGAGTGGGCGGCGACAATCGCCTGATCGCGCTCGGGAGATCATCGTGACCTTACCCACACATCTGTTGCCGACGACCGTGGTCGGCAGCTATCCGCAACCGGACTGGCTGGTGGACCGCGCGATGCTGTCGAAATCGGTGCCGCGCACGCGCATGCAGGCGATGTGGCGGCTACCGCCTGCGCATCTGGAGGAGGCGCAGGACGATGCGACCATCGTCGCCATCCGCGACATGGAACGTGCCGGCATCGATATCGTCACGGATGGCGAGATCAGGCGGGAAAGCTACTCCAATCGCCTGGCGACCGCGCTCGACGGCATTGACGCCGACAACCCGGCTGTCATCGTCTCGCGCGCGGGGCTGGAAACGCCGGTGCCGCGCGTGGTCGGAAAGATCCGCCGCAATCATCCCGTCGAACTGCGCGATATGGAATTTCTGCGCAAGAACACCGACCGCGCCGCCAAGATCACGCTGCCTGGCCCCTTCACGATGAGCCAGCAGGCCAAGGACGAGTACTACCGCGATGACGCGGCGCTGGCGATGGCGTTCGCGGAAGCCGTCAATGCCGAGGCGCGCGACCTCGAAAAGGCCGGCGCCGACGTGATCCAGCTCGACGAGCCCTGGGTGCGCAACAATCCGGAGCTGGCGCGGCGCATCGCCGTAGAGGCGATCAACCGCGCGCTCGAGGGCCTCACGGTGCCGACCATCGTGCATCTCTGCTTCGGCTATGCGGCGGTCGTACCGGGCTCGACCAAACCTTCAGGATATTCCTTTCTCGCGGAGCTCGCCGACACCACGGCCGAGCAGATCTCGATCGAGGCGGCGCAGCCGCGGCTCGATCTCGGCGTGCTCAAAGATCTCGCGCCGAAGAAGATCATGCTCGGCGTGCTCGACCTCGGCGATCCCGAGATCGAGACCGTGTCGGTGGTGTCCGAGCGCATCCGCAACGGCTTGAAGCATGTCGGGGCCGACAGGCTCGTGATCGCGCCGGATTGCGGCATGAAATACATGCCGCGCGCGACCGCGTTCGGAAAGCTGAAGTCCATGTGCGAGGCGGCCGCGCATGTCCGGAACGAGCTCAGCTAGCGGCGATGGAAAGGACGCCGTCAGCTCTTGTCCGCAACATATTGCGCGATGCCGTGACCGAACGACCAGTTTTCCGGCAACACCTCGACCAGGTTGATCAAAATATCTTCCGGACGCAGTCCCGGGTCGGCGGTCAGGTTGGCGGCGATCTGGCGGAACAGTGCTTTCTTCTTCTCGACCGTGCGCGTGTTGCTGACGGTGAGCTGGATCATCACGAGATCGTCGCTGCGATCAATGCCGAAGTAGTTCGGGCTATAGCTGAAGTCGGTTTCGTCATGCTCCGTGATCGTCATGAAGCGATCCTCTTCCGGTACGTCGAAAGTGGCGCGCATCGCGCGATAGATGCCGTCGAGGATGGCTTGGCGATGGAGGGCGGGTTTTCCGCGGCGAAGGGAGACGCGTACGAGCGGCATGAGAGCTCCAGCACAGGTGAAGGTGCCGGAGAGATAGCCGTCTTCCCGATGATTTCAATGGCGCTGGGCGTCGGGTCGCAGCAGCGTATCGATCGTGACCACGCCCTCCGCGCGCGAGACGCAGGGGCAGATTTTTCGGTTCTCGCGCTTCTGCGCATCGCTGAAGAAGACGTCGCGATGATCGATCCGCCCGTCGAGATCGACAACGTCGACCGCGCAGACGCCGCATTCGCCGCGCTTGCAGTCGGAGATCATGTCATGGCCCGCCTCGCACAGCACGTCCAGCATCGAGCGGTCGCGCGGGACGACCAGCTCCGCGCCGGTGTCCTTGACGCGGACGCGGAACGGCTCCGCTGCAAACTGCCCGCTGGAGCCGAACGTCTCATAACAGAAGTCGGCCATGGGACGGCCGCAGGCCGCCCAGGCGCTTTGCGCCGCCTCCAGCATCCGCATCGGGCCGCAGAACAGCGCGACTGCCTGCGGCAGCAATCGCGAAAACGTTTCGGTGAGGTCGATGCGCTGGCCCTCGTCGCCGGCATAGACCGCAAGGCGGTCGCCGAGCAGGCTTTCGAGCTCATCGAGATAGGCCGCATCGCGCCGCGAACGGACCGCATAATGCAGCGTGAAATGGGCCTCGCGCCGCTTCAGTGCCTGCGCCGCGCCGACCAGCGGCGTGATGCCGATGCCGCCAGCGACCAGACAGAAATCCCGGCGCTGCCAGTCGACCGCAAACAGCGAGGCCGGCGCCGCGATGCTGAGCCGCGCACCCTGCTCCAGCGACCACATGTAACGCGAGCCGCCCCGCGAATCCTCGGCGAGCCGCACCGCAATCCGATAACCGTCGGGCGAGGCTTCGCCGATCAGCGAATAGGAGCGGACATCCGGACGGCCGTCGATGCTCACGCCGACCTTGATGTGGCTTCCGACCGGATAGGCGGCAGGACTGAATTGATCCGGGCGGATCAAAATTTCGCGAATGCGCGGACCAAGGTCGCGCGTCGCAACGACAGTGGCCGGTCCCCAGATCTCCTCGAATCGCATGATCCCCTCGTTCGCGTCAGACGGCGTTGGCTTTGATCAGCGCCGACGCCGGCAGCAGATCGAGATGGGTGCGGTTCCTCAGCGCCGAACGCAAGGTGCGCGCGGCAACTCGCGCATGCTCGCGCATTACGGCTTCGGCTCGCGCGCCCTCCCGATTCGCGATGGCATCGATCACAATGCGATGGTGGTCCTGCGCGATCATGAGGATCTGCCGCGCTTCGGGCATCGCCGCCTGCGCCATCGCGAAACCGCTCGGCGAGGCAAAGGGCAGCGCGGAGACGCGGTCGATCTGGCGGATCACGGGCGGGCTGCGCGACAATTCGCCAAGCAGCGCATGGAAGCGCGCATTCAAAGCGACATAGGCCGAGAATGCATCGATCGAGAGCGGGTCTTGCAGCACCAGCTCGTCGATCTGCTCAAGACACTCGCGCAAGGGCTCGAGATCGCGCACCGACACGCCGCGCTCGGCGGCGAAGCGCGCGGCGAGCCCCTCCAGCGTGCCGCGCAGCTCGATGGAATCGAGGATGTCGCGCTCGGAAAACGCCTTCACCATGAAGCCGCCGGAGGGGATCGCCTCGAGCAGCCCCTCCTCTTCGAGCCGCACCAGGGCCATCCGCACCGGGGTGCGCGACACGCCTGTTGTCTCGACCGCCTGCAGTTCGGAGATCCGTTCGCCAGGACGCAAGGCCCCCGACAGGATCAGATCGCGCAGCGCGATCTGTGCCCGCACGGTCTGCGAGACGGCGCGATCAGAGTCACGCTCGGCCATCGCCTACTCCGCGGCCTGCATCTGCTGCGGCGCTTCGGCCGCGATCATGCGGTCGATGGCGCGGCGCGCCCACATGGCGCCGGCATCGATGTTGAGATTGTAGAACACGCGGCCGGGGTTCTCGTCGATCGCGCGCTGCTGCGCCTCGAGGATCAGCTCGTCCTCGCGGAAAATGCCGGCGACGCCCTCACGAATCTCAGTCGTGAGACGCTGCTCGGAGAGGCGGTAGTTGCGCACGAAAGCCCAGAAGTAGTGGCAGGTCGTCTCCGTCTCAGGCGTAATGGTGTTGAGCACAAAACCGTTGACGCCCTGCGAGCGGTCGCCTTCAGGCGCGCCCGTGCCGGTCGGCGCGACGCCGACATCGATGTTGACCGTGCACGGCGCCTCGAAATGAATGATCTGCCAGCGATCGACCGCGCCGGACGCTTGCAACTGCTTCGCCCAGAACGGCGGCGCTTCGATACCCTTCATCCAGCGCGTCACGGTCGCGGTCTTCTCGCCGTGGCTGACGTCGAATGGTGCTTCCGCGACCGCGTCGTTGCCGATCGACGAGGAATGCACAAAGCTCTCGTGGGTCAGATCCATCAGGTTGTCGACCACGAGACGGTAGTTGCACTTGACGTGAATGGTCTTGCCGTCACCGGCCCAGGCCGGATCGTCGTTCCAATGCATGTCGGGAATTTTGGCGGGATCGGCGAGCGCGGGATCGCCCATCCACAGCCAGACGAAACGATGCCGCTCGATCGCCGGGTACGCTCGCACGCAGGCCGACGGATTGATCGTCTCCTGCGAGGGCATGAACGTGCAGCGGCCTTGCGCGTTGAACTTCAGGCCATGATAGCCGCACACCAGCGTGTCGCCTTCGAGCCGTCCCTTCGACAGCGGTACCAGGCGGTGCCAGCAGGCGTCCTCCAGCGCGGCAATGGTGCGGTCCGACTTGCGATACATCACGACATGCTTGCCGCAAATCGTGCGCGGCAGCAGTGCCTGCTTGACGTCCGCGTCCCATGCGGCGGCGTACCAGGCGTTCATGGGGAAGGAAGCAGCCATGGGGTTTCCTCGGTGTGCGTTGGATACGTTATGTATACAACATTTCCTATGTAGCCGCAAGTGGGCTAAGAAGGTTCCCCTAATGGAGCAAGTAAATGCGGTGTAGGCATCATTCCTGTATACATTTCCGTCGCTCGTAGGCGAGCGCAAGGTTTTTTCGATCCGTGCTTCGGAGTTCCAATGCCAATCGGCGGCGATGGTATTTGCATGCGCGCCCGACGTCTTGCCGCACACAGCTGAGAAGCGGCAGACGCTGAGCGGCAATCCGGTACGCTCGCTTCTGACGACGAACACAATGCAGCCTCCGCTCTTCACCACACTGGGAGCGCGGACTTGTTGTCGGAGACGATCTTTCGATAGGATTTTGCACCCCGTCGTGGAGGTCTTGAAGATGCGATCAGGCAAGGCTTCGAAGATCCGAGTCTG
>NZ_JAFATE010000236.1 GCF_019244115.1 Bradyrhizobium sp.
CAAGCCCGGCCATGACGAATTTCTGTCTTCAAGTCAGTGGGTTAGGCGACCGCTTCCCGGGCCTTTTCGGCGCGCTTGCGCTCGTTCGGATCCAAGAACTTCTTGCGCAGGCGGATCGATTTCGGCGTCACCTCGACCAGCTCGTCGTCCTGGATATAGGCGAGCGCCTTCTCCAGCGTCATGCGGATCGGCGGCGTCAGGCGCACCGCCTCGTCCTTCGAGGTGGTGCGGATGTTGGTGAGCTGCTTGCCCTTGAGCACGTTGATCTCGAGATCGTTGTCACGGGTGTGCTCGCCGACGATCATGCCGCGATAGACCTTCCAGCCCGGCTCGATCATCATCGGGCCGCGGTCTTCCAGCTTGAACATGGCATAGGCTACCGCCTCGCCCTGGTCGTTGGAGATCAGGACGCCGTTGCGGCGGCCCTGGATATCGCCCTTGAACGGCGCATAGCCGTGGAACAGGCGGTTCATGATCGCGGTGCCGCGGGTGTCGGTGAGCAGTTCGCCCTGATAGCCGATCAGGCCGCGCGTCGGCGCGTAAAACACCAGGCGCAGGCGGTTGCCGCCGGACGGGCGCATTTCGATCAATTCCGCTTTTCGTTCGCTCATCTTCTGTACAACGACGCCGGAATGCTCCTCGTCGACGTCGATCACGACTTCCTCGATCGGCTCCTGCAGCGCGCCGGTGGCTTCATCCTTCTTGAACACCACGCGGGGCCGCGACACCGAGAGCTCAAAGCCCTCGCGCCGCATGGTCTCGATCAGGATCGCGAGCTGCAATTCGCCGCGGCCGGCGACCTCCATGGAATCCTTGTCGGCCGATTCGGTCACGCGGAGCGCGACATTGCCCTCCGCCTCCCGCAGCAACCGGTCGCGGATCATGCGGCTCGTCACCTTGTCGCCCTCGGTGCCGGCGAGCGGCGAGTTGTTGACGATGAACGACATCGACACGGTCGGCGGATCGATCGGCTGCGCCGGCAGCGGCGTCTCGATCGCAGGATCGCAGAACGTATCGGCGACGGTGCCCTTGGTGAGGCCGGCGATGGCGACGATATCGCCGGCTTCGGCCTCATCGAGCGGGGTGCGCTCGATGCCGCGGAAGGCGAGAATTTTCGTGAGCCGGCCCTGCTCGATCACCTTGCCGTCGGCCGACAGCACCTTGACCTGCTGGTTCGGCTTGATCAGGCCGGAGGTGATGCGGCCGGTGATGATGCGCCCGAGATAGGGATTGGCCTCCAGAATGGTGCCGATCATCCGGAACGGGCCCGGCTCGATCTGCGGCGCCGGGACGTGGCGCAGGATCAGGTCGAACAGCGGCTGCATGCCCTGCTCTTTCGGGCCATCCGGGCTCTCCGCCATCCAGCCCTGCTTGGCCGAGCCGTAAAGGATTGGGAAATCGAGCTGCTCCTCGCTGGCATCGAGCGCCGCGAACAAATCGAACACCTCGTTGATGACCTCGGTCGGCCGCGCATCGGGGCGGTCGACCTTGTTGATGACCACGATCGGCTTCAGACCGACTTTCAGCGCCTTGGAGACGACGAATTTGGTCTGCGGCAGGGGGCCCTCGGCGGCATCCACCAGCACCAGCGCGCCGTCGACCATGTTAAGGATGCGCTCGACCTCGCCGCCGAAATCGGCATGGCCCGGCGTATCGACAATGTTGATGCGGGTGTCCTTCCAGGCGACCGAAGCGGCCTTGGCCAGAATGGTGATGCCGCGCTCCCGCTCCAGGTCATTGGAGTCCATGGCGCGTTCGGCGACCTTCTGGTTCTCGCGAAAAGTTCCGGACTGCTGCAGCAGGCGGTCGACCAGCGTGGTCTTGCCGTGGTCGACGTGGGCGATGATGGCAACGTTGCGAAGGTTCATGGCGGCTTCTTTATCGGTCGTGCAAATAGATCACGCGCTCCGGCTATCCCTACACCGGGACCTCGTCTTGCGGATGACGCTTGGCGGAAACCAGCAGGACCACCTGGTCCCAAAAAGGAAGCCCGGCCGACCGGACCGGGCATACCCTACACGCTGCGGCGCAATATAGTCGGGAAACGCCAAAAAACAATGGGTTGTTTTGGGGCCGATCGACCGGATTCCTCAGACGCCGCCCAGCTCGGCAGTCGGGTAAACCCCGCGCAGGACCTCCTCGAAATGACTTTTGACCGATTCGTTGCAGAGGCAGGCCCGCGCCTGCAGGGCGACGCGGTCACGCACCAGGATCGCGCCCCGCCGGGTCTCCAAAATGCCTTCGGCCTTGAGGGTCTGGAGCACCCGGCTGGCATAGGAGCGGCCGACCCCGAGCAGGGTCGCCAGCTGCTCATGGGTCAGCGGCACCGTCGCCTCATTGTCCGTGCGGTCCATGGCGGAGACGATCCATTTCGCGGCGCGCTGCTCGATGGAGTGAATCGCGTTGCAGGCGGTCGACTGAAACATCTGCGCGAGCATGCAGTCGGCGTAGCGGGCGAAGACGTTGCGCAGCGTCAGGGACTTCATTTTTGCGGCTTCGAGCCTGGCAACCGGCAGCTTGGCGAACGGCCCGCCAAACTTGACGATGATGCGCGTATAGGCCGGAAGGTATCCGTGACTGACGATCCCGCCGACCGCGCCCTCCCGGCCGACCAGGATGGTCTCGACGTCGCGGCCGTCCTCATTGGCGACCAGATAGGTGGCGAGGGCCGGGCCGCAGGGAAAGTGGACGGTATCGACGTCGTCCCCGGGGTTGTAGAGCAGATCGTTGGCCGCGGCATCGTGCGGGGACAAATATGGGTCCAGCAGCGCAAAGTCGGATCGATTGAGGCGGCGCAGCAGGTTGTTGTACGGGCGGTCGTTGACCTCGGCCGCCGCGTCGCGTCGGGTAAGCATAAGGGCGTTCCTCCCTCCCTGGACCCATATCAACCATGCAGGCGGTGAATGGGTTCCGGGGAAAATGTCGACAAGTGAACAGACGGCGGTGCGCGGAATGTGCTGACCTTGGCTCGGAACCCGTCGATGTGCTTGCAAGGAGGCGTCGGCAGCGGGCCGTCTGATGCCTAAGAACCCGCTGACACACAATGACTAGCCTCCCCAATGACGTGCTGATCGTCGAGGACGATCCATTCATCGCGCTCGATCTCGAGGAGACGGTTCTCCGTCTCGGTGTGAAGAGCGCGCGCACCACGTCAACCGTTGCGCGCGCCCTGGAAATGATCGCCGAACGTGCGCCGGACCTTGCGCTGCTCGACGTCGGCCTGCGACACGAAAACAGCTTTGCCATCGCAGAACAGCTTGCAGTGCAGAAAATCCCCTTTGTCTTCGTCACGGGGTACGGCAGCGATAATGTGCCTCGCGCCTTCGCGGACCGACCGCGGCTGCAAAAACCCTGCACGACCGCGGCGCTGCTGCTGGTGTTGCAGCGGTTCGGCGCGGGGAGCGAATAGCGTGCCGTCAGCTGGCGGCGTTCGGCCATTCCAAGGTCACGGGCGCGAAGCCCGACGAATCGCCGCCCAGATCATCAGGACGCCGAAAGCCCCAGCGATGAAGGCGAGGAGAAGGATTGACACAAGGCTGCTGTCGAAACGCGTCGACGAGATCGAGCCGCCCATGAAAATCAACGCGCACAGGCCGGGCAGCAGCAGGATGACTCCGCTGATTCCGATCAGCGCGGTGACACAGCCGCTGGGTTGATGCTCCGGCGGCATCGAGCCGAGCGGACGGGGAATAGGCGGCCTTTGCTCGTTATCGCTCATGGTCGGTCAACTCCCGGCCAAACGGGCGCGGATCTCGGCAATCTGCCCGTCCCGATAGAACAGATTGTAGGTATCGAATGGGATGATCTCGCCATCCTGCGTGACGAAATGGATGCAGGAGCGTTTGACGTTACCGACGCAGAAATTGAAGCGGTCGAGAAACTGCACGATGGTGACGCGAAAGATGTTCTCGTAGCTCAGTCCGTCAGGTACCTGGAACGTCGGCAGGCAGCACAGCAATTCGGCGACGCGCTCGCCGGTGTTGAGCGGTCCCGATGACAGCGAGAACAGCTCGACGAATTTCTCCCGCAGCGCCGGGTATTTTTCGGGGCTGATCGTGTTGGGCATGACCGCGAGCAACTGCTCCTGCGGAATCAGCGAGGTCAGCGGCAGCACGCTCTCGCCGTTGCGCAGGCCGTAACCGATCGAGATGCTTTCCGGGTTGCAGGGCAGCGGGATCATGTCGTTCGCCCCGAACACGCCGGTCTCGATCACGCGCTGGCGGATTTCCGACAGCATGATGCGGTCGCGATCCTTGACAAAATTCTCGTTGCGGCCGGCGTCCTGCACCGGCTGCAGCGTCACGCCCCGCACACAGCTCCATTGCAGGGCGTGACGGACGATATCGCCGATCTCATGATCGTTGACGCCGCGCTTGATGGTCGCGACCAGCGTCGTGGAAAGACGGTGCCGTTCCAGGTTCTCCAGCGCCTGGCGGCGGATCATTCGCAGATCCGCGCCGCGCAGATTGATCAGAGCATCGCGCTGCAGTGAATCGAACTGCAGGTAGATCTCGAGGCCGCGCCGGTTTTCCGCGAGCCGCGCCACGAAGTCCGGCTCGCGCGCGATCCTGAGGCCGTTGGTGTTGATCATGACATGGCGGATCGGCCGGGCGCGAACCGCGTCCAGTATGGCGAAGAAATCCGGATGCAAGGTCGGCTCGCCGCCGGAAATCTGCACCAGGTCGGGCTCGCCCTCGCTCGCCACTAGGGCGTCGAGCATTTTCTCGATTTTTGGCAGCGGCGTGAACGCGGTTCGTGCCGGTGAGGAGCCGGCAAAGCAGACCGGGCAAGTGAGGTTGCAGTGCTCGGTGATCTCGATCAAGGCAAGGCAGGAATGCTGCTCATGGTCGGGGCACAGGCCGCAGTCGAACGGGCAGCCGTACTCGGTGCGCCGCTGGAAGGTGAGCGGCCTGTCGCCCGGCTTGATGTAGTCCTTGCAGCGCCGCCAATAGGCTGAATCGGTGGAGACCAGGGTCGATTGTACGCCGTGCTCGCGGCAGCGCTTCTCGTACCAGACCTCATCGCCCAGAAGCTGGATCTTGGTCGGCACCAATGCGAGACAGGTTTCGCACAGCGATTGGGTCTGGCCCCAGAAGATGTAGGGGCGGGATCTACGCAGCGGCGCGTTCATCGGTGAGCCTTAG
>NZ_JAFATE010000341.1 GCF_019244115.1 Bradyrhizobium sp.
TTCGATGATGACGTTCACTTCCCGCGGCGGATCGACCCCGATCGGGATTGCGTCAATGCGCATAACTGGCTCCGTAAGAATCGAGGACGGGCGATCGATGCGCCTCCCGCTCCGACCCGGCGATGGATCGAGACGGCGTCAAGCACCGGACCGCATGATTGCCGGCCGGTTGTGCGCTCGATTGCACTGCAAATCAATGGGATCGGAGGATTACTGCGGCGGTCGGTAAACGCGGCCGCGCGACCAGGAGTGCCGCCGTCAGTTGGTCCAGGCGAAAGCCACCTTGTCGAGCGATTTTGGTCCGAACCGCTCGGAGGAGCGGGCGACCATGCGGCCGCCCAGCGTGCGGTAGAATTCGGTCGCAGGCTCGTTGTCCGAGAGCGCCCACACCACCATGCTCTTCAGCCCGCTCTGCACCAGGTCGCGGCGCGCCGCGGTGAACAGGCGGCGTCCGAAGCCGAGGTCCTGGAATTCCGGGCGCAGATACAGCTCGTAGATCTCGCCGTCGAAATGTAGGCTGCGGGCGCGATTGCGGCCGTAATTGGCGTAACCCGCGATCTTGTCGCCGAACACCAATACGCTGACGCGGCTGCCCTTGCGGATCGCGCTGTCCCACCAATGCGGACCGCGCCGGTTGATCAGCTTCTCCAGCTCGGCGCCAGGAATGATGCCCTGATAGGCTGCGCGCCAGGCTTCGTCATGAGTAGACGCCACCGCGGCTGCATCCGCAGCTTTGGCCGGCCGTACCTCGATCAGCGTTGTGCTCATGTCTCCAATCAAAGCAAGTCGCCGGGCTCCCTTCAAGGTCTATCGTTAAAGATCGGTTAACCTGTGGATTTTCTGCATCAGTTTGGCGGCTGCAATTGTGCCGAAAAGGGACAGAAGCGTGCCCGTGCCGCCATTTGAGGTGTTTGAGGGGGCTGGTTGCACATTCAACCGGCCGGTTGAGTAACTCCGCTGTCATAAACCGCGCTGGATTTGAACCATGAGCAGGTAGTCTTCCCATCGCGAAACCACCTGTGCTTAGGGACGATGATGCGGTCGTGGATAATCGGTTTGGCCTCGCTCGTAATCGGGCTGTTTCCGATGCAGATGGCGCTGCCGCAACCTGTCTATGGACCTGCGGGCAGCGAAGGCGCGCTGTTTCGCGAGCAGGCCTGGCTCGTTCCGTCGCCCGATCCCGCCATCGCGGCCCATGCGGTGCTTTATCGCCCGCCCGGCGACGGGCCGTTTCGCCTTGCCGTCATCGCGCACGCCTCGACCGAGAACGTGCTGCGACGCGCGCAAATGCCCCAGCCGGAATATCGCGCGCTTGCCGAACAGCTCGTTGCGCGCAGCTTTGCCGTGCTGGTGCCCGAACGTCTCGGGCACGGGGCGACTCGGGGGACCTATCTGGAAGACCAGGGCGGTTGTGACGAGGCGGACTACGCCCGGTCCGGGCGGGCCACCGCCGACCAGATTGCCCTGGCATTGCAGTTCCTGCGCGGGCAGCCGTTCATCCGAAAGGAGCCGGCCGTCATCATCGGCCATTCCGCCGGCGGCTGGGGGGCGCTTGCGCTTGCAGGCGACGATCCGAAGGCGGTCTCGGCGATCATCGTCTTTGCCGCCGGCCGCGGCGGCCATGCCAATGACGTCCCGGGCAAGCTCTGTGCGCCGCACACCTTGATGTCAGCTGCGAAAGCGTTCGGCAAGGGGGCGCGCATTCCGGTGACCTGGCTGGTTGCGGCCAATGACAGCTATTTTCCACCTAGCTTTTCGCGCGAGCTCGCTGGAGCCTTTCGTGCCGGCGGCGGCACGGTCGAGCTCAGGATGCTGCCGGCTTCGGGAAGCGAGGGGCACTGGGTGGTCGAGAGCGAAAGCGGCGTCAAACTGGCCAGGGCGGAGCTCGACCGCGCGCTGGGGATCACCTTGGGCCCTGGCGGACAAAGGCCGGTGCGCAAGCGATGACGCTGTATTTTTTGGTCAGGTATCTGCACGTACTCGGCGCGATCGTCATTCTCGGGACGGGAAGCGGCATCGCTTTCTTCATGCTGATGGCGCATCTGAGCCGCGAGGCCGCCTTCATCGCGCGCACGGCGGCGACCGTCGTGGTCGCCGCCATGCTGTTCACGCTGACCGCGGTGATCCTGCAGCCGCTCACCGGCGGCCTGTTGATGATGCTGTCGGACGTGCCGGTCACGGAGCATTGGCTGGTCGCTTCGCTGACGCTTTACTGATGGACATGAGCATCGGCGTGCTGATCGCATTCCATAGGACCGCGGCCCTTGGCCTGGCCGCGGGCATCGCGATGTCGCTTGGTTACATGGCCGGAACCGCGCTGCTCACGCCGGATTTATGGATCGAGCCGCTGGGCGCACTGGTCAAGACCGGGCCTGCGATCGTATTGATGGGCGTGGGGCTTGCGATGCTGGACAATCGATGACGAATACTCGATGACGAACACTCGATGACGAACAATTGGCCCGACGACGATGTGATCCTGTTCGATGGCGTGTGCGTGTTCTGCTCGCGCTGGGTCCATTTCGTCTCCACGCGCGACATCGACAAGCGCTTTCACTTCACGACCATCCAGTCGCCTTACGGCGCGCGGCTCGCGCGAACCTTGGGCATCGATCCCGGCGATCCCGACACCAATGCCGTGATCCACGGCGGCAAGGCGCATCTGCAGTCGGACGCCGCGCTGACTGTGCTGTCGACCCTGCCGCGCTGGCGCTGGGTGCGCGCCCTGTTCTGGGTGCCAAAACCGCTGCGGGATGCGGTCTATCGCCTCATCGCGCGCAACCGCTACAGGATTTTTGGCAAATACGATGCGTGCATGGTGCCGGATGCCGATTTGCGCGCCCGGGTGATCGAGTAGAACGGCACCGTCATTCCGGGGCGGTCCGAAGCACCGAAACCGGAATCTCGAGATTCCGGGTTCGCCTCTTCGAGGCGCCCCGGAATGGCGACGCAAAAGAACCTACCCCTCAGCAATCGCAGCGAGAACCTCCCGCGCCGCCCGCTCGCCACTGTCATGCGCACCATGGGCGGTGGAGAAAAAGTTCGGTGAGGTAGCCTCTCCCGCGAAGAACAGCCGACCGTCGATGGGCGCGGCCAGCACGGCGCGCTTGTCGGCGTGGCCGGGGAGCGCATGCGAATAGGCGCCGCGCGCGTAGGGATCGTGCGCCCAGCGCGATTCGCAAAGCGGGCTCAGCTTGCGGCGAAAATCATTGCCGAGGAACCCCGCGATCTCGTCCATTGCAGCGGCCGCGAACGCGCCCTCGCCGGCGTCTTCCAGCGCCTTGGCATGGCGGCCGCCGAAAAAGCCTTCGATGCAGGGCTGGCCGAACGGGCGGAGGTGATAGGTCCCCATGTCCGTTCGGAAGGTCAGCCCACGCAAATTGCCGTCCTTCGGCAGTGCTTCGGGCTCGGACAGGGCCAGCATCACCTTGTCGTCCACCCCGAGCGGCAGACCGGCCGCCGCATCGACCTTGGTCGGCAGTCCCGGGACGAAGCGGATGGCTTCGTCCGCGATCAGATTGGTGGGCACCGTGACAATGACCTGGTCGGCGGTCAGCGCGCCCAGCGATGTTTCGATGCGCAGGCGCCGTGCCGAATGGTCGATCAGGGTGACATTGCAATTGAAGACGAGCGGCAGCGACGCGCCATAGGCTGCCATCAGCGCGCCATAACCGCGTCGCACCCGCCAGTTGATGCCGGTGTCGTGATAGGCCTCGATATCCAGGATCGAGACCTGGTCGAGTTCACAGCCGTTCACATAGGTCGAGATTGCGTCGATCATTGGATTCCAGCGATTGCCGGGCTCGAGATAGAGATTGGCCGCGCAGTCCTCGCCGCGCAGCGCGGCTTGTTCGACACGATCGTAGAACGCGTCGATGGCGTGAAAGAATTTTGCGCGTTCGGCTTCCGGAAACACGTCGCCAAAGCCGCGGTCGCGCCAGGGCGGGATCGCCTTGTCGACCTCGAAGCCGAGCTGTTCGGCAATCGGAACGAAGGAGTTTTGGTCGGCCGAGTGCAGCCAGCCGCAGCCGACATCGAAGATGACATC
>NZ_JAFATE010000473.1 GCF_019244115.1 Bradyrhizobium sp.
CGGCACGCGGAGCAGCTGCAACAGCTCGTCGTCCCACGCACCGTTGTGAATATCGAACAGCAGCGTGCGCGAGGCGTTGGTCGCATCGGTCGCGTGCACCATGCCTGATGTCAGCCGCCACAACAGGTAGCAATCAACGGTGCCGAACAGCAATTCGCCGCGCTCGGCGCGGGCGCGGGCGCCCGGCACATGATCGAGCAGCCAGGCGATCTTGGTGCCGGAGAAATACGGATCGATGATGAGGCCGGTTTTGGCGGAGATCACCGGCTCGGCACCGTCGGCCTTCAGCTTGGCGCAGATGTCGGCGGTGCGGCGATCCTGCCAGACGATGGCGCGATGGATCGCCTTGCCGGTTAAGCGGTCCCACACCACCGTGGTCTCGCGCTGGTTGGTGATGACGATCGCGGCGATGTCTTTGGCGGTGAGCCCGGCTTTTTCCAGCGCATCGCGGCAGGTCATGACCGTCGAGGTCCAGATGTCCTCTGGCTCATGCTCGACCCAGCCCGACGCCGGAAAATGCTGCGGGAATTCCTGCTGCGCTGTCGCGGCGATGGAGATGTCGGAGCGGAAGACGATGGCGCGCGAGGAGGTGGTGCCCTGATCGATGGCCAGCACGTAGGACATTGCGGTATTCCCTGAAGGCGTTTCCCGGAAGGATTTTGATTATGTCGGGTGGGAGGCAAGCGGATTGCGACGCGAAGGTCAAGGCACGAACGGAATGTGAGCGCCTCCAGATGTGTCAGCCCTCTTCCCGAACAGCAATCGGCTCCCCGAACTAAACACCAGACCGGCCGGTCCAATAGTCCGAGACGCGGTGATTGAAACGAAAGGCCACGGCGTACTGGATGCCCCGCTTTCGCGGGGCATGACCGGTCGTATTCGGTGCGCGCCTGACAACGACCGAGCTTACACCAGCCCGCCCGCCTCGCTGACACGGCGCAGGTGATATTCGCTGTCGCCGAGCGAGTTCTCGATCATGGTCAGCCGCTTGAAGTAGTGGCCGATCTTGGCCTCGATGGTCATGCCGATGCCGCCATGGAGCTGGATCGACTGCTGGCCGATGAACTTTCCGGACTTGCCGACCTGTACCTTGGCCGCGGCGACCGCAGTCGCACGCTCCTTCGCGTCGTCGAAATCGGCGGCCATGGTCGCGAACATCGACATCGAGCGCGCCTGCTCCAGCGCCACGAACATGTCGGCGGCGCGGTGCTGCAGCGACTGAAAACTGCCGATCGCCACGCCAAACTGCTTTCGGGTCTTCAGATATTCGACCGTCGTCTTCAGCGATTCATCCATCGCGCCGACCGCCTCCGCGCAGACAGCGGCGCGCGCCTCGTCCACCACGCGCTCGATCAGCGGCAACGCATTCTCCGGATCGCCGATCGCGGCCTCAGTGCCGACCTCCACGCCGGTGAAGGTGATGTCGGCGGCATGAAGGCCATCCTGGGTCGGATAGCCCTTCTTCGAAATGCCGTTTGCATCGGCGGGCACCAGGAAGACGCCGATGCCCGACTTGTCGTGGCGCGCGCCCTTGGTGCGCGCGGTGACGATGAGCGTATCGGCGTTCTCGCCGTTGACGACGACGAATTTCTCGCCGTCGATCACCCACCCGTCGCCCTTCGTCTTGGCCGAGGTGACGACGTCGTTCAGATCGTAGCGCGAGTTCTTTTCGAGCTGCGCGAAGGCAAGGGTTTTGCTGCCGTCGATGATACCGGGGATATGCGCCTCTTTCTGCGCGGCCGAGCCGCCATGGCGCAGGAAGCCGCCACCGATCACGACGGTTGCGAGATAAGGCTCCAGCACCAGCGCCCGGCCCAGCGCCTCCATCACGATCATGGTCTCGACGGCGCCGGCGCCAAAACCGCCATCGGCTTCCGGGAACGGCAGACCGAGCAGGCCCTGCTCGGCGAGCTTGGCCCAGATCGCGCGGCTCCAGCCGCCCTTCTCCAGCATGTACTTCCTGCGACTATCGAAATCATAGGCGTCGGTCAGGAGGCCGCCGACGCTCTCCTTGAGGAGCCGCTGCTCCTCGGACAAATCGAAATCCATGTTCGTTCACTCTCCCAATCGGCGCGGGCAATTCGTTGCCGTCGCCTCGTCCTCCGCTGTCATCCCCGCGAAAGCGGGGATCCAGTAACCACAGCCGCCTGTCGTCAAATGACGACCGCCGCGGCGTACTGGGTCCCCCGCCTTCGCGGGGGACGGCGTTCGTTCTTGTCGTTTGCTAGCTCGTCACAGCCCTAGCACCGCCTTGGTGATGATGTTGCGCTGTATCTCGTTGGAGCCGCCGTAGATCGAGACCTTGCGGTTGTTGAAGTAGCTCGGCGCGATCTGCGCGGTCCAGTCCATCGTCTCGTTTGAGTCCTCGTCGCCGTGCACGTCGTAGGGCGCCGCGAACGGGCCGATTACCTCCATCAGGAGCTCGGTCGTGGTCTGCTGGATCTCCGAGCCCTTGATCTTCAAGACCGAGGACGCCGGATTCGGCTTGCCCTTGCCGTGCTTGCCCTCATCGGCGACGACGCGGAGCTGCGTCAGCTCGAGCGCCTTCAGCTCGATCTCGCAGGCCGCAAGCTTCTCGCGGAATGCCGGATCCTCGATGATCGGACGGCCGCCGGACTCGACCTTGGAGGCGAGATCCCTGATGCGGCGGATGCGCTCCTTG
>NZ_JAFATE010000563.1 GCF_019244115.1 Bradyrhizobium sp.
GCCCGAAAGGGGCAGCCTCGTCAGATGAGCCGAGATCCCCGGGCGATTTGGTCATGGTCCGACCCCATGCCGTCGATCACATGTTGGCGGGTCCGATCACCTGAAAATGGCGTTCTTGTAGATGACGCCGTCCTTCATGATGATCAGGAATTTGGCCGCCGGGTCGGCAACGAGATTGATGTCATCAAGGGGATTGCCGTCGACGATGATGAGATCAGCGAGGGCGCCTTCTTCAACGACGCCCAGTCTGCCGGGATAGGGGTTGCGCAAGCCCGACAAGGCGAGAAGTTCTCCGTTTGCCGAGGTTGCCATGGCGAGCGCTTCCGCCGGTGTGAACCAGCGCGTCAGATCGACGATTCCCTGACCCTGGCGCTCGGCCAAGGCTGGCGAAAACAGAATGTCTGTTCCAAAAGCGGTCTTGATCTTGTATTTCTTTACATAGCCGTAAATCGTGTCGGTGCCGCTCACCACCTGCATCATCTGCTGCTGCTGCGCGGCCGGCAGGAGCTTTGCACCGCCAAGGTCGACAAAGGGCTGCGTGCTGAGCCAGACGCCCTTCTCGGCCATCAGGCGTGCAGTCGCCTCATCCATCAGGTGCCCGTGTTCGATGACCTTGACCCCTGCTGCGATCGAGCGCTGTATAGCACTGACGGTATAAGCATGCGTGGCGACGTAGGTCCCCCAATCCGTCGCCGCCTCGACCGCGGCACGCAACTCGGCTTCCGTGAAGGTCGTGACCTCCAGCGGACTGAACGGCGACGCAACGCCGCCGCCGGCCGTCAGCTTGATCTGCGAGGCGCCTTGCATGAGTTGTTCGCGCGCCCGCTTTCGAACCTCATCCGGACTGTCGGCAACGGCGCTGGCCCCCAGCTGCTCGACGCGGCTCAGCGTCCCGCCGGTGGTCCTGGGCAGGTCGGTGAGTTCGCGGAAGTCGCCATGGCCGCCGCTGATCGTGATGACGGCGCCTGACGGGTAGATGCGGGGACCTGGCAGGACCCCGTCATCGATGGCCCGCTTGAGGGCGAAGGCCGGTCCACCCATGTCTCGAACGCTCGTAAAACCGCGCATCAGCGTTGCGGTGGCCTCGGCCCCCGCCAGGAGCGTGCTGTAGCCGATGTCGCTGGACAAGAGCTGGGCAGGCGTCGAGCGAACCAGAGTCGCGTGCCAATGCGCATCGATGAGCCCGGGCATCAGGACGCGGCCGCCGCCTGCGATGATTTTTGTATCGGCACCGCGATCGGTCGGGATCGAACCGGTCGAAATCCTTTCGATGACGTTGCCCCTGATCAGAACGCTGGACGGTGCCGAAAGCTGCGGATGTGTGCCGTCGAAAATCCGGACGTTCTCAAAGACGACGACGGAAGAGCGTTCCTGCGCGTCCGCAGGCGCGGCCCAGATTGCGATCGCGACCATGGCGCCTTGTGCGAGCCCGAGGAACGTGCGACGGCTGAGAGCACTCATGTTGCCTCCTCGTCTTCGTATATCGCTCTGCGCTTGGGCGACGCGGCCTCCTGAACTGCCGGGTATTGGTATCACACTCGCTTCGAGCCGGGTCACCGCAGTCGCTGGCCGAAAGCCAGGTTTGCGCATATGCGCCATGCGCAAATTGCCCGTCGTGCCATTGTGTCGCGTGGTTGAATACTGGTTACAGAAAATACCAATATTCTAGAGGCGGCAGCGCTTGAGCTGATAAGCGGCGGCGTACTGGATCGCCCGGTCAAGCCGGGCGATGACAACTGAGAAAACCGTTAACGAGATGCCGGATTGCTTCGCGGAGCCTGTCATCGGGCCGCGCTTTGCGCGGACCCGTTGGCTCGCAATGACGAACGTCTCACACCGGCAGCGCGATGGAGTATTTCACCTGCGCCAGCGCAAAGCTCGACTCGATCGAGGCGATGCCGTCGAGGCGCGTCAGCTTGGTTTTCAAAAACGTCTCGTAGGCCGAGAGATCAGCAACCACGACGCGCAGCAGATAGTCGCGGTTGCCGGTCATCAGATAGCACTCCAGCACCTCGTCCCATTTCGAGATCGCGCGGGCAAAGCGGTCGAGGTCTTCCTCCTTCTGCCGCGCGAGTTTGATCGAGATGAACACGCTGACATGCAGCCCCAGCGCCTTCTGGTCGAGGGTCGCGCGATAGCCGGTGACGACGCCGCGCTCTTCAAGCAGCTTGACGCGGCGGTGGCACGGCGAGACCGACAGCCCGACCTTGTCGGCAAGCTCGGCCATGGTGATGCGGCTGTCGGCCTGCAACGCCCCGAGGATCTTGCGGTCGATGGTATCGAGGTCGGGCATTGGTATGAAATCCGAAAAGGAAGCTCAACGCCAGAATATCATACCAAAGAATGCGGATGCGGTGCGAGAATTTGAGAATTTCGCGAATGCAAACAGGATTAGAATTTTGCCAGCCGATCCCAAGTGCCGGAGGCACGGCCATGCCGACCGAACCGCATCGTCTCGAATTGCTGTCCGCCCTGGCGCGAAAAGTCCTGTGGCTGTCGTCATGGACCATCCACCACGCCAACCACTTAAGGCCCAACTCCGACGGCCTGAAGGTCGGCGGCCATCAGGCCTCCTCGGCGTCGCTCGCGACCATCATGTCGGCGCTCTATTTCGCGGTGCTGCGGCCCGAGGACCGCGTTGCGGTGAAGCCGCATGCGAGCCCGGTGTTTCATGCGATCCAGTATCTGTTCGGCCGGCAGACGCGAGAGAAGCTGGAGAACTTTCGGGCCTTCAAGGGCGCGCAGTCCTATCCGTCACGCACCAAGGACACCGACGATGTCGATTTCTCGACCGGCTCGGTCGGGCTCGGCGTCGCGCAGACATTGTTCGCGTCCATCGTGCAGGACTATGTCAAGGCGCATGGCTGGATGAAGGATCGCCGTGAGGGGCGCATGATCGCGCTGGTCGGCGATGCCGAGATGGACGAGGGCAATATTTTTGAGGCGCTGGCGGAGGGCTGGAAGCACGGCCTGCGCAACACCTGGTGGGTGGTCGACTACAACCGCCAGAGCCTCGATGCGGTCGTGCGCGAGGGGTTATGGGAGAAGTTCGAGACCATGTTCCGCAATTTCGGCTGGGACGTGGTGATCGTCAAATATGGCACGCTGATGCGGCAGGCGTTTGCCGAACCGGGCGGCGAGGCGCTCAGGCGCTGGATCGACAACTGCCCCAACGCGCTCTACGCCGCGCTGTGTTTTCAGGGCGGGGCTGCGTTTCGCCGTCATCTTCAAGATGAGATCGGCGACCGGGGCGAGGTGTCAAAACTGATCGCACGGCGCAGCGACGACGAGCTGCTGGCGCTGATGTCCAATCTTGGCGGTCACGACATGGCGAGCATGATCGAAGCATTCGAAGCTGTTGATCACGACCGGCCGGTCTGCTTCATCGCTTACACCATCAAGGGCGTCGGCCTGCCGTTCCAGGGCCATAAGGACAATCATGCCGGGCTGATGACGGTGGCCCAGATGGAGACCTGGCGCGCGAGCCAGAACATCCGTCCGGGGCATGAATGGGAGCATTTCGAGGGGCTTTCGCAGCAGGCGGCTGAGCTGGAAGCGTTCCTCGCCAGCGTGCCGTTCAACCGTGCGAGCCAGCGCCGACTGTCGGCGCCGGCCTATGACGTGCCGGAGCTCAGCTTCAAGCCGGTGGCCCAGATGTCGACACAGCAGGGCTTTGGCCTGGTGCTGAACGAACTCGCGCGCGGCGATAGTGCGCTGGCGTCCCGCATCGTCACCACGTCGCCTGATGTCACCGTGTCGACCAATCTCGGCGCCTGGGTCAACCGGCGCGGCCTGTTTGCGCGCGCCGAGAAGGCGGATCTGTTTCGCAGCGAAAAGATCCCCTCGACCTATAACTGGGACTTTTCGCCCAAGGGCCAGCACATCGAGCTCGGCATTGCCGAGATGAATCTGTTCATTTTGGCCTCGGCGCTCGGGCTGTCGCACACGATCAATGGGGAGCGGCTGTTGCCGGTGGCAACGCTCTATGACCCCTTCATCGAGCGCGGCCTCGATGCGCTGAACTATGCCTGCTATCAGGATGCGCGGTTCATGGTGGCCGCGACGCCCTCGGGCATCACGCTGGCGCCGGAGGGCGGCGCGCATCAGTCGATTGCGACGCCTTTGATCGGCATGGCGCAGGACGGGCTCGTCTCGTTCGAGCCGGCCTTTGTCGACGAACTCGCTGCGATCATTGGGTTCGGCTTCGAGCACATGCAGCGCGAGGCAGGCGAGGGCGGCTCGATCTACTTGCGGCTGTCGACGCGCACGATCGACCAGCCGCAGCGCTTGATGTCGCCGGAGCTGAAGAAGGGCATCACCGACGGCGCCTATTGGCTGCGGAGACCGGGGCCGAATGCGGAAGTGATCGTCGCCTATACCGGCGCGGTCGCGCCGGAGGCGATCGAGGCGACCGGCTTCATCGGCGAGAGCCGGCGCGACGTCGGGCTCTTGGCGATCACCTCCGCCGACCGGCTGCATGCGGGGTGGACCGCCGCGCGGAATTTGCGACGGGATCGCCGCGGCGTGCAGCATTTGAGTCATATCGAAAGATTGCTCGCGCCGCTGCCGCGCGACTGCGGCATCGTCACCGTGCTCGACGGCCACCCGGCGGCGCTCGGCTGGCTCGGCAGCGTGCGCGGCCATTGCGTCGAGGCGCTCGGGGTCGAGCGCTTTGGCCAGACCGGCAGCATCGCCGACCTCTATCGCCATAACGGCATCGACGCCAATGCGATCATCGACGCGGCCGAAGCGCTCACGACCGGTGCCCCGGTGTTGCACCGCAAAATGGCGGTATAGCCGCATGTTAGATGTCGCCCCTGCGAAAGCAGGGGCCATAACCATAGGTGGGGAGTCGTTGAGGGGGCTACTGGCAAGCGTGCCAAACCGAGACCTCACGCGGTATGGGTCCCGGCTTTCGCCGGAACGACACTGATGATCTTGCCAGCGTCATATTCCGGCACTTATATCCAGCGTCCGCCGCAAAGCAGGTCAAGCATGCGGGCGGGTTCTCCTTAACCCGGCTTTCGTGCAAGGATCGTTGCCGAACGCTCCCACCATTTGCCCTGACATCACGAGGTTTCCGATGGTCAACCGCATGCAATTCTACATCGACGGCGCCTGGGTCGATCCGGTCGTCAAGAAGTCCACGCCAGTCGTCAATCCGGCGACGGAAGAGGCGATGTACGAAATTGCGCTCGGCTCCAAGGCCGATGTCGACAAGGCCGTCGCTGCAGCCAAGCGCGCTTTCGAAACCTATTCGCAGACCAGCCGCGAGGAACGCGTGGCGCTGCTCGAAAAGGTCATCGCCATCTACAAGGGCCGCATGAAGGAGATCGGCGCCGCCGTCTCCGACGAAATGGGCGCGCCGCTGCCGATGGCGGAGAAGCTGCAGGCCGGCGCCGGGCTCGGCCATCTGATGTCGACGCTCGAGGTGTTGAAGAAATACGAGTTCGAGGAAACGCTCCCGTCGGCCGTGGTGGTGCGCGAGCCGGTCGGCGTCGTCGGCATGATCACGCCCTGGAACTGGCCGCTGAACCAGATCGCCTGCAAGGTCGCGCCGGCACTTGCCGCCGGCTGCACCATGATCCTGAAGCCCTCGGAGTTCACGCCGACCTCGGCGCTGATTTTTGCCGAGATTTTGCACGAAGCCGGCGTGCCGAAAGGCGTGTTCAACCTGATCAACGGCCTTGGCCCCGAGGTCGGCGCCGCCATGAGCGAGCATCCGGACATCGACATGATCTCGTTCACCGGCTCGACCCGCGCCGGCATCGACGTCGCCAAGCGCGCTGCGCCGACCGTGAAGCGCGTCAGCCAGGAGCTCGGCGGCAAGTCGCCGAACGTCATTTTGGATGATGCCGATCTCACCAAGGCGGTGGCTGGCGGCGTCATGCACATGTTCAACAATTCGGGACAGTCGTGCAACGCGCCATCGCGCATGATCGTGCCGCTGTCGAAGATGAAGGAGGTCGCCGCGATCGCCAAGGGCGTGGCGGAGAAGACGAAAGCCGGCGATCCGCGCGCCGAAGGCACCACGATCGGTCCGGTGGTCAATCGCGGGCAGTGGGACAAGATCCAGGCACTGATCAAGAAGGGTATCGACGAGGGCGCCACCTTGGTCGCCGGTGGTCCGGGCCTGCCGGAGGGCGTCAACAAGGGCTTTTATGTCCGCCCGACCATCTTCGCCGATGTCACCAACGACATGACCATCGCGCGCGAGGAGATCTTTGGGCCGGTGCTGACCATCCTCGGCGCCAAGGACGAAGACGACGCGGTGAAGATCGCCAACGACACGCCCTACGGGCTTGCGGGCTACGTCTCCGCGGGCACCGTCGAGCGTGCGCGCAAAGTCGGCAAGCAGATCCGCGCAGGGAACGTCAACCTGCAGGGCGTTCCGAACGATCGCACCGCGCCGTTCGGCGGCTACAAGCAGTCCGGCAACGGCCGCGAATGGGGCAAGTATGGCCTGGAGGAATATCTCGAGGTGAAGGCGGTCGCGGGGTTCAACGCGGCTTGAGTATGCCGAGTAGGGTGGGCAAAGCGAAGCGTGCCCACCATCTCTCGATACGCACGAAGAAATGGTGGGCACGGCGCGAAGGCGCCTTTGCCCACCCTACGGTTTGCGATGAAACTATCCCCCCAGCGCGCCCTGCGTATTGACATAGAGCGCGTAGATCGACTGGCTCGCGGCCATGAACAGGCGGTTGCGCTTCAAGCCGCCAAAGCAGACATTGGCGCAGCGCTCGGGCAGCGCGATGCGGCCGATCGGCGCGCCATCGGGCGCGAACACCATGACGCCGTCGAGCTCGGGCTTGCCCATGCCCCAGCCGCACCACAGATTGCCGTCGATGTCGACGCGAAAACCGTCCGGCGTGCCGGGTCCGGCGTCGATCAGCACGCGTCTGTTGGAGAGCTTGTCGCCACCCTGCGACACGTCATAGGCGAGAATTTTTCGGTTCGGCACGCCGCGCGATTCGACGATGTAGAGGATTTTTTCGTCCGGCGAGAAGCACAACCCGTTTGGCCCCAGAATGCCCTCGGCGACGATGGTCGCCTCTCCGCTTGTGCCGTCGAGGCGATACACGTTGGCGTCGATTTCGGACTCGGCCTTGTAGCCTTCGTAGTTACCGAGCAGGCCGAACACCGGATCGGTGAACCAGATCGAGCCGTCGGATTTCACCACCACATCGTTAGGTGAATTGAGCCGCTTGCCTTGATACGAATCCATCAGCACCGTGATCGAGCCGTCATACTCGGTCCTGACGACGCGGCGG
>NZ_JAFATE010000729.1 GCF_019244115.1 Bradyrhizobium sp.
CGCCCAGGCCTTTGCATAATGCACGCCCTGGCCGGCATAGATCACTGCCCGCTTCGCCGTCATCAGGAGCTCGGCGGCTTCCCTGACATGGACGGGATCGGCGGCCGAGCGCGTGCGCAGCACCGGCGTGTAGTTGAGCGGCTCGCCCACTTCCTCGTTCCACATGTCGGCGGGGATCTCGACGATCACCGGTCCGCCGCGGCCGTTCTTCAGTTTGGTGAAGGCACGGCGAAAAATGTTGCAGACCTCGCTGGCGAGGATGATCGGCTCGGAGGATTTCGAAAACGCCTTCATCGCCTGGCTGGAATTGAAGTTCGGTTCGATGTTGGCAAGCCGGCGCGCATAGCCCATCGGCAGCACCAGCACGGGCACGGATTCACCGAAGCACTGCGCCACGCCGCCCATGGCGTTCTCGGCGCCGGGCCCGTGCTGCATGCAGAAGGCGCCGATGCGGCGGCCCGAGGTGACGCGGGAGATCGCATCCGCCATGTGCAGCCCGATGCGCTCCTGGCGCACCATGACCGGGCGGATGTCGGCGTTGGCGGCAAATTCGATCAGATGATTGACCGGGTAGCCGCAGAGAATGTCGATGCCCTCGCGCTTCATGATTTCCGCAATCGCGGCGCCCAGTTTCATGACCCGTCCTCCCGATCCCGGCCGTTGTCTCCGGCCTTGCGGCGATCATTTGGACCAGCATTTGGGCCGACGGTAAAGCGCATGGGGGCGCTGGTCCCGGAAACTCTGCCATGCAGTCACGATGCTGCGCCGTGGCTGGCGTGCCGGGCGCCAGGGGCAGCGGAACTTAACGCGTTGTTCAGCACTGCGGTCAATGACCCGGCAACCAGTGTTGCTGTACATTGCCACCACGTCGGCAGGAGGTTATCCCGCACCGGACGTCGGACAGGAGTATCAAGTGCGGCAGCTGGTTTTGAGATTCATCGCGGATCAGGCCGGCGCGACCGCGATCGAATACGCGCTGATCGCCACCGGCATCAGCATCGTGATCCTCGCTTCCGTCAACTCGATCGGCACGTCGGTGAGCGGCATGATCTCGCCGATCGCCTCAAGCCTGAAATAGGGGCGCGCAGACCGACCGGGCGCCCCGCCCAACGGTTCCAGAAGCTGTGCGGGTCAACCGGCCTTTTTCGCACGCGCCGACGTGCGCACCGGCTTTTCGGCCTCTTCGGCTCTTCGGCCTTCTTCGCCTCTTCCTTGGCCTTCTTGCCCGCGATCGGCAGCAGCATTTCGCGCTGGCCCTCGGCACGCTTCTTCGGTTTTTTCGCCTTGGACTTGGCGGCCGGGGCTTCCTCGGCCTCGACTTTGGTGTCGGCGAGACTGCGTTTGAGCGCGTCCATCAGGTTGATGACGTTGCCGCTCGATTTCGGCGCCGGCTTGGCGCCGGTCAGCATGCCGGTGCGCTTGCGGTTGATCAGGTCGACCAGCGCGGTCTCATAGTGGTCCTCGAACTTCTCCGGCTCGAAGGGCGCGGACTTCTTCTCGACGATATGCTTGGCGAGGTCGAGCATGTCCTTGGTGACCTTCACGTCCTGGATGTCGTCGAAATAGTCGGTCTCGCTGCGCACCTCGTAGGGATAGCGGAGCAGCGTGCCCATAATTCCGTTGCCGAGCGGCTCCAGCGCGATGATGTGCTCGCGGTTGGTCAGCACGACGCGGCCGATCGCGACCTTGTTCATGGCGCGGACGGTTTCGCGGATCACCGCAAAGGCGTCGTGGCCGACTTTGCCATCGGGGACGAGGTAATAGGGGCGGATCAGATAGCGGTTGTCGATGTCCGACCGCGGTACGAATTCATCGATCTCGATGGTGTGGGTCGATTCCAGGGCGACCTCATCGAGTTCGTCCTTGGTCACCTCGACATAGGTGTCGGTATCGACCTTGTAGCCCTTGATGATGTCCTCGGAGGCGACCTCTTCGCCGGTATCGGCATCGACCCGCGAATACTTGATGCGATGGCCGGTCTTGCGGTTGATCTGGTTGAACGAGACTTTCTCGGTATCCGAGGTGGCCGGATACAGCGCGACCGGGCAGGTCACGAGCGAAAGCCGCAAAAAACCCTTCCAGTTGGCGCGGGGGGCCATGACATACTCCGGGACAAGACAGGCCAAGTTTTAAGGATAGCATCGGCAAGGCCCGTTTCAAGCAAGCCGCCCCGGAGAATAGCAGAGGAATCGCCAAACGGCGTTAACCGGGGCGGGGCCAAGGCCGCACCGGGCATACCGGTACCCGGGAACATCATCGCGGAGACGGCATTGTTTCGTCGTGCGGCGCGGCAACCTGACATTCATGTCAGGTTGTGGAGACGCATCGTCGCCTCCACGGACGCTTTGCCGGACGACCTTCCGATCAGGTTCAAGACGCGCTTAAACTTAGCGCTTGGTGGGGCCCGTCACTGCGGGCTGCCAAAAAGAAGCCATGCGTTACTTTATGACTAAAAAGTAAGGTTGGCGTGGCCGCGTCGTTCATAGACGGTTCACGCCAAAAGCGGTCATCTGATCGCGCAAAAATCGTGCAGTTCACCTTTGGAGGCAAGCGTGCGCCTGCTCGTTGTCGAGGACGACCCTGATCTCAACCGCCAGCTCACGGCCGCGCTCAGCGATGCCGGCTACGTGGTCGACCGCGCCTTCGACGGCGAGGAGGGACATTATCTCGGGGACAGCGAGCCCTACGACGCCGTCGTGCTCGATATCGGCCTGCCGAAGATGGACGGCATCTCGGTGCTGGAGGCGTGGCGGCGCAACGGCCGCGCAATGCCGGTGTTGATGCTGACCGCCCGCGATCGCTGGAGCGACAAGGTTCAGGGGTTCGACGCCGGCGCCGACGACTATGTCGCCAAACCCTTTCACCTGGAGGAGGTGCTGGCACGGATCCGGGCGCTGCTGCGCCGTTCGACCGGGCATGCCCAAAGCGAATTGACCTGCGGGCCGGTCACCCTCGATACCCGCACCGGACGCGTCAGCGTGTCCGGCAATCCGGTCAAGATGACCTCGCATGAATACCGGCTGCTCGCCTATCTGATGCATCATACCGGCCGGGTGGTGTCGCGCAGCGAGCTCGTCGAGCATCTCTACGATCAGGATTTCGATCGCGACTCCAATACAATTGAAGTATTCGTAGGCCGCATCCGCAAGAAGCTGGATGTCGACGTCATCCAGACCGTGCGCGGACTGGGGTATCTTTTGACGCCGCCGTCTTCCAGCGCCTGATCGCCATGCCGATCAGGTCCGCAGCCCTTGTCCTGGTCGCACATGACGCTCTCTCAAAATCTGCATTTCTCCAGAGGGACCCGGGCCCGACAAAGATTCTCCGGGACCCGCCGCTGATGCGCGGCAGCTCGCTCGCCACCCGCCTGTTCTTGTCGGCAACCGCCTGGCTCGTGGTGATCCTCGCCATCACCGGGTTCGTGCTGTCGTCGGTCTATCGCGACGCGACCGAACGGGCCTTCGATCGCCGCCTCAATCTCTATCTGCGCACCCTGATCGCGGAGGTCGCCACCCCCGACGAGCCGGCGGATCGTCAGTTTCAGTCCCTCGGCGAGCCCTTGTTCGAACTGCCGCTGTCCGGCTGGTATTGGCAGATCACCCGCACCGACGCCGACAAGCTGGAGGTCAAGGCCTCGCGTTCGCTGTGGGACAAGAAGCTGCCAAAACTCGAGGAGCAGGGCATCGAGCTGACCGCGGCCGGCATCCGCATCGGCTATGTCGACGGTCCGGAGGGCCAGACATTGCGCATGGTCGAACGGCCGGTCGATCTCGGCGCCGAAGGCAAGTTTCTGGTCGGCGTTGCCGGCGATGCCTCCGAGATCTTCGACGAGACGCGCAGCTTCGACTACTATCTCGGCGGCACGTTTACGGCGCTCGGAATCGTGCTGCTGCTGACCACGGTGTTCCAGGTCCGCTTCGGCCTCGCCCCGCTGAAGCGTATCTCAGAGGCGATCGCCGCCATCCGCTCCGGGCGTGCCGAACGGCTGGAGGGCGATTTTCCGGTCGAGATCGCCCCGCTGGCGCGGGAAACCAATGCGCTGATCGATGCCAATCGCGAGATCGTCGAGCGGGCCCGTACCCATGTCGGCAATCTCGCCCATGCCATCAAGACCCCGCTGTCGGTGATCGTGAACGAGGCCTCCGCCCATGGTGCTGACCCGTTCGCCTCAAAGGTCCTGGAACAGGCCGACATGATGCGCGACCAGGTCGCCCATCACCTCGAACGGGCCCGCATCGCCGCGCGCGTCACCATCGTCGGCACAGTCACCGAGGTCGCGCCCACCATCGAGGCTTTGCGGCGCACTATGGAAAAAATCCACCGCGATCGGGATATCGTCATCGAAAGCAAGGCGGATTCGCAGGCGAGGTTCCCCGGTGAGCGCCAGGATCTGGAAGAGATGGTCGGCAACCTTGTGGACAATGCCTGTAAATGGGCGGCCTCCCGGGTGCTCATCGAGGTCGTGGTCGAGCGGCCGGCGGAAGCCGGGGCCGGATCGAAGCTCAGGATCATCGTCGACGATGACGGGCGGGGGCTTTCCGCCGACGAGCGCGCCAAGGTGTCGCGTCGCGGCCAGCGGCTGGACGAGTCCAAGCCGGGTTCCGGCCTTGGCCTCTCGATCGTGGTCGATCTGGCTGCGCTCTATGGCGGCAATCTTTCGCTCGGCAATGCGCCGACCGGAGGACTACGGGCCGAACTGCAGTTGCCGGGGGTCTAGCTCGTCGCAAGCCCGAGGGAGCGGATGTCGTGACGGTTTCGACGCGGCATTCCTAAGGACTTCTTAAGGCGGCTGCATCTATTGTGGCCTGAGACGCGATTGTACCGTCGCCAGACAATCTGCATTCCGCATGAGCCAGACATCGATCGAGCGGCTGAGACAATATCTCGGGCAGCTTCCGCCGCAGTCGCAGGCGATGCTGATGCGCGAGTTCGAGCGCGCCATCGAGCGCGGCGAAGATGTCGCGGTTGCGACCATGGTTCTCGAGCAGTTGCGTATGATGGTGCGCGGCAGCGAGGACGATCGTCCCCGCAACGGTGACCTGGCGCGACTGTTCTTCCAGCCGCTGGACCCTTTTCTGGTCGATGGCAGCGCCGCGGTGCGGCCGGGACAGATCCGCCGCGCGTCGCTGTCGCCGATCTGGCTCTGGGTGGTTCGGGAGGGGGCACCCGATGAGGCGCGCGACTATCAGGCGCTGATGGCCACGACGCGCGATGCAGAAGCCTCGCGCGAGGTCGACAAGGCGGTGCGCAAGCTGCAGCGCGCAGTCGCCGAGGCCATCCTGAAGATCACGGGTCCGGGCCACGGCGACAGTCAGCGCGCGCTGGCACGCGTCGGAGCGCCCGACGTGATCGATGATCTCCTGCCGATCGGTTCGGTCCTGAAGGCCCGCGAGGCTCTGGATGGCCTGGTCGGCCGGCTGCCGCGTTATGTCCAGGTGTTTGGAGACGTGCAGATCGCAGCCGTGAACGAGGCGCTCAACGTCCCCTCGCTGCAGACGCCGCAACTACTGCCGTTTGCCCTCTCTCTGGTCATGCAGCGCTTGACAGCGCCATGGCAGATCATCCGCCTCGCCATCAAGATGGCGGCCTCCGATGACGAGGTTCGCGTTGCCGCAACGCCCTATGGCATCGCCGTCACGATCGCCCTGCACGATCTGTCGCATCTGGCCGCCGCGCTTCGCATGGACATCAGGCGCGGCCATTTCACCAACATCGCGGAAAATCTGAAGTCGCTGCACGACGGCATCCGGGGGCTCAGGACCGAACTCGATCTGCGCACCGAGTCGAATTGGGGCAAGCAGCTGACCGCGATCAGGGCCGACATTTCCAACAGCCTGCAATCGGAGATCGACAGTGTGCCGGGCCGCGTCAGGCGCATCCTGCGTCAACGCGCCGACAAGGATATTTCCGCGGGCTTGAGAATCGACACCGTCGAGATCGACGAGGCTGCGTCCCTCATCGAATTCGTTGCGGTTTGTCGCAACTTCGCAAGCGAACTGGCGATCAACGAGGTCACGCTGCGCACCTATTCCGACCTGCAGCACTATGTCGAGCGGTCGACCGAGGCGCTGGTTCAGTCGCTTCGGGGCGGCGATCCCAAGGCGCGCGCCTATCGGCAGATGCAGGTGCAGGCGGCGATCCGCTTCTGCGAAGTTCTGTTCGGCCGCGACTATGCCTCGCTGATGAGCAGGGCGGCGGATAATGCGACCTCGACGACCGTCGAGCGCAAGCCGTCACGCGCGAGTTAACCAATTGCTAGACATTTGCGGCACAATTTTGGGTTGACGGATTCGAGGCAACCACGTACCGTCAATGCGACTCGAATTATTTGTTGCGCGCATGAATTCCTTCATTAATTTCGTTGAATTCGAAAACCGCGTCGTCTCGGCGACCTACCGGAATTTGATGGTGAAGGCGAAGGTGCTCCTGGTCGATTCGACGAGTGGGGCGGATCTGCCCGATCCGGTGACCACGATTGCGTCTCCACTGCCGACCGGATCGCTTCGGATCCACTTGCCCGAAGCGGTGAGGCCCGGGGTCTATTTCCTCAAGGCGCTGAACGCGCATGGCAGCTACCTGACGCGCAGCGCCGATTTCAGGATCGGCTAACGGTCAAGGATTGCCGCTGCCTCGGGCTTTCGAACGCTCGCGCCAAATTGACAATTGTCAATTGCCGGGGTCGGCGGCCGTGGTGTAAAGCGAGCGCAGATGGGCGCCGCTGGGCGCTGCCGGAACCGCCCGATGACGCTTTGGCTTGTGTTCGCGCTGATGACGGCGGCGGCGATTTTCGCCGTGCTCTTGCCGTTGGGTCTGCGCGGTTCACCGTCATCCGACGGCGGAGAGGCCTCCGTCTATGGCGACCAGCTGGCCGAGATCGATCGCGACGTCGCGAGCGGCCAGATCGGCAAGCCGGAGGCGGACGCCGCGCGGGTCGAGATTGGCCGGCGGCTGATTGCCGCTGCCAACCAGGAGGCCCGCCTCGCGCTGACGTCCAACACGACGTGGCGCCGCGCCGCCGCGGTGCTGGCGCTGGTGGGCCTGCCGGTGCTGACGATCGCCGTCTATCTTCCGCTGGGATCGCCGCGGCTCGGCGACTTTCCGCTGGCCGAGCGCAGCCGCGCACCCGATGGCACGCAGCCGCTGGAAGCAATGGTGGCACAGGTCGAGCAGCATCTGGAGAAAAACCCGACCGACGGCCGGGGCTGGAACGTGCTGGCGCCGGTGCTGGTCCGGCTCGGTCGCTATGACGACGCGATCATGGCGTATCGCAACGCCATTAGCTATGCCGGTGACACCGCGGAGCGGCACGCCGATCTCGGCGAGGTCATGGCAGCCGCCGCCGGCGGCGTGATCACGGCCGACGCCAAGAGCGAGTTCGAGCGCGCAGTTGCACTCGACGCCAATGATGCGAAGGCGAGCTATTTCCTCGGGCTCGCGGCCGAGCAGGATGGCCGTCGAGCCGATGCGGTCTCGATCTGGCAGGCAATGCTCGACAAGGCGCCGCAGAATGCGCCGTGGCGCGCGGCTGTGCAGGCTGCCCTGACGCGGGTCACCGGCGCGACGGCACCCGTGCTGTCCAACGATACGATGGCCGCGGCAAACGGTATGGCGGCGGGCGACCGCGAGGCCATGATCCGCAGCATGGTCGAGCGGCTCGCGACCCGGCTCAAGCAGAACGGCAATGACGTCGAAGGTTGGCTGCGCCTGGTGCGGGCCTACATGGTGATGGGCGATCGCGACAAGGCCCGGGGCGCGGAGGCCAGCGCGCGCGAGGCCGTCGCTAACGACAGCGAGCGACTCAAGCAGCTCAAAGAGGGCCTGAAGAATCTCGGGCTCGACGGATAGCGACGAGTGCCGAACGGTGCGCGACGAAACCTTTGCAGATAGAGAGCGGGCATGACGCGGAAGCAACGGCGGTTGACGATGATTGGCGGCGCGCTGGCGGTGCTCGCGGTCGCGGCCGCGCTGGTGTTGAACGCGCTGCGCGATTCGATCGTGTTCTTCTCGACGCCGACCATGGTGGCCGAAAAGCACGTCGGACCCGGCACGCGCTTCCGGCTAGGCGGCCTGGTGCAGCCGGGATCGCTGGTGCGCGGCGACGATCTCGCCGTCAGGTTCCAGGTGGCGGACGGCGGCGCCAAACTGCCGGTCGCCTACAAGGGCCTTTTACCGGATCTGTTCCGGGAAGGGCAGGGCGTGGTCGCCGAAGGTGCGCTGGACGGTTCCGGTGTCTTCCGGGCTGACACCGTGCTCGCCAAGCATGATGAAACCTACATGCCCAAGGACGTCGCGGACGCGCTGAAGAAGCAGGGCCACTGGAAGGATGATTACGGCGCCAAGGCCGGCGCCGACGCGAAGCCCTCGGGCGGTGCGGTGGCGTCGCAAGGCGCGGCTCCATCAGCCGAAGGAGCCACGCGATGATCGCGGAGTCCGGGCATTATGCGCTGGTGCTGGCGCTGGCGCTGGCGCTGATCCAGTCGACCGTGCCGCTTGTAGGCGCGCGGCTCCGTGACCCCGCTCTGATGAACGTCGCGCGCTCGGCGGCAGTCGGTCAATTGCTGTTCGTTCTGATGTCGTTCGCGGCGCTGGTGATGCTGCACATCATCTCGGATTTCTCCGTCGCCAACGTGTTCGAGAACTCGCACTCGCTGAAACCGCTGATCTACAAGATCACCGGGGTCTGGGGCAATCACGAGGGCTCGATGCTGCTCTGGGTGTCGATTCTCGCGCTGTTCGGCGGGCTGGTTGCGCTGTTCGGCCAGAACCTGCCGCTGTCGCTGCGCGCCCATGTGCTATCGGTGCAGGCCTGGATCGCGAGCGCGTTCTATCTGTTCATCCTGATCACCTCGAACCCGTTCACGCGGATCGCCAATCCGCCGATCGAGGGGCGCGACCTCAATCCGGTCCTGCAGGACATCGGGCTCGCGGTGCATCCGCCGATGCTCTATCTCGGCTATGTCGGATTCTCGATCTCGTTCTCGTTTGCGGTCGCCGCGCTGATCGAAGGCCGCATCGATCCGGCCTGGGCGCGCTGGGTGCGGCCGTGGACGCTGCTCGCCTGGACCTTTCTGACGCTCGGCATCGCCATGGGCTCCTATTGGGCGTATTACGAGCTCGGCTGGGGCGGCTGGTGGTTCTGGGATCCGGTCGAGAACGCGTCGCTGATGCCGTGGCTGGCCGGCACCGCGCTGCTCCATTCGGCCCTGGTGATGGAAAAGCGCAACGCGCTAAAGGTCTGGACCATCCTGCTGTCGATCCTGACCTTCTCGTTGTCGCTGCTCGGCACTTTCCTGGTGCGCTCCGGCGTGCTGACCTCGGTGCACGCCTTTGCCACCGATCCGACGCGCGGCGTCTTCATCCTGGTCATCCTCTGCCTGTTCATCGGTGGCAGTCTGACGCTGTTTGCCGGACGCGCCTCGGCGTTGAAACAGGGCGGGATTTTCGCACCCATCTCACGCGAGGGCGCGCTGGTCCTGAACAATCTGCTGCTGACCACGGCCTGCGCGACCGTGTTCATCGGCACGCTTTACCCGTTGGCGCTGGAGGTCTTGACCGGCGCAAAGATTTCGGTCGGCGCGCCGTTCTTCAACCTGACCTTTGCCCCGCTGTTCGTCCCGCTCCTGATCGCCGTCCCGTTCGGGCCGATGCTGGCCTGGAAACGCGGCGACCTCTTGGGCGCGGCGCAGCGACTATTGGCTGCGGCCGGTGCGGGGCTTGCGGCCATCGCGCTGGTATGGGCCTGGACGCGTGGGGGCGCCGTGCTGGCGCCGCTCGCCATCGGGCTTGCGGTCTTCGTCATCGGCGGCGCGGTGACCGACCTCGTCGAGCGCATCGGCCTGTTCAGCGTGCCGCTTGCGACCGCGGCACGGCGCGCGCGGGGCCTGCCGCGCTCGGTGTGGGGCAGCGCCTTTGCGCATGCGGGCCTCGGGATCGCGCTGATCGGCATCGTCTGCGAGACCACCTGGAATACCGAACACATCGGAACGATGAAGGCAGGCGACAGCGTCAACGTCGCGGGCTACGAGCTGAAGCTCGAGGGGCTGACCCCGCGGCCAGGCCCGAACTATCGCGAACTGGCCGCCTCCTTCAGCGTCAGTCTCGACGGCGAGCCGCTCAGTGTCATGACGCCGTCCAAGCGCACCTTCACGACACGCGGCATGTCGACCACGGAAGCCGCGCTTTTGCGGCGCGGGGTCAGCCAGCTCTATATCTCGCTCGGCGACACCACGCCCGACGATGCGATCGTGGTGCGGATCTATCACAAGCCGATGGTGCTCCTGATCTGGTTCGGTCCGGTTCTGATGGCTTTTGGCGGGTTGTTGTCGCTGTCGGACCGCAGGCTGCGCGTCGGCGCGCCGAGACCTGCAAAGGCGCTCCGCGCGATGCAGGCGGCGGAGTGAGCGATGCGGCGCGGTCTCGCCATCCTGTTCGCGCTTGCCTTGATCGCCTCACCGGCCGCATACGCCGTGCAGCCGGACGAGGTCATGGCCGATCCGGCCAAGGAGACGCGGGCGCGAAACCTGTCGCGTGAACTGCGCTGCATGGTGTGCCAGAACCAGTCCATCGACGATTCCGAGGCGCCGCTGGCGCGCGACCTGCGTCTCCTGGTGCGGGAGCGGATCGCCTCAGGTGACAGCGACAGGCAAGTGATCGATTTCCTGGTGGCGCGCTACGGAGAGTTCGTCCTGCTCAAGCCGCGGTTCGAGCGGCAGACCCTGCTACTCTGGCTGGTGCCTCCGTTCGTCCTGCTTGGTGGGGGGCTTGCGCTATGGATCTATGCCCGGCGGCGCCCGCAGCGTGATGTCGCCGAGCCCACCGCATTGACGCCGGAGGAAGAAGCCCGGCTCGCCGCATGGGTGTCCGGCGATCGGCCATCCGACGCGCCGAGGTCCTGAAACGGGAAGTCGCCGCCCTTTGCGGCGGCGCTCTCGAGCCTGATGCGAACCGACCGCCGATTTCGCTGACTTTTGCTGTCAACCTTCGTTAACGCGCCGCTGCGCTGTGCCTTGATCCGACCGCTGTCCCACATCGGATCAATCAAACGTCCGGCATTTCGCAGGAAATCCGCTTTTCCTGCGTTAAACTGCCGCATTCCAATGGTGCTTTTATTACAAAAGTTTAACTCGGCCGCCAGCGCACTGTAAGGCGCCAATACCCATCTTCAGGACCGAAGGTGTGGCCTCCGCACCAACCCTTTCCGGCTCTGGAGAAATTTGGACATGTTCGACCGCCCGACCGACCTTTCAAATCTTCCACCGTATCGCAAGCCGCGCCGTTCGCTGCTGTCGGCGCGCAGGTTTGCGCTGATGGCGTCCGTGGTCGCGGGGCTCGGTGTCGCTGTTTATGGCTTTGGTCCGTCCAGCGGACCGGTCAATGTGTTCTCGACCCCGGCGCACGCCCAGGTGAACCGGGAGATTGGCAACGCCGCTCAGCCGGTCGGCTTTGCCGACATCGTTGAGCACGTGAAGCCGTCGGTGATCTCGGTCAAGGTGAACATCAAGGAGAAGCTCGCCAAGGACGACAGTGGCGACGACGATGCTTCGCCGTTCCAGCCCGGCTCGCCGATGGAACGCTTCTTCCGCCGGTTCGGAGGACCGGACGCATTGCCGCGGATGCCCCGCGGCCACGGCGCGGTGACCGGGCAGGGCTCCGGCTTCTTCATCTCGGCTGACGGTTATGCGGTGACCAACAACCACGTGGTCGACAGCGCCGACAAGGTCGAGGTGACGACCGACGACGGCAAGACCTATACCGCCCAGGTGATCGGCACCGACGCGCGGACCGATCTGGCTTTGATCAAGGTCGAAGGCGGATCGAACTTCCCCTTTGCAAAGCTCTCCGACGGCAAGCCGCGGATCGGTGACTGGGTGCTCGCGGTCGGCAATCCGTTCGGGCTTGGCGGTACGGTCACCGCCGGCATCGTTTCGGCACAGGGCCGCGACATCGGCAACGGTCCCTATGATGATTTCATCCAGATCGACGCGCCCGTGAACAAGGGCAATTCCGGCGGTCCGGCCTTCAACGTCCAGGGCGAGGTGATGGGCGTCAACACGGCGATCTATTCGCCGTCCGGCGGCAGCGTCGGCATTGCGTTCTCCATTCCCGCCGCCACGGTGAAGAGCGTCGTGGCGCAGCTCAAGGACAGCGGCAAGGTGAGCCGTGGCTGGATCGGCGTGCAGATCCAGCCGGTGACGCAGGACATCGCGGACAGCCTCGGCCTGAAGAAGGCGGAAGGTGCGCTGGTGGCCGAGCCCCAGGCCAACGCGCCGGCGGCCAAGGCCGGCATCGAATCCGGTGACGTCATCACCGCGGTCAACGGCGAGAAGGTCAAGGATGCCCGCGAGCTCGCGCGCACCATCGGCGGTTTTGCGCCGGGCACCGCCGTCAAGCTCAACGTGCTGCACAAGGGCCAGGACAAGATCATCAACTTGACGCTGGGCCAGCTGCCCAACACGGTCGAGGCCAAGGCCGACACCGACAACGAGGACAAGGGTGGCATCACCCGCGGCACGGAGGTGCCAAAACTCGGCCTGAGTGTCGCCCCGGCCACCAAGGTGGCGGGCGCCGGGAAGGAAGGCGTCGTTGTCACGGATGTCGATCCGAAGGGCGCGGCGGCGGAGCGCGGCCTGAAGGAAGGCGACGTCATTCTCGAGGTCGGCGGCAAGAGCGTCGCCACCGCGAACGATGTCCGCGACGCTATGACCGCCGCGCGCACCGACAACAAGAACAGCGTCTTGATGCGGGTGAAGAGCGGCGGCCAGTCACGCTTCGTCGCGGTTTCCGTGGCAAAGGGGTAAACGGGCCAGAAATTTTAGAGATGGAGGGTGTTGCCGGCTCGTTCGCCCCCGCCGGCGGCTCTTTCCAGGGAGCGGGTTAAAGGCCCGCTCTCCCTCCTTCCGGTGGAAAACGCCCCCCTCCGTCGGAAGGTCTCGGGCGGTGAAGTCCCCCAGCTTCACCGCCCACTTTTACGCTTAACCGGATGGCGCTGGTCGCCTTGCATGAGAATGCCGGCCGGGCCATGTTGATGGAAGGCTTAAGGCATTTGTCCGCGACTGTTTCCCAGATGCGCCTTTTGATCATCGAAGATGACCGCGAGTCGGCCGATTATCTCGCCAAGGCTTTTCGGGAAGTCGGTCACATCGCAGACCTCGCCGCTGACGGCGAGGAGGGGTTGGCGCTGGCGGATGGCGGCGACTACGACGTGCTGGTGGTGGACCGCATGCTGCCCAAGCGCGACGGCCTGTCGGTGATCGGCGCGCTGCGCGACAAGGGCAACACCACGCCAGTTCTGATCCTCTCCGCGCTCGGACAGGTGGACGATCGCATCAAGGGTCTGCGTGCCGGGGGCGACGACTATCTGCCAAAACCCTATTCATTCGCCGAACTGCTGGCGCGCGTCGAGGTGCTGTCGCGCCGCCGCGGCGGCCCGGCCGAGGAAACCACCTACCGGGTCGGCGACCTCGAGCTTGACCGCCTCTCGCATCGCGTCGCGCGCGGCAAGGACGAGCTCACGCTGCAGCCGCGCGAGTTCAGGCTCCTGGAATATCTGATGAAGCATGCCGGGCAGGTGGTGACCCGCACCATGCTGCTGGAGAACGTCTGGGATTATCATTTCGATCCCCAGACCAATGTGATCGACGTGCACATTTCGCGGCTGCGTTCCAAGATCGACAAGGGTTTTGAGCGGCCGCTGCTCCATACCATCCGGGGCGCCGGGTATATGATCCGTGACGGGATAAGATAGGCTGCGGTCGTTACTGCACCTTTTTCAGGAATATGCGTATTCACGACCGTCATTTCGTTGCCGTCCGACGCAGGCGCCTCCGGCGCAGCAATCTGCGAGCGCACGCAGCTCGATGCGCATGCGAATCTCATCAAACCTCTGAAGACCAAGCCACGGCGACAATAAACTCCGCCCCCTGGTCCTCAATTCGGTGAGAGGGCCATTGCAGAGCAGCCGCGCGCAATGCTGCGATGGCGCTTCGGCCGTTCCGTGCGAGCGGAAATAGTCGGCGAAGTTGCTCATCGTCTCATCGACCCGAAGCAATGTCTCGCATGGCGCCCCTTCGGCGAAGACGACATCATGGGTTTCGAGCTTCAGATGAAAGAACTCGAGCTGATCATACTGGTGGGCGGGATAATGCGAAATCGTTCTGTCGTTGACCAGGCATCCTGCCGGAATGAGCACATCTCGAAAAGCAGGGCGTGACCTTGAGTGACGTAGAGATCGGCGTGCGCTTGCCGCCCGCTGCAAATCCGCGCGGGCGGAAGGGCCGCCTGCGCGTCCGCGTCCTCACCGATACTTGCTCGGCGCCGTCTGCCTCGACTCCACCGTACCAATCGTGCCGCGGAGCTTTGCGCGCACCTCCTCGGCGACGAAGTGGGCGTCCGTGCCGTCGCGGATGATCTGCGGACGGATGAAGATGATCAACTCGGTGCGCTGGATGTTCTTGTCGGATTGCGCGAATACGTCGCCCAGCCCCGGAATCTGGTCGAGACCCGGGATGCCGTTGCGGGTCCGGTTCTGGTTGTCGCTGATCAGCCCGGCAAGAAGCACGGTCTGTCCGCTCGCCACCGCGATCGAACTGCGCACCTTCCGCGTCGATACGGTCGGGGTCAACGGATTGTTCGACGTGGTCTGGGCGCTCGTGGCCGGAAGCGGGTTGCTGATCTCCTGCTCGACATCGAGCCGAACGTTGCCATTGGCATTGATGCGCGGCACGACCCGCAGGATGATGCCGGTGCTGCGATAATCGGTGGTGCTGGCGACGGTGTTATTCCCGGTGAGGACCGTGGCGCTGCCGGTCTGAATCGGGATCTCGTTGCCGACCTGGAGCGAGGCGACCTGATTGTCGATGACCACGAGAGACGGGTTGGAAAGCACCCTCACATCGGTGACGTCGTGCAGCGCATTGAGAATCCCTTTCGGGGTGACGCCCGATCCGACCAGGAAATTGAATCCGGGGATCACGCGGCTCAGCACCACGTTGCCGGCGGCGTTGACCACCGCAGATGCTGCCGAATTGCCGAACGAGCCGGTGTCGGGCTTCAGTCCGAAGTCGCCGCTCGTCAGGTAGGACTGGACGCCGAACTGCAGGTCGTCGGTCAGCGTCACCTCGGCGATGGTCGCCTCGATTGCGACCTGCCGCTGCGGGCGGTCGATTTGACGCAAGGTACGTTCGACGATGCTGTATTGCTCCTGGCTCGCATAGATCAGCAGCGTATTGTTGACGGTATCGGCCGTAATGCGGACCCCTTCCAGCACGCCGCCGACGGCGGCGCCCCCGCGTGGGCCGGATGACGGCGCGCCCCCGGGATTGTCGAACAGGCTCGCGCCCTGCGGCGCGGCATTGGAGGCTGCATTATATCCAGCCTGCGTCGTGTCGTTGCCGGTGCCACCCGTGCTGCTGCTGCTCGCCAGTCGGGCGCTCCCGGATCCACCGGACATCTGTCCGGATTGTCCGGCCGACAGGCGGCTCAGCGCGGATCCGCTCGAACTCGACGATATGCCGGATCCCGGCGCAATCTGGCCGGTATCGCCATCGAGCGCACCCGACGACCCGCTTCCGCCGAAGATATCATTGAGCGCGCGTGCAATCTGTCGCGCTTCACCGTATTTCACGTTGTAGACGTGAATCGACGAGCGCGCGTTGTTGGTGTTGTCCAGGCGATTGATCCAGGTCTCGATGCGGCGGAGCATGTCCGGCTTGCGCGTCACGGCAAGCACGGCGTTCATGCGGCCAATCGGCTGCAGCCGGACCATGTGCTGTGTCACGCCGCCTTCGCCGGAATCGATGATCTTCTCCAACTCGGCAATGATCGGCTCCGGATTCGCGTTCTCGACCGGAAAGATGCCGACCGACTGTCCGCGCATCCAATCGACGTCGAAACTGAGCAGAAGGTCGACGGCGGTGCGGCGCTCGGTGCCGGTTCCCTGGACGAGGATGAGGTTGCGGCTGTTGTCCGCCCGCAGCATCCCGGCCTTGGTGCCGAAATTCTCCACCAGCTTGAGCAGCATCTGCGCCGAGACATATTGCAGGGGGACGACGGAAACGCCATAGCCCGCTTCCGTGCTCTCGGGCGTGTCCGCGGCGCCGGTGCCGACAGCGTCCGCCTGCGGCATGAGGCGGTAGGCCGCATTGTCGCGGACCAGCGCAATGCCGGAGACGCGGAGCGCGTTCTCGAGCGCGAACGGGATGTCGGATTTCGGGATCGGTCGCGCTGACGACAGGCTGATCGTGCCCTGCACACGCGGATCAATGACATATCCGACCCCGAGGATGTCGCCGAGCACGACCTTGGCCACCGATGCGACAGCCACATTCTCAAAGTTCAGCTCAAAACTGTCGCCGCGCGCGACCGGCTGTGCCATCTGCCGTATCGACGCGGTCTGCGCAGGATCGTCTGCCGGCTCGGCCCGATAGATGATCGGCTTTGCCCGCCGTCCCGTGCTCAGTTCAGTCTGCTGCACCTGGCTCGGAGCCCGCGGCAGCAGATCGATCGAGCGGACTCGGTCCAGCACGTCAGGCTCGCGCGCGGTGTCCAGATCGGTGACGCCCGAAATCGTGTTGCACGCCGCGAGCAGCGCCGGGACCAGAAAACGGACAAAAAAGCCGATGCGGTGCGCGGTTTTTGCCACTGTCTGCCCCTACCTACGCCACCAGGTTCCGGTCCCGGAATGTGCAAGGCGCCGGGACCGAATGGTGGCGTCTTAATGGCTGTCTGTGACATCCATATGTGACATATGGTAACGAGTAACGTTTACGTGTACCATGATCATGTTAACACGCCGGGTGCAGGGCTCGGAGCATGGAAATCGACGGTGAAATCGGCTGGAACTTGAGCCCGTCATGATCTCCGGAATGAACGATCGATCACCTGATCATGTGATCGTCCTTACGTCGTGCGTGAATGTAAATTTGAACGTCACATTACTTCGGCAGGTCCACGATATCGATTGGGTCCGACCGCGGTCATGCTGCGCGCGACCCCAGTCATGTCGTGGATGACCCTGAGCGCAGGATACGAGCTGATGCGAGGTCCGAGTACAAACGGAGGCCAGGAGTACCGGGCAGGCATGACCCTGCTCGAAATGGTCTGCGTGCTTGCAATCCTCGCGCTGCTTGCCGGCATCTTGCTTCCACGACTTGCGATGTCGACCTCGCGATCGCGACTGGAGGCCCATGCCGTGGAAATCGTTGCCCTGCTCAAGGCGGACCGTAGCGCCGCGATCGAGCGGGGTGGGGTGGTCGCGGCGGCGATTGACGCCCCCGACCGAACCATCAGATCCGGATCTGGTCCATGGACCGTCCGGGTACCGGAGGACGTGGTTTTCAATGCGTTGCTTCCGCAGCGGTGCAACGGCCGGCCTGCGCTCTCGACGATCAGCTTCCTTGCGAGCGGGATGTCTTGCGGCGGAACGCTTAGCCTGACACGCGGCGGAAGCGGCTTCGAAGTTCGGATCAACTGGCTGACCGGAGACATTGACATTGTGGCACAAAATGGCCCCTGAGGCCGAGAGTGGCTTCACGATGCTCGAGGCGGTGGTCGCTCTCGCCCTGGTCGCGGTCCTGCTCGTCGCGATTGGATCGCTGGTGGCAACGAATTCACGTGGGGTGCGCGGCCTCGAGCAGCACGTCACCTTGGCCGAAACCGCGCGCTTGATCGCAACCGGTTTGCCGCGGAACGGCGAGCCGATGCCCAGGAATCTCGCTGGGCGAGTCGGCGGTTATCGTTGGCAGATGCGCCTATCGCCGTTTCTCGATCAGGACGCGGTTGTGCCGGAGTCACGCTTCACGCCCGTGCGCATCGAACTGCGGGTGAGATCGCCGTCCGGAGCGGTCGTCTCGCTCGAGACCGTACGCCTGCAGAGCAGGGACATGCGTTGATGATCGGCCGATTCAGACCGACGCAGCGCGACGATAGCGGCTTTACGCTGTTCGAGGTCCTGGTTGCGATCGCCCTCATGGGACTGGTCGTGGGAACATTTGCAACGCTTGCGGCGCAGTGGCTCCCGACCTGGAAGAGCGGACTGCTTCGGGCGCAGCGCAGCGAGAAGCTTGCGATCGCGCTCGATCGGCTGGTCAGGGATCTGTCCTCAGCTCAATTCATTGCGCCCAATCGAATGAACAGGCGTCCGCTGTTTCAAGGCGACGAAAGGTCGGTCACCTTCGTGCGGACTGCCGTCGGCCCGAACGGTCCGCGCGGTCTCGAGCTCGTGCAAATTGCCGAGATCGCGGATGGGCGCGGCGTCGCGCTGGTCCGCATGCGCGCTCCCTTCGTTCCGCTGGCGAGCGAGGAGGTGTCGATCGAGCGAATCTCGTTTGCCGATCCGGTGGTCCTGCTGCGCGCGCCGCTTCGGATCGCGTTCGGCTATGCCAGTCCCGATGGGAGATGGTCGAAGAGCTGGCGCAAGGCAGGGGTGCTGCCTATCGCGGTCCGCTTCGTGGTCCGCGATGAGACGGACAATTCGAACGCGTTGATATCCACCGCGACCCGCATTCACGTCGACATGATGGCGCCGCAACCCGAACAGGTCAGTGAAGCCGCCAGCGATGCCGGCAAGCTGGCGGTGGGCGATGCGGTGGCTGCGCGATGACCCGTCGCTTGCTTTCGAATCATGCGGACGGCCGCGAGAGCGGTTTCGTCGTGGTGGCCGCGCTGTGGCTGCTGACCGCTCTGGCTGTGCTTGCCACCATCGCGTCGATTTACGTCACGCAGTCGGCCAAGGCGCTCGCTGCCTTGGACGCAACGGCGCAGATGGACATGCTGACCTCGGCCGGAATCGAACTCGCCGCCTACCAGCTCTCCGCGCCGGCGACCACGCGCCGCCCGAGGCGCGGCCGCTTCGGTTTTCGGCTCGCGAAATGCAACGTCACCGTCGAGTATCTGTCGGAAGCCGCCCGCATCAATCTCAACATGGCTTCAAGGACCATGCTGGCCGGCCTGTTTGCGGCAGTCGGGGCCGACGCGGATGCCGCCGGCCAATTTGCCGATCGCGTGCTCGGCTGGCGAGGCGGACTGAGGCCGAACATGCAGGACGCGGAGGATGGGATCTATCGTGCCGCCGGCCTCGGCTATCTGCCGCGCCGAGCGCCTTTCAACAACGCGGATGAGCTTTGGCTGCTGCCAGGAATGCCCGCTGCGATCGTCGAGCGGGCGATGCCCTATGTCACGGTGTACAGCGGCATCGCCGAGATCAACGTGCTGGATGCGGCCCCTGAAGCGATCGCGGCGCTCCCTGACATGACGCCCGCGCGACTCGATGCGTTCCTGCGCCAGCGTGAATCGCTGCCGCCCGACCCCGAGCTTGTGCTCGGAGCCCTCGGCGGCAAGCAGGTAGGTGCCACGACCGGCGTCAGCGACGCCTACCGGGTTCGCATCCGCACCAAGTTTCCGAACGGCCGGCAAAGGACATCGGAGGCCGTCATCGCGATCCCGCCGGCCGGCGAGAAAGAGGCGTTCCATGTGCTGGCATGGCGGGAAGATATCGGCGCGCAGCAGGAGCCGTAACGGAGGACGCGGCCAAGGCCGGCCTGAACAGCAGAAACAGGAGCGACATGGCGAAGGCATCGCCGAGGCTGAACAATTGCGGCTGGAAGAAAGCGCCGAATGCCAGGGCGACCAGTCCGCCGAACCGGGCCGAGTCAAACCGGCGCTGCCGGAGCGTCCGTTGCGAAAATCCGATCGCGTCGAGGCCGGCCGAAACGATGGTGGAGGCAATGAAAGCGATGATCAGTCCGCCGCCGGCAATACCGAACTCCAGCAGGGTCTTGAGGTAACCATTGTGCCCGGCCTCGTCGCCGATGGAACGTTTGAAGCCTATTCCAAGCGGATGCCCGGCAATCGCGGCCAGGGCGCTGGACCAATACTGGTCTCGTCCGCTGAAGCCTGAGGCAATGTCGCGCAGCGAATCGTCAAGCGCCAGAAGGCTTATGATCTGAGGCCATAATATTGCTGCCGCGATCACCGCGACGAGGGACACTGAAATCTTGGCTGGACTGAGGGGATTGAAAGTCAGGTGAAATAGCGTCAATGCGAGCATGCAGCCGATGATCGCGAAACGCGCACTGACCAGAGCAATCATCGCAAAGCACAAGATACGTATGCCGAAGCCGAGCACACCCGGATGGAATTGCGAAAGGATGAATCCGACCAGCAAGGGCGCGGCGAAGAGGTTGGGTTGGATGCTTCCGATATTCCGTCCCGCGGGCCATCCCAAGATCGCAATCGCGGTGGCGCCGAACAGGCACAGGATGACCGAGCCGATGTTGAGGCATCGTTCCAGATCGGCCGGGGCGAGCGCCCACAAAGCCGACAGCGTCACGGCCATCGCCAGGATGAGCGCGGTATACATCATCCCGGTGAGGGCAGCCAGCTCATCGTCATGAAGCTGAATGAGGAACGACAGCGAGATGATGAGAAGCATGGCAATCTGCGCCAGGTTCAGGCGTGCGATAATCGTCCCGAAGCGATCAAAACAGCAAACGGCAACGGTCGCCACGAACAGCGCCAGTCCGACCGCTTGGCAGATCACGACGGTGGTGCTCGTCGAGATGAATGCGTGAGCAAGGTTCGCGAGATCGACGTTCTCGACGATCATCGGGAAGCTCACGAGACCGCACCACGCCCAGAACGCGGCCGAGATCGCCATGACACGTATAGGGCGATCATACCGATTCATGGGGTCGGTCTCCGCAGCTGCTCGGTCATTGACACGACCCGCGCCGGTCGGCAGGGCTCCAGCCGTGCCGCCCGAATGGTTCACTGCAGTTCAAGTGCAGAATCCGATTTTTGCCGGTCGATCTGAATGTGGTCCGGCGGCAGTCCGGCGTGATGGCGCTTCATCATGGCGACATAGGCAGCCTCGATGTGGCGGGTGAACGCGGCGGTGTCGAACAGCGGCGTCATCAGACGGTTGCCGGCGAGCTTGGCTTTCACTGCAGCCAGTTCGGACGGCTGTCTCGCCAGCCTGATCGCCAAGGCCTCGTAGGCCGCAACCGTCGTCGTGATAAGCTCCGGCAAGCCGATCGCGTTCAACAGGCTCGCACCGACGCGGCCCGCAAAGCTTCCGCCAAGGAGGGTCAGCACCGGTAGTCCGGCCCACAGCGCGTCGCTCGCAGTCGTATGCGCGCCGTAGGGTAGCGTGTCCAGAAAGAGATCCGCGCAACGGTGACGGGCCAAGTGTTCGGCGAGTGGCAGGCGCCGGGCGAACACCAGCCGTTCGGCTGCGAGTCCCCTGGCGGCGGCCTCCCCTCGCAGGTTGCGCGATGCCGCGGGATTGTCCTCGTACAGCCACAGCACGCTGTTCTCGACGTCGCGCAGGATCCGCATCCAGCTGTCGAAGACCTGCGGCGTCAGCTTGTAATTGTCGTTGAAGCAGCAGAAGACGAAAGCTCCGTCGGGCAAGCCATGCTCTGCGCGGCGTTGAATGATATCGGCCACGTGGCGCCGGTCGTTCGCCTGGTAACTGTCCGGCAGCCACGCAATCTTCTCGGCATAATGTGCTGCATGCTCGCGCGGAATGACGGTTCGATCCGCGATGATGTAGTCGATGAAGCTCGCGCCGAGTGTCCCTGGAAAACCCAGATACTGAGTCTGGATGGGGGCCGGGCGCATGGCGAGAACGCCAGTCCGCGCATCCTGGCTGTAGCCTTTAAGATCGACGAGAATGTCGATCTCCAGGGTCCGGACCAGGTCTGCAATCTGATCATCTCCCTGCGATCTGACGTCGACGAAGCGCCCGAACGCCGCCGCGATCCGCCGCCGCAGATCGGAATGGTCGTCCGGGCCTGTGGAGATGCCGCTGATTTCGAACCGCGATCTGTCATGCTGCTCGAGGACGCCGACCATCAGCTGCGACGTTGCATGGTCGTGGAAATCAGCCGAAAGATAGGCAATGCGAATCCGGTCGTGATCGTAACGTTCGCCGCGCCATCGCGGTCCGCGGATCGAGTGGAGATTATGCCGGGCCCAATGTTGCGCGCAATGAAGCTGTTCGTCCGGCGTGCTTGCGATGGCGATGAACAGGAAGGGCGCGACGATCTTGCCGCTTTGGACCGACGATCTGATGGAGGCCGTGGCCTGATCGTAATCGGTCCAATCGCAGACATGCATTCTGACCCGCTGGCAGGCGGCGGCGATATCCGGCTGATCGGGATTTTGGCGCAGCGAGTTGCCCCAGCTCTCCAGGGCATCGTCATACTGCTTCCTGAGATAGCACAATTGGCCACGCAGCCGCCATGCATTCGCAAGCTGCGGGTCGAATTCAAGCGCCTTGTCGATCGCCATCGCAGCGGCGTCGTGGCGGCCGAGCGTCAGGAATAGGATGCCACGGCCAAGCCAGGCCGCAGCGAAGGTGGAGTCGGCCGCGAGCGCCCGCTCGAATGCGGAATCCGCCTCCGCGTGCCGGCCCAATCTGAGAAGGACATGACCTTGTCCGGCCCGGGCCGCTGCGGAGGCAGGCGCCAGAACGAGGGCGCGCTCATAGGCCGCCGAAGCCTCCTCGAGGCGGTTGAGCTCGAGCAGCGTATTGCCGCGACCGACCCAGGCCTCTGCAAGCTCGGGACGGCACGACAGCGCTTCGTCGGCGGCAGCCAGAGCCTCTTCGCTGCGACCCAGCTGGATGAGCGTGTGGCAGCGGCCGAGCCAGGCTTCCGCGAAGCGCGGGCGGGCATGCAACGCCCGACCATAGGCCATGAGGGCCGCGTCATAGCTACGCTGCGCAAAGTAAACCGTTCCCTTGTCCAGATGCGCTTCGGCGAGTTGCGGATTGAGCGCCAGGGCACGATCATAGGATGCGATGGCTGCATCATATTGCTTCGTCTTGGCGAGTGCGGAGCCCAGCATGAAATGTGCAGGAAAGTGGTCTGGATGTCGCGCCAGAAGCTGCGTCAGCTGAGCGATCGCCTGCAAATGGCGGCCCTGCGCCAGCTGCGCCGCCGCGCCGGCATGCAGCAGCGCGACGCTATCAGGAACAATCTGACCAAAGCGCTCGCACAGTGCGATGATGGCATCGTGCGCTCTGGCCCGATGCAGCACGGCGGCATAATTCTCCACGAACTCCACGTTCACGGGATTCGATTGCAGCGAGCGATCGATCAGCGTCATGGCGCGATCGATGTTACCTGCTGCGGCTTCGGCTACGCCGAGAAAATGGATGGCATGAAGGTTGTGTGGATTCAGGTCGAGGATGCGGCGGTAGAGCCTGGCGGCATCCGCGACCTTGCCCTCATGATGGAGGGAAAGTGCCCGGTCCAGTATCCGCTGTTCGTCACGCATCGCCGCCCATGCCTGCGCCAAGGCCCAGCGCATGCTTGTAGGAGCCCAATTGAACAACAATGTGACAGGCTGGTAGCGAATAACATTCAGATAACATATCCATATCCAGCGGCATGCGGTTGGGTTAGATGAGGGCACGCGAGACGGAAGCGGATTGGTTTCTCAAGAGGACGACATGCCTGAGACGACGTCAGCTTGCAGCAAGACCAAAGCCGCGGGCTCTGCCGCACTGATCCCCTCGCGCGCAGACGCGCGGATCGCCGGCTGGCTGCGATCGGCTCACGCCGCGCGGCAGCGGCTGCTCAATATCGCCTTCCTGGTCGTCGGGCTCGGGTTGGGCCAAGGCAGCATCTTCATCGTTCAGACGACGCTCGTTGCCGCGGGCGAGTACGATCTCCTCGCAGCATTCGGGACGCATTATTCGTTCGCGATTCTCGGCATCCTCCTGGTCGATGCCGGCGCCAGCACGACGCTTGCGACAGCCGTTGCGCGAATCGGCATCGGGCCGGACGGGCGCGAGCAGTTTTGGCGGATTTTTTGCGAGACGAGCGTGATCAGGCTTGTCTTTGCGGCCTGCGTCGGCGCCGCCGCGCTGATCTATGCGTTCGGGATCGCCGGAGATGGTTTCACGGAATGTTACGTCGCGCTGGCGCTTCCCGGATTGTTGGTCTGGGCGATTAACGCCGTCGGGCTGCTCGATGGGCTGAGATTGAGCGGTGTGAGCGGTCTGACCGGGGCGGCCGCCTATATCGCTGCGGCGATCGGCCTTTGCCTTGCCGCGCATCGATCGACCGAGACCGCAGGAGCGATCCTGGGAGGCGTCTTTTCGGTCGGCTATCTGCTGACGGTAGGGACGCAGTGGATCGTGCTTTGGCGCAGGGGCTGGTTTCCTCAAGTCAGCGCGCCGACGCAGGCGGGCCTCGTCAGGGCGTTCAAGGACGGCTCTGCCATGCTGTTCCAGCTCGTGCCCGGTCAGATCAACATGCGCGTCCAGCTGGTTTTGAGCGCAGCCTATCTTGGTGCCGAGACCACTGCTCTGTTCATCTACGCCAAGCAGGTCGTAACCGCGTTCACGCAGATCATCGGGTTTGTGCTTCGGGTCGAATTTCCCGGACTGGTCGAAAGACTGTCCGCAGCAGGCGCACACAGCCCGCGCAGCGTGCTGGATGCGCAGAAGCTGACGTTCTATTGTGCTGTTCTCTTTGCCTTCGGCGCGGCCGCGGTCGCGGGCGTTGCCGCGGCTTTGCCCGGCTTCAGCCTGCACCGTGCTACGACAATGATCCTGTCATTTGCGCCGACCATCCTGACCATGTCGCTTTCGTTGATGATGATCCAGGCGCTTGCCGCGCTGGGTGCCTACGGGGCGATCGCGGCTGCGCTCACGGCCAGCGCGGTGGCCGGGGTCGTGGTCAGCTATCTCCTGATCGGGTTGATCGGCGTCTATGCGTTTGTGGCCGGTGAATTCGCGTTCCATCTCGTCGGAATCTATGGCGTCCTGCGATATCTGCGTCGAACCCATCGAGCCGTCGCCACATCCGCACGAAACCATCGGGCTTTATTGGCGGTTGGCGAGGAAGTCTAGCTTAGCCGCCTCGTCGAGCGGCCGTCCCGGCCATGACAGTGCGAAATCACTCATTGCCGGTGCGGACGCCGCCGGAATGTGTTCGCACCTGCCGCGCCGGCAGGCGATCCTCTCGCGCGCGGCGGCTCCCCGTTGCAATCTGGTCGATGGAGCGGCCGAAATAGGCCGGCTGCCGTGGACGCGGCGGCGCGGCCGTTGGTTGCCGCATCGCCAGCAGTTCCAGCTCGATCGCGCGGATGATCGCGGAGCGATCCCATTTCTGCTCGGCGCGCTTTCTGGCGGCGGTCCCAAGCCGCTCTCGCAACGCTTCGTCATCGGCCAGCGCAATCACCGCCGCGGCAAGCGCCTCCGCATTGCCCGGGGAAATGACGCGCCCCGCGCCCTCGGTCTCCAGCGCGACGCCGCTGCCGGGCGCGGCCATCGCAATGATCGGGCGACCCGACGCCAGCATGCCTGCGAGTTTCGACGGCAGCACAAGATCCGTGATCTGAGCTCGCTGGGGCAGCAGGTGAATATCCGCGGTGTTGAGCAGTTCGGGGAGCCGATCCAGCGGCTGCAGATCGAGAAAGCGCAGGTTGGGCAGCTTGCGGGCCATCTGCGTCAATTCCGGCCGCATGGGCCCGTTTCCGCAAAGAACGAATTGCAGGGCAGGGTGGCTTCGACGGGTCATGCCGGCTGCTTCGACAATCAGTTCGAGGCCCTGCTTGTTCGACATCGCGCCGGCATAAAGCGCTACGACATCGGTCGGCTTCAGGCCCAGGTTTGCGCGAAGCTCCGTCTGGTTCGATCCGGGGACGATCACGCTCGTGTCCACCCAATTCGGGAACTCTCGCAGCTTCTCCGGTGCCAGTCCCTTGTGCTGAAGGGATCGCAGCATTTGCGGCGAGATGGTCGATACGCGATCGAACAAGCCAAAAATGCGTCGTTCCAGCGCAAGCATCAGGTCACGCGCCTTGGCGTCCTTGGCGAGCAGCCCGAGTTCGAAGGCGGCGTCGACCTCCAGGTCCTGGACGTGGAGCCAGGAGGCCGCGCCGGTAGCGCGCGCAGCCAGTGCCGCGATCGGTGCGGCAAGCAGGGACGGGGCGACCGCGACGATGATGTCGGGACGCCAGCGCAGCGCGCTCCACAAGGCGGGAACCGTGGCCGACAGCAGAAACGATGCATGGTGGACCAGCCGCTTCATCCCCGTGGGCCGGCGTGGCACGTAGATCGGCGAGCGGATGATATCGACGCCGTCGAGGCGCTGATATGAATACCATAACGAGCGGTAGTGATGCGGGATCGTCCAGTCTGGATAATAAGGCGGCGCGGTCACGACGCGGACGGCATGGCCGCGAGCCCTGAGGCTCTCGCAAAGCTCGGTGTTGTATTTCGCGACACCGATCAGATCGGGAGCATAGTTTATCCCGATGACCAAGACCCGCATGTCTGTCCCCAGTCGGCCGACGAAATACGCCTGGCGCGGGCGTCAGCCGCGCCATTTACAAGGAATCACGCGGCATGCCGGGGCCTGCGGATAGTGGGCGAAAAGTCCAGCCGCGCAGGTCGAACGTGGAGTTTGTTACCGCAATGCGCTAGCCGGCGCATCGGCAGGGTTGATATCATTTCCTCTGTGAAGGTATCATAACGCTAGCATAACATCGGAGTCGGGTTGTGGAGAACCGACTGTCATGTGCTGCGCCGCCTTCGCAGGATCGGGCCGGTTCACGGCATTGCGCCGCTATCGCGTTGCGATGATAGCCGTTGAACCCGATCGGCAAGATGTGTCGCCAGCCGCAGCGCCAGCGCCACCGCCGGAAACGTGGGGTTGGCCTGGCTCGAGCGCGGAAACACCGAACTCGAGGCCACGTAAAGATTCTCGATGCCGTGCACGCGGCAGTCCGAGTCGACGACGCCGTCCTGTGGCCGCAACGCCATGCGGGTCGTGCCGATCTGATGAAAACCGTCTTTGGCCTGTCGCAGGATCGCCGCGATGCGCGCCTCCGGCGCTTCGTGGAAGTCCAGGCGGCCCAATCCGGCGCGCCGCAGCGAATCGTCGAGGAGTTCGTGCGCCCGCAACACCGACTGCGCGTCGATGTCGCTGTAGCGCAGGTCGACGTCGAGAAACGGCAGCCCGATAGCATCTTTTCGGGTCGAGAGCGTCACCCGCGATTGGTCATGAGGCGCCTGTTCTGCAAGGTAATGCAGCGCGTAGCGGCCATCCCGGCTCCTGACCAGGAAGCCGGGCTTGCGGGGGGCGGCGAGCAGCCGCGCATGCAAGATCGCTCCGATCTGCCGCAGCGTCGGCAGCGGCGCGCGCGCGAGATTCCGGATGTGCCGTGCCCATCGATAGGGACGCGGCCCGACATGGCTGATGCGAACGGCCTCCGCGACCAGCCTTCGCCCGATCCAGGGGATTGCGAGTGCAAGCCAGGCCATCGATAGGACGCCGTTGCCGTGCCCGGCCAGATGGAAAGGCGGATTATCAGCCCAAAAGGCGATGTTGAGCAGTCGCTCCCGCGTCTGCGCCTCCGTCGTCAGGGTGAGACGGCGGCGCGCGAAAACACCCTGGTCGAGAAAGAAGTCGTGGATGTTGGCTGAGGCGGGATCGGCCAGCACGATGTCGGCGATCTTGCCGGAAATGTGCCCCATATAGCCCTGGCCGAGCGGTCCGCCGGGGCCGCCGAACAGCCGTGGACGGCGCTGCTGTGCCTGCAGCAGCAATCTCGTCGTCTCGAGACCGCCGCAGGCAAGCGCCACGCGAGGCGGCTCGATGCGGACCCTGCTCCTTGCGTCGGCAACGGTGAGGGCGGTCACCTTTTGGTCGTCCTCGGAGACATGCAATTCCGTCACCGTCGCTCCGAGCAGGACGCGGATGAGGTGGGAGTTCGACAGCTGTAGCCTGTGCCGCCGGCCGACGTCGTTTTCTTGTGTCCATCGCTCGAGCTGGTCGCAGCGGGTGTCGCCAAATTCCGCCCAGCAGCCGGCGGGCGCGGTGAAACGGGCCGGCCCGATGCCGAAGAAGGCGGCAG
>NZ_JAFATE010000744.1 GCF_019244115.1 Bradyrhizobium sp.
GCCGCCACAGCAGCATGCACCCGCGGCAGGCGCCGTCGGTGCGCCGCCGCCGCAAGCGAGACAGGGCCATCCGCCGGCTCAGGTCGTTGGGCGTGGGCAGCCGACTGCACGCGTCTATGGCGGCAATCCCTATCGCGGCCGCATGGCCTGGGATCGCGGCCACTGGCGCCACGAAATCCATAATGGACGGGAAGGCTGGTGGTGGGACGTCGGCGGCGTCTGGTACTTCTATCCGGAGCAGATGGAAGGTCCGCCGACCTACATTTCCGAGGACTATGCCGACGACGTCTATCCCGCGGCCGGCGGCTATGCGCCGCCGCCTCCGGCCTATGTCGCAGCACCCCCGCCGCCACCGCCGCCGGATCCGGCTGCCAGCGCTGTCGGCGGGGCCGTGGTCGGCGGCCTGCTCGGCGGACTGTTGACCGGACGCGCGTCCGGAGCCGCGGCAGGTGCCGTCATCGGCGGTGCCACGGGCGCGATTGCCGGCGCGACCGCAGCGTCGCGGCCGGGCTATTACATCGCCGAGGGCAACTGCTATTACCGCTACCCCTCCGGCCAATATGTCGCGGTCGATCCGCGCGCGTGCTACTGAGCGCGCAGGAGCCGACGAAAGCAACAGGATCGATGCCGAGCGCCTCCATCAGCCGCTCGGTGACGAAAGTTGAGACGCCAGCCTACGCCGCGATGCGGGCCGGTTGGCGGCTTGCAGGTCGCGAGGCCGCGCACCCCGGTAGGATCCGATCCTGTACGGCCCCGGAAGGAAGCTGACGGGCTGGACCGGCTCCAAGCCGCAGGTCCAGGGATAAATCGACGTCCGCCTACCCGGACGATTTGAATTCGCACAGCAAAAGAGCGCACGTGAGCTCCAGGTCACGCGCGCTCTTTGATCAAACCGCTCCAATTGCGATCAATGATCGTGATCGTCGTGATGGTCCTCGATCAGGTCGGCGTCCGGAAGCACTTTCTCCTCGGCCATGAGTTCGTCATGCGACTCATGTTTGCACACGAAGCTCGAAGCGACGTTCGTGCTACCCGTCCCGTTGTAGGTGAGTTTGTCGGGATACATGCAGATAGGCCGGCTCACTGTCGCAAGGGCTCGATTCGGATTGTTGTAGGCAATGATCGAATCCGGTGCCGTCCCATGCTCGACCCAATTGACGAGGGCCTGGAACAATGCGCCTGAGCTCGAGGAATCGATCAAAGGCGCATTCGGTTGATCGGGATTGCCGGCGCAGTGGCTGTTCCCCGGGTAGGGGAAGAACCGATAGAATTTTTGCACGCTGGGTAGGCCGCCGGCGTGCTTGGTGACGCGATTATAATAGTTGTAGGAGCCTCGTGGCATGATCAACAGATCGGCCAATCCATGATAAATGATCATCTTCCCTCCGTGTTCACGGAATTCAGACAGATCTGGGTTGTCTGTTCCAATCACGTCATGGAATTTAAGTTCTGACCGTTTGAATTGTTCAGCGAAACTGGCCTCCGTGATGGTGTGCCAGTCGAAGGCCGGATTCTGGTTGACCCAATATGCGAGATGTTCCGTTGAGATGACGAACGGCTTGGGACCATCCAGGCCGAGCATAGTTGTGCCGCGCTCGAGACCGAACCATAGTCGTTCGCCGGCTCTCGGTCCCGGAGGACCGTCCCAGATTTTGTTGACCGCGCTCGCTTCCTGGGATGTCAAGCAGGTCGCGGGATTCCCGCTGCAAAAGGGGCTCGCCCTAAAATGGCAGGCGCGCGGATCTTGGATGACGCCGTCCGTGATCCCGTCGAGCGCATCGCAGGCAGCGATGGACGCCGATTTCACGGCCTCGAGCTTGGCGGGGGAAATCGGTGCTCCCACCTCCTCATTCATGGCTATTTCGCCCCACTGTTCCGCAGGAATGAAGCGTTCCCAATTGAAGGCGGGCGCTCCCGCGAGAATGCCGTCATAATCGTCGGGATATCTTTGAGCCTGTTGATGGCCCTGGCGGCCGCCAGTCGAACAACCATTCCAATATGTGTATTTCGCCCTCATGCCGTAATAGAGCTCGGTGATCTTCTTGGTCCAGACTGTTTGCTGATGAATGCCGTTAAAGGCAAAGTCTCTGATAAGACCAAAATTCAGCGTGCCATCCGGATTTAACGCCCACGAACCGTCGCCTATGGGCCCGAATCCAGGGGTGGCCGGGTTACCAGTGTGTCCGGTATCGGTGTTCGATCCGACGTAGCCCGCATCCGTCGCCGGCGTCACCGGGCTGAGCACTCCCTGGTAGCCGCCGCCGCCGAGAGCCTCAATCCGTCCGTTCCACGCACCTTGTTGTCCGCCCGTTCCACCATCGGCCTGACTGAGGGGCAGACCGATGGCGATCTTTATAATTTGCTTCTGGCCCGGGAGATAGCCATCGTTCGGGCCGCCCAACTCGGAGACGGTAATATTGACCAGGCAATAGGACAGGTCCGTACCCGTGGCGGGCTGGATGGCCGAAGTCGCGGCAATCACGTCTTCGTCCGCCAACAGTTTTGCCGCAACGCCATTGCAATTCGGAAGCGGGGCTCCTGTAGCCCGTGATGGAATGAAGGCAGTCGAGCACATCAAAGCGACCGCAAAACCAAACAGTGGCTTGCGCTTTTCCCATTGCAAGCGATTCGGTCTCATCTGTTTCCTCCCATTTTTGATGAAGCTATCGCGCGCGATGACGCTCTCGCGGCATGCACGGTTTTTCCGAAAATGCGCTGATCTTGTCGGGCAATAAGCCTGCCGGAGACCGAATTCTCTACGGCTGTCGTCTCAAAGACCCCTCCCGTTTTTTTCGCATACGGACAAAAGTGCATGATAATGCACATTTCGTTGCTAGCAAGCATTAAAATACACAATGCGCTGGTTGCACTGCAGCGCTCAATTGTGGCTAGGCAGACTTCAGATTGTCTTTGATGGGGTTGCCAGCGAACACTCGAAAAAAATTTCTTCGCGAACGTTCTTCATTAGTAGGTTGGACTATCCGAGGCTTCGACGCACTCCCCGTTTTGACGGTCGCCGAGAAGGAGGTAAGACAAGGGGCGCACGTTTACCCCTCACGAAGGACCAGTCCTGGCCTTCCCTGCGGAAGGACGCTTGCTCATTTCCGCCGTGCCCAGGCTCGCCGGCCAGACGATAAAATGTGCAAATCGCAGGTTGATAACTATGCTGGCAACGGGGTTTATGGCTTGAATAGGCCGAGTTGTTACGGTTGCGCGTCGCTGCTGTCCTGGTGCGGCTTTCGTCCTGAGGCGGAGCCAACCAACGTGGTTTTTCGAGCATGACCTCGAACGAGCTTCCGTCGCATGGTTTCGGATCGCGACAATGAGCGGGCATCCACAGAGTAAGCGATTGATGGAGCGAAGGCTCCAAGTACAAGAAGGCGCCGACAAATTCGTCACCCTAGTTGGAGAACGAGTTCG
>NZ_JAFATE010000887.1 GCF_019244115.1 Bradyrhizobium sp.
AGCGCAGCGGGTCTTGGGTCTTCGGCTCTTCGGCGAAGCGCCGGCACGACGATCAGGAACGGGAGAAGCCCGATGAAGGTGCTGCCGGCGGTCACAATGGCCAGCGAACGTTGCATGTGCCCGCCGATCCCTTGGAAGATTGCGACGGACATCCCGCCGGTGCGGCGCGCGGATGCGCTCAAACGGGTGGCGAATTGCCCCAACTTTGAGCAACGGCCCGACGCATCCTTGCCGGGTATGAGGATGCGCCGGGCCTAGCCGCGCACCGGGACCGTTAACCGACGTCGGCTGCCAACATTCAAGCAAATGTCGTGCCGCGCACCCGGGCACGCCCCTGCTCTGGCCGGCGAAAATCCCAAGCGCCAAATGTCAGAAGAACGCCTCGATACCGACGATGGGAATACCGAGAGATTTGAAACTCGCATGGGTCGCTGCGACTGACCCGTCGAGATCGATGCCGCGGCAGGCCTCCTCGATCACCACGGCCTCAAAGCCCGCACGGTGCGCATCCTCGGCCGAGTAGCGGACACAGAAATCAAACGCCAGACCGACGAAGAACAAGGTGTTCAAAGCGCGTTCGCGCAAATAGCTGGCAAGACCGGTCGGGGTGGTGTGGTCGTTCTCGTAGAATGCCGAATAGGAGTCGATGTCGTGATGCATGCCCTTGCGCAGCACGAGGCCCGCACGATCGGTATCGAGCCCATGGTGAAAGTCCGCGCCAAGGCTGCCCTGAACGCAATGAAGCGGCCAGAGCACCTGTGGTCCGTACGCGAGATCGATCATCTCGAACGGACGCTTGTTCTGATGATTGGCCGCGAAGGAGACGTGATTCCCCGGATGCCAATCCTGGGTGAGGACGACGTTGTCGAACTTCTCCGCGATGCGATTGATCGCGGGAACGACCTTTTCGCCGTCGGGTACGGCGAGCGCGCCGCCGGAGCAGAAATCATTTTGCACGTCGACCACGATCAGAACGTCGCTTTTCGAAACCTTCATCGCCAAACTCCGCCAACGCCGCCGGCATCATAGGATGTGTCGGCGTATCCCAGAAGCGGTATCGTGCCCCGCCGCAGGGCCGTGAGGATCAAGGACCCCTGAAGAGAGCTGCCCGATTGATATATGCCGCCGCAAATTCGGTGGAGATGCTCGATAGCCAGTTCGGTCTGGGCCAAGTTGACGGATTTGAGGTGAATTCATATAAGCGTTCATAAGGAACTCATGTGTTCTGGTGACACGTCTTGAACGTGCTTGGGTCAGCCATTCGAAGCAAGGTGCCGAGATAAGGGCGTGAGGGCTGATGGCCCGTGTCGCGCATCGAATGGGCGTCTCATCTCTCGTAGTTGGATACCACAGGCCAATCTGGCGAGCATCCTTGATGCTCGGAAGCGAATTGGACTGCGGCATGGTTGGTCGACATGAACCTTTCGCCGTTCATGGGTGCAGGTTGGGCCTGTAGCCCACAGGTCTTGTCTGATGATGAAGGGCTTCTGTTGTGCCGAGCTTACCGTGAAGGCGTCGATGGCAAACGAAACGTCGTACTGGCCGTGTTTGCGGCCGCAGAGCATCCGACCCCGCCGAGCCTCGATCGCCTCGTAAACGAATATGAGCTGAGACACGAACTGGACGGCGCCTGGGCAGCGAGGCCGCTGGAGCTCGTGCAGGATCCGACCCGCACCATCCTTGTGCTGGAGGATCATGGCGGCGAACCACTCTCCCGGCTGATCGGCACCCCAATGGAGATCGGAGGCTTCCTGCGCCTCGCCATCCAGATCGCCGCAGCCCTGGGCAAGGTCCATCAGCGCGGCCTCGTGCATAAGGATATAAAACCAGCCAATATCCTGGTGAACCGCGCGAGCGGAGACGTGCGGCTCACTGGCTTCGGCTTTGCATCGCGCCGGCCGCGCGAACGGCAGTCTCCGGCACCCCCAGACCAGATCGCGGGCACACTCGCCTACATGGCACCCGAGCAGACCGGGCGCATGAACCGTTCGATCGACTCCAGAAGCGACCTCTACTCACTCGGCGTCACGCTCTACGAGATACTCACCGGCTCGCTTCCATTCACCGCCTCCGATCCGATGGAGTGGGTGCACTGCCATATCGCCAGAAAGCCGACACCGCCAAACGATCGGTTAGCGAGTGTGCCGGCGGCGGTTTCCCGGCTCGTTCTGAAGTTGCTCGCCAAGATGGCCGAGGAGCGTTACCAGACCTCGGCCGGCGCAGAGCGGGATCTGCGGCACTGTCTTGCCCAATGGGAGCTGCGCCGCCAGATCGACGATTTCCCGCTTGGCGAACATGATGCGCCCGACCGGCTGCTGGTCCCCGAGACGCTGTATGGGAGGGCACGCGAGGTCGAAACCCTGCTCACCTGCTTCCACCGCATCGTCAAGAGCGGCGCGCCGGAGCTGGTGCTGGTTTCGGGATATTCCGGCATCGGCAAATCCTCCGTTGTCAATGAACTGCACAAGGCGTTGGTGCCGGCGCGCGGCCTGTTTGCCTCGGCCAAGTTCGATCAGCACAAGCGCGATGTCCCCTATGCGACGCTCGCGCAGGCGTTCCAAAGCCTCGTTCGGCCGCTGCTCGGCAAGAGTGACGCGGAACTGAGCGCGTGGCGTAACGACTTCCTGGAGGCGCTAGGCTCGAATGGACAGCTGATCATCGATCTGATCCCCGAACTCGAGCTGATCATCGGTCAGCAACAGGCAGTCGCGGAACTTCCACCGCAGCACGCGCAAGGCCGCTTTCAACGCGTGTTCGAACGGTTCATCGGTGTATTTGCCCGATCCGAACATCCGCTGGTGCTCTTTCTCGACGATCTGCAATGGCTCGATGCGGCGTCGCTCGATCTGTTGGAGGATCTGTTGATCGGCTCGGATCTGAAGCACCTGATGCTGATCGGCGCCTATCGGAACAACGAGGTCGGTACCGCTCATCCACTGACGCGCATGCTCGAGGCCATCAAGGCCGCAGGCAGAAGGCTCACGGAGATCACGCTTGCGCCGCTCGGCCGCGAGCATCTCGGACAGTTGATTGCGGACGCACTGCGCTGCGAGACGGCGCGCGCCGCACCACTCGCGCAGCTGGTGCTCGAGAAGACCGGCGGCAATCCGTTCTTCGCCATCCAGTTCATGTTTTCGCTCGCCCAGGAAGAAATGCTCGCCTTCGACCATGATGCGGCGCGCTGGTGCTGGGATCTCGATCGCATTCACGCCAAGCGATATACCGACAATGTCGTGGACCTCATGCTCGGGAAGATCTTCCGGCTGCCGGTCGCGACGCAAACCGCCCTGCAACAGATGGCCTGTCTCGGAAATATCGCCGAGACCGCGATGCTTTCGATCATCCTCGGGGTCTCCGAGCAACAGGTTCATGCGGCTCTCTGGCCGGCCGTTCGAGAGGAATTGGTCGAACTCCAGGCAGCCGCTTATCGGTTCGTCCATGACCGCTTCCAGGAAGCGGCCTATGCGCTGATCCCGGAATATGAGCGGGCGGCAGCCCATCTGCGGATCGGCCGGCTGTTGCTGGCGCGCACGCCACCGGACGCAATCGAGGAAAAGGTCTTCGACCTCGTTGGCCAGCTCAACCGCGGCGCTCTCTTGATCACCATGTCTGCGGAGCGCGAGAAGGTCGCCGAGTTGAACCTGCTGGCCGGCCAGCGCGCCATGGCAACGACGGCCTTCGCCATGGCCCTGGCCCACTTCAGGGCGGGCGAGGCCATGCTGGCAGAGGACCGCTGGGAGCGGCACTACCCGGTCAGCTTTGCGCTGGCGCTGCGCCGCGCCGAGTGCGAGTTTGTGACCGGCGAGCGGGCGGCCGCGAAAACACGCCTTGCGGAGCTGGCAAGCCATGCCGCCACGCTCCCTGATCTCGCCGCGGTCACCCGATTGCAGATGGAGCCGGAAGACCGCGACATCGAGATCGCCCTCGCCTACCTGCGCCGCGTCGGCATCGCGTGGCCGGCCGAGCCGTCGTCGGCGGAGGTCAGCCGCGAATACGAGCGGATGTGGCGGCAGATCGGAAGGCACCCGATCGAGGCACTGCTCGAGCTGCCGCGGATGACCGATCCGGTCGCCTGCGGAACCATGGACGTGCTCACGGTGCTTGTCTCGCCGGCCTGGTACATCTCCGATGACCTGCGCCGCCTCATCATCGGACGCATGGCGAACCTTAGCCTGGAGTACGGCAACTCCGATGCATCGTGCCTCGCCTACATCGTGCTCGGCACTGTGCTTGGGCCCGACTTCGGCGACTATGCAGCGGGCTATCGCTTCGCCCAACTCGGCCTCGACCTCGTCGAAAGGCACGGATCGGAGCACTTCAAGGCCCGCGTCTATCTGGGCTTCGGTAACTGGGGACGGCGTATCCGGTCGGTCCGGCCGCTGTTCCGGCGGGCCTTCGATGCAGCGCAGCAGGTCGGCGATTTCAACTACGCCAGCTTTTGCCGTCATCACTTCGTAACGCATCTTCTGGCCTGCGGCGATCCGCTTGCCGAAGTGCAGCGGGAGGCCGAGGCCGGGCTTGATTTCGCCCGCCAGGCGCGGGTGGACCTGGCGGTCGACAGGATCAGCGGCCAGGTCCAGCTGATCCGGACCCTGCGCGGCCTCACCTCCAAGTTCGGCTGCTTCGATGACGCCATCTTCAACGAGGAGCAGTTCGAACGCCGTTTGGAGGCGGATCCGCACCTGGTGCACGCGGCGTACTGGTACTGGATCCACAAGCTGCAGGCACGCGTCCTCGCCGACGATTCCGCGGCGATCGCGGCGGCGGCGCAAGCGGAACGGCTGCTCTGGACGTCGAGAGCGCTTTTTCTGCGGGTGGAGTTCCATTTTTATGCCGCGCTCGCGCAAGCCGGGCTCGACGATGCGGCGTCCGCCGCTGAGCGAGCCCTGCAGCTTAAGTCGCTGGCAACCCACCATCGTCAGCTTCAGCAATGGGCCGACATCTGTCCGGAGGACTTTGCCGACCGCGCCGCGATCGTCACTGCGGAGATCGCGCGCATCGAAGGACGCGAGCTCGAGGCGATGCGCTTGTACGATCAAGCCATCGCCGCGGCGCGTACCAACGGCTTTATCCACAACGAAGCGATCGCGAACGAACTTGCCGGGCGTTTCTACGCGACGCGTGGATTCGACAAGATCGCCTATGTCTATCTGCGCGATGCCCGCTATGGGTATCTTCGTTGGGGCGCCGACGGAAAGGTGAGGCAGCTCGAACGGCTCTACCCGCGGCTGCACGTGACCGAAGACGGCGGCATAGCCGCAAAGGCGAGCGATCAGGTCCAGCAAATGGACGTCAACACCGTGGTCAAGGCTTCGCAGGCTGTATCGAGTGAGATCGAGCTGCCCGGACTGATCCAGACGTTGATGAAAATCGCGCTGCAGAACGCCGGCGCGGACCGCGGCTTGCTGATCCTGTCGAGAGACAATGACTTTCGCATCCAGGCCCAGGGCCAGTCGCGCGGCGACGAGTTCGCGGTCGTGATGTGCGAGGCACCGATCTCCGGTCCCGATTGTCCGGAGTCGCTGCTGCGCTACGTCATTCGCACGCAAGAGACCGTCATTCTCGACGATGCATCGCGCCCCGATTCGCTTTGCGATGAAGATTACCTGCATCGACGACATCCCAGATCGATCCTCTGCCTGCCGCTGATGAAACAGGGGAAGTTGATCGGGCTGCTTTATTTCGAGAATACCCTGACCACCCACGCTTTCACGCCGGACCGGATCGCGGTGCTGGAACTGTTGGCGGCTCAGGCCGCGATCTCGCTCGAGAACACTCTGCTCTATCGCGATCTCTGGGAACGCGAGGCCCGCATCCGACGGCTGGTCGATTCCAACATCATCGGAATACTGTTCTGGAATGCACACGGCGACATCAGCTACGCCAACGATGCCTTTCTGAGCATGACCGGCTACACCAGGCAGGAGCTGGTCTCCGGCGCGATCGGCTGGAAGGACATGACGCCGGCGGATCACCGCGTCGACGACGCGCAGCGGGTCGATCAACTCCGGTCGTCGGGGCAGGTGCCGCCTCGCGAGAAGGAATTCTTCCGAAAGGACGGCAGCCGGGTCCCAGTGCTGATCGGCTCGGCCTTGCTTGCGGGATCCTCCGAGCAAAGCATTTCCTTCGTGCTCGACTTGACGGAGCGCAAGCGGGCGGAAGCGGAAGCACGCGAGAGCGAGCGGCGCTATCAGGAGAAGCAGCTCGAGCTGGCGCATGCCAACCGGGTCGCCACCATGGGCCAGTTGACCGCCTCGATCGCCCATGAGGTCAGCCAGCCCATCAGTGCCGTTGCCATGAACGCCAGCGCGGCGCTGCGCTGGCTCGACAGGAAGCCGCCGGATGTCGAGAAAGCGCAATTCTCGCTGGAGCAGATCGTCCAGGACGCCAATCGCAGCAGCGACGTGATCCGCCGAATGCGTGAACTCTTCAAGAAGGCGCCGCCACGCAAGGAGCGCCTGGATTTGAACGAGGTGATCCGCGAGGTGATCGTTTTCAGCGCCAGTGAAGCACTGAAGAACGCGATTTCGGTGCAGACGCAACTCGCCGAGGGATTGTCGCCGATCGATGGCGATCGTGTGCAGTTGCAGCAGGTCTTGCTCAACCTCGTCGTGAACGCGATCCAGGCCATGTCCACCGTCGCGGACGGCGCGCGAGACTTGCTGATCACCACCGCGCCGGCCGAAGCGAACTCCGTTCTGGTCCGGGTGACTGATTCTGGCCCAGGACTCGATGCGAAAACGCTCGAGCATGTCTTCGATCCCTATTACACCACCAAGCCTGAGGGCATGGGCATGGGTCTGGCCATCTGCCGTTCAATCATCGATGCCCACAATGGACGCCTGTGGGCGAGCGCCAACCAACCGCGCGGCGCGGTATTTCAGTTCACGTTGCCGGCCAACCCAGCCGATGCCGTCTGAACGATCCTGCCCGCCCCGCCTGATCCACGCTTGGGTGGCGTTCGCAGAGTTCTGCACACTTTCCGTGTCGACGTTGCAACACTTTCCTTGTTCCTGAACCGGAACAGGACTTAGGATTCGCAAGCGGATGCGGCCGCGATTACTGTGCAGGCTTTCCTGTCCCAGCGGACCTGGGGCCCGGACGGGCAATCCGGTGCAATGATCCGACGTTGTTGTGAGGAGTAGCGTCAATGAATTTCGTCAGTTCCGGGGACGATTCCAATCCGAACGACCCCAACGATCCCTTGCACTATGCGCCGCGCTCGGTGCGCAACAAGGCGAACCCGCAGGCCAGGCCCATCCGTCCCGCTTCGTCTCCGTCCGGGTTTGATGAGATGCTCACGGAGGCCGTGGCCAGATCCAAGCGGCATCCGCTGGACCCCGAGACCGTCCATCAACCCGATCGACCACGCGCCCGGTTCGGCGCTGCTGGCCGCCTCGCCGCCACGATTGGCGTTGTCGCGATCATCGGCTTCCTTTTCTTCAGCATGATACCCAAATCCCAGGGGAGCGATCCAACGTCGACGGGAGCGGCCAACGGGTCTGGCGAATCTCAAGCGCTGCTGCAAAAATTCCTCCAGTTTGAAAAATCGCAAGACGGCAGATCGGCTGGAGCGGCTCAAACAACGGCGGATGAATCGCAGACGCTGCTGCAGAAATTTGTGCAGTGGCAGCAAAAGCAGCGATAGTCCACAGCTCACGCGCGCTGTGCCGTCTGCCGAATGAAGTGACGAAACAGACGGTTTTACTAGCAATATCAATGGCTGGGGCGGGAGGGATCGAACCTCCGAATGGCGGAATCAAAATCAGCTTGATTATTGAACGATTTCAACGCTCATTTGGAAAAAACGCGCGAATTCGTGCTTAGTAATATCAATTGCTTAGCAGGCATTTCCAAATAAGGAAGTGCCTCTCGCAGCGAGGGAGCTTAGCCAACTGGACGCTCCACGCGCGAAAGCGGCCACCGTCAGCACATCGCTGCGTGCGAGGCATCGGAGGTTCGAGTTGCTGGTACCCGCTACATCGCTATGCCCGCTACTGTGGAAGCGCTGTTTTTCTTACCCACGGGCAA
>NZ_JAFATE010000548.1 GCF_019244115.1 Bradyrhizobium sp.
GATCTGGAACACCGACGGGCCCCAGGCGCCGAGATACATGTCGCCGACCGACTTGCCGAGCTGGTCGGCGAGCACGATCAGCACCAGCGAGGGCGGCACCAGCTGGGTGATGGTCCCGGAGGCGGCCAGCACGCCGGTGATGTAGCGCATGTTGTAGCCGTAGCGGATCATCACCGGCATCGAGATCAGCGCCATCGCGATGACCTGCGCCGCCACCGTCCCGGTGATGGCGCCGAGGATGAAGCCGACGATGATGACGGAATAGCCGAGCCCGCCGCGGACCGGCCCGAACAGCTGGCCCATCGAATCCAGCATGTCCTCGGCGAGCCCGCACCGCTCCAGCACCGAGCCCATGAAGGTGAAGAAGGGGATGGCGAGCAGCAGTTCGTTGGAGAGCACGCTGCCGAACACGCGGCCGGGAATGGCCTGCAAAAAGTTCAGGTCGAAGAAGCCGAGATGGATTGCGAGGAAGCCGAACGACAGGCCGACAGCGGCGAGTGTGAAGGCGACGGGAAAGCCGATCAGCATCGCCAGAACCAGGCCGCCGAACATCAACGGCGGCATCATCTCCAGCGTAATCATTGGGTCGGCCTCTCATACTTGGCGTCGATGGTCAGTTCGCCGCGCAGGGCCGCGATGCGCTTGATGACCTCCGAAACTCCTTGCAGGGCCAGCATGACGAAGCCCGCGGGGATCACGAACTTGATCGGCCAGCGGAGCAGGCCGCCGGCATTGCCGCTCATTTCTCCGACCGAATAGGCCTGCATGAAGAACGGCCAGGAGAGATAGGCGAGCAGCAGGCAGGCCGGGATCAGGAAGAACAGCGTGCCGATCATGTCGAGCCAGAGCTGGCCGCGCTCGGAGAGGAAGAGATAGAAGATCTCGACCCGCACATGCTCGTTGCGCTTGAAGGTGTAGGAGGCGCCGAACATCACCATGATGGCGAACATGTACCATTGCAGCTCCAGCCAGCCGTTCGATGAATAGTCGAAGGCATAACGGATCATGGCGTTGGCGGCGCTCACCAGGCAGGACAGCAGCACCAAGAGATTGCAGAAATAGCCGATCTTCTCGTTGAGCTGGTCGATGGCGTTGCTGACGCCCAACAATTGACGCATCGTGGTCTCCGGCGGCCGCCTTCACCTGGTCATGACATCAGGGGAGTGCTGCAGCGCAAATCGGCGCCGCGCAAAAGGCCGACGATTCGCGGCTCATTGTCCGGAGCATTGCAGCCAACATCCTCCCGAATGGTGCGCCTTGCCGTCTTGACCGCGGCGGTGACGCGCGGCTGGCTTATCCTAGCCGGCAGACCAGAGGCAGACGCACCATTTCAGCGCGAGGCTGCGCCGTCAATCGGAAAATGGACAAATTGCCGCGCCCTCAACGACTTGAGCGCAGAGGAGGTTAACCTGGTTGAGCGCCGGGCATGCTGCAAACACTGACGAGATGAGGTTCGATCACCCGGATCACATCTTGTGATGCGATCCGACCTCTCCCCGGAGGTGAGCAGCTTCTGCGGCTGGAGACTCTAACCGCCGGTGACGCTCATGTGGCGGCTGACGCTTGGCCGGTTATGCCTGCGGTCGATGATGAAATCGTGCCCCTTGGGCTTCAGCCCTATGGCGCGGTCGATGGCGGCGGCGAGCAGATCGTTGTCGGCCGACGCCCGCAGCGGCTTGCGGAGATCGGCGGCATCCTCGTGGCCGAGGCAGGTGTGCAATGTACCGGTGCAGGTGATGCGGACGCGGTTGCAGGATTCGCAGAAATTATGGGTCATCGGCGTGATGAAGCCGAGCGTGCCGCCGGTTTCGGCGACACGGACGTAGCGGGCAGGTCCCCCGGTCGTCTCGTCGAGGTCGGTCAGCGTGTAATGCTTGGCGAGCCGCGCACGCACCAGCGACAGCGGTACATACTGGTCGATGCGCCCTTCGCCGATTTCGCCCATCGGCATCACCTCGATCAGGGTCAGCGCCATCCCCTTATCGTGCGCCCACTCCATCAGAGAGGGGATTTCCTCCTCGTTGAGGTTCTTCAGCGCCACCGCATTGATCTTCACGCCGATGCCCGCCGCCCGTGCGGCCTCGATGCCGGCCTTGACCTTGTCGAGCTCGCCCCAGCGGGTGATGCTCTTGAACTTGACCGGATCGAGCGTATCCAGCGACACGTTGATGCGGCGGATGCCGCAGTCGCGCAATTCGGAGGCAAAGCGCGCGAGCTGCGTGCCGTTGGTGGTCATGGTCAGTTCGCGCAGGGCGCCGCTGGCGAGGTGCCGCGACAGCGAGCGCACCAGCGACATCACATTGCGCCGTACCAGCGGCTCGCCCCCGGTCAGCCGCAGCTTCTTGACGCCCTTGGCGATGAAAGCCGAACAGAGGCGGTCCAGCTCTTCCAGCGTCAACAGATCGGCCTTGGGCAGGAACGTCATGTCCTCTGCCATGCAATAGAAGCAGCGCAGGTCGCAGCGGTCCGTCACCGAGACGCGCAGATAGCTGATGCTCCGCCCGAACGGGTCGGTCATCGGCTGCGAAAGCGATGCGGGTGCAATGATCTCGGTCATGCCTGCGCTTTATCACAAGGGCTGGTCCTTGCGACAATCTAGGCATCAAAGGCCCCGCGGACAATCGGCAGATGGATGGGGCCTTGCGAGCCCCGTGTGCGGCATCAGCGGCTCGGCGCCGCCTGCTGCGGCGCGGCCGCATTCGGATCGGGGAAGGCGGATTCCGCCGGCGCCGGTGCCGCGGCCGCCTTGGGCGCCCGGGGTTTTTTCGGCCGCATCGGCTTGTGGGCCTTGGGCGGTGGGGCGAGCGGTTGCAACTCGGCGACGACGGGATTGGGCTCGGCCGCCGCCGTGTCGGGGCTCGTGAGCCCGCCGGAGGTCCGCGTCACCTGCACCTGAACGGTCGCCGTCTGGTATTTCGCGAGCGCGTAGCTGACCGAGAAATTGTCGCCCTCCGGCGCCGGAACCGAGACGGAGCAGGGGGTCTTGCAGCCCGGCCCGAGCGAGGTCTTTGCGTCCGCGCCCGGCGGGTTGGATTCGAGCTGGACCTGTACTGTCGGCGGTGCCGACTTGAAAGCATCCAGCGAAAACGACGAGCAGCCGGCCAGGCTCAGTCCCGCCACGGCGATCACGACGACACGACGCATGGTATTCGTCCACCCATAACCCTGTGGCAATCCGCCACATTCCCCAGCCGAGACCATAGGAGCGCCGGAACAGAGGCGCAACGGGGCGGACAAACATAGTTAATGAATGGTTAATACCCTGTGGAAAGTCGGTTTGCCCGGACAACGATACCTTGCTTCAAGGTGTGGAAATTTTGATCAAATCTTCCACCGCTTCGGGCAGCTCCAACATATGCTTGATGAGGCGGTCGGGCTTCAGCTCGGCCATTGGCGTGTCGGTGTAGCCGAAATCGACGCCGATCACGGGAATACCGGCGCGGCGTGCGACGCCGACATCGGTCCCGGCATCGCCGACCATGATGGCGCTCGCCAATTGCCCGCCGGCGAGGGCAATCGTCTGCCGCAGAATGGCGGGGTCCGGCTTGGAGACGCCAAAAGTGTCGGCCCCACAGATCGCGGCAAAGCGGCGACTTAATCGGAGTTCGTCAAGGAGTCGCTTCGATAGCCATTCAAGCTTGTTGGTGCAGACCGCGAAGGAGTAACCGCGCACTGCCATCCGGTCCAGCGCGTCCTCCAGGCCCTCGAAGGGCTTTGAATGCTCGGCGATGTGATCGGCATAATAGTCGATGAAGTCGCTCGTCATCCGGGCGATATCGTCAGGCCCGACCTGGCGCCCGTCGGCCTCCAGCCCCCGTTCGATCAGCCTGCGTGCCCCGGCGCCGATCATGTTGCGCGCGGCGGCGAGCGGCACGGATGGCAGGCCCTCGCGGTCGAGCACATGATTGAGGGCGTTGATCAGGTCGGGCGCGGTGTCGACGAGCGTGCCGTCGAGGTCGAAGACGATGGTGCTGTCCATGCTCATCCCGCCTCTCGCTATCCATCCTGGTTCGACGATGCAAGCGCAGTATGCTACCGACGTGGCAAAATATGGGGAGAGACGATGCAGGAGCTTCGCGGCAAGACGGCATTCATCACCGGCGGGGCGTCCGGCATTGGCCTCGCCATGGCCAAAGCCTTCGGCGAAGCCGGCATGAAGGTGATGCTGGCCGACATCGAGCAGGATGTGCTGACGGCGGCCGTCAGGTGCCTCGCTCCGCACACCGTGCGCGGCGTCGTCTGCGATGTCGCCGATCCCGACAGCGTCGAGCGCGCCGCACAGGAAACGCTTGCGGCATTCGGCAAGGTCCATGTGCTTTGCAACAATGCCGGCGTCGCGGCCGGCGGGGGCATCGACGCCATCTCGATCGACAACTGGCGCTGGGTCATCGACGTCAACCTGATGGGCGTGGTGCACGGCCTGCGCTCGTTCCTGCCGCATATGCGCTCGCATGGCCAAGGCGGACACGTCGTCAATACGGCGTCGATGGCCGGGATGAATGCAGGGCTCGGCTTCAGCCCCTACGCCGCCAGCAAGTTCGCCGTGGTGGCGATGTCGGAGGGACTTGCGGTGCAGCTCGCGCCGCATGGCATCGGCGTGACCGTGCTGTGCCCGTTCTTCGTGCGCACCCGGATCGGCGAGAGTGGGCGCAACCGGCCGCAGCGCTATGGCGAGCCGCCAGCGCTCGATCCGGCGGGCCCGTCCGCGCTGATGATCGCCGAGATCGCAAAACGCATCGAGGCGGGGCTCGACCCCGCCGAGGTGGCCGCGCGTGTCCTCGGTGCGATCAGGGACAACGAATTGTACCTGTTCACGCATCCGAACATGCGTGAACACGTCGACGGCCGATTCGCCGCGATCCAGGCCGCAATGGACCAGGTGGTGGCGAATAGCGCCGAATCCGATGCTTTCTGCGCGCCAAAAGCGCTATTCCCCGACGCAAAACAAAGCTAGACAGGCCGCCGAAAACGGGGCTTGCGGGGGCTTTTGCACATGGACATGGAAGCGCTGAAACGGCAGGCGGCGGCGCGCGCGCTCGAAGAGGTGCAGGGCGGCATGCGCCTGGGCCTCGGGACCGGTTCGACGGCGAAACATTTCATCGAGCTGCTCGGCGAGCGGGTCGCGGGCGGACTGAAGATCGTCGGCGTGCCGACGTCGGAGGCCACGCGGCGCGATGCTGAGCGCCATGGCATTCCGCTCACGACACTGGACGAGGTCGACAGCCTCGATGTGACGGTGGACGGCGCCGACGAGATCGATCAGACGCTTTGCCTCATCAAGGGCGCCGGCGGGGCGCTGCTCCGGGAAAAAATCGTTGCCAGCGCATCAAATCGCATGATCGTGATTGCCGATCAGACGAAATGGGTGGAAACACTCGGCCGCTTTCCGCTGTCGATCGAAGTGGTTCCCTTCGGTCTGGCGGCGACGCGGCGTGCGCTGGGCCAGGCATTTGCGCAATGCGGCGTTTCCGGGCAAATGGTGTTGCGCACGGCCAAAGATGGCCACGTTTTTGTCACCGACGGCGGCCACTGGATTGTCGATGCCCATCTGGGGCGGATCGTCGATGCCCCGCATCTGGCAGATAGCTTGAGCCGGATACCCGGGGTGATGGAACACGGTTTGTTCATTGGACTGGCCAGCATGGCCGTGTTGGCGAGCGCGGAAGGAATTCGCGTCGTGGAGCGGACGTAAGGCCGCAAAGCTCAGGGGAGACTAGGAATGAAGAGCGTATTGAGGATGCTATCGGCCGCCGGCCTTGTGCTGGGGCTGGCGTTGCTCGGGCTTCCGGCCACCGCGCAGCAGCAGGGATCGCCGCCGCCGCTCAAGCCGGGAACGCCGGCGGCGATGGCTGCGGCCAGGGAAATTTTGGCCTTGAAAAACGCCGGGGCGATGTACGGCAACGCCGTTCCCGGCATCGTGCAGCAGACCAAGGATGCGCTGATCCAGCAGAATCTCAACTATCAGAAGGATCTCAACGACGTCGCGGTCGTGGTGGCGCAGGCCTTCGCCGGCAAGGAGAAGGAGATCGGCGAGGGCATGGCGCAGATCTACTGCAACGAGTTTTCCGAGCAGGAACTGAAGGACCTCGTGACGTTCTACAAGTCGCCGCTGGGCCAGAAGCTGCTCAGCAACGAGCCCCGCGCCATCCAGTTCTCGATGTCCTACATGAACCAATGGGCGCAGCAATTCTCCGAGACCGTCAACGCGCAGTTCCGCGCCGAGATGCGCAAGCGCGGCAAGCAGATCTGACCAAACACTCAGGTCGACGTTGGAACGAGGTTCTGAGATGGCTGAGTTCGACGTCGACCTGTTCGTGATCGGAGGCGGTTCAGGCGGCGTCCGCGCCGCCCGCATCGCGGCGAGCCACGGCGCCCGCGTCATGATCGCCGAAGAATACCGGATGGGCGGCACCTGCGTGATCCGCGGCTGCGTGCCGAAAAAACTGTTCGTCATCGGCTCGCATGTCCGCCAGGAACTCGCCGATGCCAAAGGGTTTGGCTGGAGCATTCCGAACGCGACCTTCGACTGGCCGACGCTGATCGCCAACAAGGACAAGGAGATCGCGCGACTGGAAGCGGCCTATACCGCCAACGTCGAAAAATCCGGCGCGCGCATCGTCAAGACCCGCGCGGTGCTGGAAGACGCGCACACCGTCCGCCTGCTCGATGGCAAGACCATCCGTGCGAAATATATCCTGATCGCCGCCGGCGGCGCGCCAAATCATGGCGCTGTCATTCCCGGCATCGAGCATGTGATCTCCTCCAACGAGGCGTTTCATCTTGAAAAGCTGCCGCGCCGGATCGTGATCCAGGGTGGCGGCTACATCGCGCTGGAGTTCGCCTGCATCTTCGCGAATTTCGGCTCCGACGTCACCGTGATCTATCGTGGCGACAACATTTTGCGGGGCTTCGATGACGACGTCCGCGCCCATGTCCGCGGCGAGATGGAGAAGGAGGGCATCACCATCCTGACCGGCTGCACCGTCACCAGCGTCAACCGGCATGGCGATGACTTCACCACTCATCTGTCGAATGGTTCGAGCATCGCCTCCGACAAGGTGATGTTCGCGATCGGCCGCCATCCGAACGTCGCCAATCTCGGCCTGGAGAATGCCGGCGTCGCCATCAACCCGGTCAATGGCGGCATTGCGGTCGACCATTTCTCAAAAACGTCGGTCGACAACATCTATGCGATCGGCGATGTCACCCACCGCCTCAATCTGACGCCGGTCGCCATCCGCGAGGGCCATGCCTTCGCCGACACGGTGTTCGGCGGTCGCAGCGTGCAGGTCGATCACAGGGACACACCGACCGCGGTGTTCTGCCAGCCCGAAGTCGGCACCGTCGGGCTGACCGAGACCGAGGCGCGCGTGCAGTTCAGCCATGTCGACGTCTACAAGACCAGTTTCCGCCCCATCAAGGCGACGCTGTCCGGCCGCGACACGCGCGTGTTGATGAAGCTCGTGGTCGACGGCGCGAGTGACCGCGTGCTCGGCTGCCACATCGTCGGCGATGGCGCCGCCGAGATCATCCAGGCGGTGGCGATCGCCGTGAAGATGAAGGCGACCAAGGCGGCTTTCGACGCCACGCTCGCGCTGCACCCGACCGCGGCCGAAGAACTCGTGACCATGCGCACTCCCACCGCCCGCCACGTGCGGCAGGCGGCGGAGTAGGACTCGTGAAGCACCACTGATCCACGCGCGCCCTAGCGAGACCTGATCAACGACTCTGGCCCACGGTCCTCGTCTGCATTTCGTCGGCGACCCGGTCCGCAAGCCTGTCGGCAAGGTCGGTTCTCACCTCCTCCGCAAGCCTCTCCCTAAGGACGCTGCGGAGCTTATCACGCTGCTCGGGCGTGAGCTGGAGGCTGGCAGCCGCGTCGTCGCTGACCTTGCTCGCGATCCGTCCCTGCATCGCGTCCGCAAGCCGGTCGCTGAGGACACCGCGGATGGCGCTGCGCTGGTCCGAGGTGAGCCTCTGCGCTCCGCCGGCAGCCGGGCCGGCCGTGCTCCCTCGCATCTGGTCCGCAAGGTTGTCGGCGAACCTCTCCCCGATCCCCGACGAGACCTCGTCTGCAAGCCTTTCTCTGATGACGCTGCGGATGGCGCTTCGCTGCTCCGGCGTGAGCTGGATCGCGCCGACCGCCGCGTCGCTAACTCGATCCGCGAGTCTTCCTTGCATCTGGTCGGCAAGCCTCTCTCTGATGACGCTGCGGATGGCGCTCCGCTGCTCCGGTGTAAGCTGGGCTCCGCTAATCGCGCTCGACCGCATCTGCTCCGCAAGCCCATCCGCGAGATTGTCCGCAACCTCCGCCTTGACCGCGTCCGCAAGTCTCTCCCGGATTGCGCTGCGGATCGCGCTCCGCTGCTCGGGTGTGAGCTGGGTCGCGCCCGCCGAATCGTCGGCGAGTCGATCCGCGACCCTCTCCCGCACTTCGTCCGCAAGCCTCTCCCTGATGGCGCTACGAAGGACGTTCCGTTGCTCGGGGGTGAGCCCTGCCGCACCGCCCGCTCCGCCGCCCGCCGCGCCGATTGTCCCCGCAGTCCCGGAGCCTCGCATCTGCGTGGCGATCCTGTCCACGATCCTGTCTGCGACCTCCGCCCTGGCCGCGTCGGCAAGCCTGTCGCGGATCGCGCTGCGGATGGCGTTCCGCTGGTCGGGCGTGAGCTGCGTCGCCCCGGCCGCCTCCTCGCCGACCCGATCGGCGAGCCTGCCCGCCATCTCGTCCGCGAGCCCCTGCCTGATGGTGCTGCGAAGCGCGTTCCGCTGCTCGGGCTGGAGCCCGGCCGCGCCGGTCGTCCCCGTGGTTGCGCCTGCTCGCAACTGGTCCGAAACCCTGTCCACGAGCCTGTCGGCAATCTCCGCCCTGACCTCGTTGACAAGTCTCTCCTGGATGGCGCTGCGGATCGCATTGCGCTGTTCGGGCGTGAGCTGGGTGGCGCCTGCTGCCTCGTCGGCCAGCCGATCCGCAACCCGATCGCGCATTTCGTCCGAAAGCCTGTCCTTGACGACGGCGCGGATCGCGGTCCGCTGCTCGGGCGTGAGCCCAGTCGTGCCGCCCTCGGCACGGGACTGCGCGGATGCCATCGAGAGGCTGAGCACGATGGTCGCAGCTGCGGCAGAGCTGGCGAGCAACGTCTTGATGTGCTTCTTCCTGCTGGACTCTGATCTCATGGGGCTTCTCCTCGTACCAGATCTTGTCGATGACAGCCCTGCATGCTTCGAGCTGAAATGAGCTCGTATCCCGACGCATCGCTTCTGCCGGCATTTCGCTGTGGCTTTTCAGAAATGATGGCCCGGCTGCTTCCGCTTGGTGGTGCCTCTCCGGTCAGTTTTCGGCCTCGGCGATCTTCAACCGGCCCGTTTGCATTCTCCATGCAGAGACAGCAAATCGCATGCTCCTCGATCGGAGGTGATGGCGCCTCCAAACCGCCACGCTCGATCTTGATCGAACTGGCGAGACCAATCCTAGTCGCGCGCGCCGCGAGCGATATTGTCCTTTGGGGCAAGGACCAGCATGAGCGGCGATGGTACAGAAAGACCGGCGGACTTCGCCAGAACGGCGATGCTCGAGCGTTGGTCTGTGATGTTGCCGGGCGGCATCTCCCAACCGGGTTTGGGCGGCGGAGTAGGGCGCTGTTGCAGGTCTCTTATTCGCTGCGCGAGCTGATCACCGACTGCGGCAGGGAGGCGAGCAGCAGCACGATGCAGACGCCGAGCAGCACGATGTCCTTGAACAAAAACTCTCCGGTCAGATTCCAAGCCATCGGATCGGTCGACCAGCTCCATCTTACGACTCCCGGCGTCGTGAAGAAGAACGACCAGGTCACCGCAAAGGTGACGATGCCCATCAGTGCGCCCGCGGCCGATAGCATCGGGCTAAATGCGCCGGCCGCGAGGAGCCCCGCGATGGCGAGTTCGATCACGCCGAGCACATAGGCTTCTCCGCGCAGGCCGAAGATCTGCAGCCAGAACACGAACGGGCTGTTGCTGATGAATCGCGCGATGCCCTCCGCGGATTGCGGCGTGAATTTCTGCATGCCGAACGAAATGAAGATCACCACCATGACCCAGCGCAGGATGGCGAGCGGACGATAGGGCCCCTGGCCCGCTTCGGCGACGTTGAAGGATGTTTTCATCGGATCGTTTCTGTTCCTTGGGACGACTACGGGCATTACGCAGGCGCGAAGCCGTCGTTACGCAGTCCGCGATCGCCTGCCGTTCACAACGCCGTGCAGATGGAGGGGGATACCCATTTGCAATGTAACGTCACCCGCCCCGTGAGCCAGCAGCCAGAGACTGGTTGCCGTCTCCGTCATCAGGGGGCAAAGATCGTCGCTCGCGACAGCGGACATGGGATGATCCGCATGCCTCGACTGACACCGGTGCGGCCGCGTTGCGCCTGATCACGCCGCGGGCGCGAACAGCTCTGCCACCTTGCCGGCCAGCGCGTTGCCAAGATCAAAATTGTTCTTTGCGGTGAAATGGATCCCATCGATGCCAGCGGTCGCGACCACGCTGCCGGCGTCGAAGAACGCGACCTTCATGAAGCTGGCGAGCGCCCTGTAGTGCTTCGCAAGATCGGCCGTCTTGTCTTGTCCGCCCGCGAACATGCCCTGAAACCAGGGATCGCTCAGCGAGGCCAGCGGAGGCGGCGCCACGACGAGCGCTTTTGGCGCGCCATAGACCGTGCCGAGTCCGCCCGCCGAGGCAAGCACCTGGCTGACCAGTTTCGACATGCCCAGCGCAATTTCGTAGGAGCTGCGCCGGTAAAAGCTCTTCGCATCGTTCGTACCCAGCATGATGATGACGAGGTCCAGCGGCAGATGGCTCGCCAGCGCCGTGGGCAGATAGGCCGAGCCGTTGAGGCGCGGATCGACGGGATCGTCGATCGATGTCGTGCGCGCGTTCAGGCCCTCCTCGATGATGTCGTAACCGCTGCCGAGTGTGGCGGCCATGACGCCCGTCCAGCGTTCGGAAGCGGGATAGCGCGTCGTAGGCGCGCCATCCGGCGTCGCAATCCATCCCCAGGTCAGGGAGTCGCCAAAGCACAAAATCCGTCTCGTCATGACTGCCTCGCTGTTTGACCCATCACGCTGTCGCGCGGCGCCATGCTAGCTTTCATCCGCAAGAATTGTCAGGGCGGACATCATGGGAAAGCGCATCAACCGCTGCGTCGAACTTTTGGAGCAGGATCAGGCGATCTATTATGACGGCCCGCACAGCGGCCATGTGCTGACCTCTGCGCAGGGGCGCATCGATGCCATGACCTGGGCCGACTACATGAATGTCGGCATGGAGCACGGTGCGTTCGACATGACCGGACTCGCCGACTACATGCGTGGCATGATCGAGGCCGGGCCGACCCGGTCGGGGCATCGGACGCCCACAGTGATCGTCGAGGCGCCGGTGAATGGCATCGACGCAGCGCATGTGCGCTACAACGCTTGGCAGTTCCGCCAGATTCTCGGCCGCGGCGTGCACGGCATTTTGTTGTGCCAGGCCGAAAGCGCCGATGCGGTGCGGGCCTTCGTGGAGTCCTGCCGCTATCCGCACAACACGCTCGGCATCGATCCCAAAATCCCGTCGCCGCTGGCGCGCATGCAGGGCGCGGTGCGCACCACGGACGGCGGCACCGACGCCGACGGCCAAAAACTGCTCGGTATCGGCACGCGCGGGCGCGGATCGGAGGCGACCGCAGCGCCAGTCTGGGGCCTGCCAGTCGAAGACTACATGGATCGCTGCGATCCCTGGCCACTCAATCCGAACGGCGAACTTTTGCTGGGCGTCAAGCTGGAAAGCCCGGAAGGCGTCGCCAATTGCGAGGAGATCATCGCGGTGCCGGGGCTCGGATTTGCCGAGATCGGTCCTGGCGATCTCAGCCTGTCGCTCGGCTACCGCACGATTCCGCGCGAGCCTTATCCAAACGAGATGCAGATGGCGCGCGACCGCATTCTTGCCGCCTGCCGCAAGCACGGCGTCGCCTTTTTGCAGTCCTGCACCGACGACAACATCATCGAGCGTATCGAGGAGGGTGTGCGGATCGTCGCGGGCCATAGCGAGACCGCCGCCAGCAGGGGCCGCGCACACCAGAGGCGGACCATGCCGGTGTAGTTCCCAAGGGGCGCTAGCCCTGACTTTTCCACTTCGTCGTGGCCGGGCTTGACCCGGCCATCCACGTTTTTGATGCAGCAAGGTAGAAAGACGTGGACGCCCGGCACAAGGCCGGTCATGAGGAGACTCATGAACCGGGGTGCCGCCACGGCCCATCGAAGAGATGGTCGCGGCTCCGATCAAATCCGGTCATGTCGGATGATCGATCAGGTATCGCTCCGTGAAGCGGTCTCCGACAGCAGTTCATGTGTCGTTGCGAGACGGATGGAGCGAGTGCTGATGAGGCCGCTCCAGACCCAGTTGTGATGCGCGATGACCGCGGCGGCCCCGAGATGGGGCCGGTCGCTCAACGTATGTCCGTCGCTCACGACCACGACGTGCTGATCGCGGGACACGCTCGCACGCACCGTCGCGTCGACGCAGAAATCGGTCGCCCAGCCGGCGATCAGCACCCGACGCGGCGCGAGGTCGGCCAGCAATGTCGCAAGCTGTGTCCCGACAAACGGATCATTCAACGTTTTCTCGACGACGATGTCCTCGGACTGCCGGATCAGGGCCGGCAGAAACTCCCAGCCCGGCGTGCGCGGTTCAAAACACTCGCCCGGCTGTCCGCAATGCCTGATCCAGATGACTTTGCCGCCTCCGCGCCGCACCATCGCGGTCAAGGCGTTGATGCGATCGAGCACGCCGCTCAGGTCGTGCTTGGGTGAATCGTCCAGCAGGCCGACCTGCATGTCGACGACGATGATCAGGTCCACTGATCCGCTCCATGTGCGACAGCGCAACAAACCATGCCATCGATGATGGTGCCGGACAATGTTGCCGCTTGGATGCTGGGCGGGCTGGCGCCTCCGGGCAATCGGCAGACGCATCGGAACATCGCTCATGTCGGAACGTTAGAGAGCGAAACAAACCTGGATCGCCGGTTGTGCTTAGGACTTGGCGATGGAGCGACCGACTTGTCGGCTCAGGCTCGTTCCCGCTGCTGAGAGAGCGCGGGGAGGATTGGCCTACCGAGACTGGCAGGTTTGAATGATGAGACTCTGAACAATGCGACTCTGCGGCGTGGTGCAGGTGTGTCTGCTCGCGGCTTTGATGGCTGCCGCCTGGTCCGGCGGACGGGTTCAGGTCACGCTTGCACAAACCCAATCGTCTGAAGGCGTGCCGCTGCGGAAGCAGACCGCTCCGGGCAAGGATGTGGGTCCGGCTGAGAACCGCACCACCGTCGGCCTTTTGGCGGGGACGCCGCAATGCACCGAATCCGCCATTGCCCAGGACATTGCGACCACGCTCGCCTCAGGCCAGGAGAGCGGCCCGCATGGCGAGGTCGCGCTGCGGGTGCTGCCGATAGTGGGCAATGGCGGCATCCGCAATCTCAGCGACGTCCTCACGCTCGCCGGTGCCGATTTGGCGATTGCGCCGGTTGTCCTGGCCGACCGACTCCGCGACAGCAGGGCGTTCGGAGACATCCGTGACAAGCTTGTCTATGTCACGCCACTTTACGTCGAAGAGTTCCATTTGCTGGCGCGACCTGAGATCGCAAGCCTGGCAGATCTTGCGGGAAAGAGCGTCAATCTGGGTGAAGCGGACAGCGCTGGTGCGGTCCTGGGCCGCGAGGTGTTGAACCGTCTGGACGTGAAGATCAACGAATTGAATCTCGGGCCGGAAGCCGCGCTGGATCAGTTGCGGAAGGGGCAAATTGCAGCTGCCCTGCTGGTTTCGGGACAACCGGTCAGCGTCCTCGCGCACGACCTCCGCATCGATGGCGTTCACTTCTTGTCCATCCCCTACGCCCAGGCGCTGCAGCAGGACTACGTGCCAACCACGCTCCAGCACCAGGACTATCCCGACATCATCGCCGCCGGTGCGCATGTCGATACCGTCGCGGTCGAGTCCGCGCTCTTCGCCTACAACTGGCCGGCCCGCAGCGATCGGTTTCAGCTGCTGCAGTTGTTCGTCCAGACGCTGTTTTCGCGCTTTGGCGAATTTCTCGGCGACGCGCACCATCCCAAATGGCGCGAGGTGAACCTCGCCGCGCAGCTCAAGGGGTGGCAGCAATTTCGACCGGCGGAGCGCTGGGTCCAGCGGGAGATTACGCTTCGCGGCGCGTTCGGCCGCTTTCTCGATCAGAAGGCAATCGGCAATACGCCCGACCGTGAAGGACTATTTCGCGAATTTCTGCAGTGGCGGGACCGCAATCAGCGCCGGTGAGAACATTCGGAGGTCGCGATGCGCAATGTGCTGATGACCGCAGCCCTGGTCGCATTGCTCGGGCTTTTTGCCGATGTGCGGCAGTCGCTTGCCCAATTCGGCCAGGGAGCGCCCGCCGCGCCGGAGATGATCGCGCCGACCAGGGCGCAATCGGGCGAGGTCCGGAATGCCAGAGCTGCCACTCACCGAAGCCACAAGACGCACAAGCACCGCGTCGTCCATGCGCCGCCCAATCAGCGCAAGATCGCCGAAAGGAACGGCTTCAAGGCCGTCAGCGATCTCGTGAACTTTCCAAAATTCTTTCCGGGTCTGGGCATCATCTACGTCAAGCCCGACACGCTGCCGCTCGGACCGTTCCTGTGCTTCGACCGCAGGGACCGTTTGGTAGCCACCGTCTACATGGTCCCGATCAAGGACATCGATGACCACAAGACGCTGGAGGCGGCGGGATTCACGGCCGGACCGGTCGACCATGTCAGTTTCTACTTCAACGCCGGTCACCCCGGCGTGGACATGCCGCATTACCACGTCGTGCTCTGGCATGTGAGCAGGAAGGACGAAGCGCGCGTCGCGCAGTGACGCGCGCGGCATGATCCGACGGCCAAATGCGAACGATTTTAATGAAGCTGTTTGCCCGTCGTTAAGGCCATTGTCCGCGTCGGCGTGAATTTTACGACTCCTTCAATCCGGGACGGCAGTAATCCGGCGGGGGCCCTTTGCAACACTTCTTCTGGAAGTGTTCTGGAGCCGATTGAATGATTGAATACGCGACGTTGCTGGCAGATCTGGAAGACGCGGTTGCCAAGGGAACTGCCGACAGCTGTCTGCGTGCCTTGTGGCACACGACCGACACCCTGATCGCCGGCTCCTATTCGGAAGGGCAGATCGCAACGTTCGGCGAAATCATCGGCCGGCTGGCCGATGAAATCGAAGTCGACGCGCGCGTTCGCCTGGCTGGCAAGCTCGCGCGGAGCAACAACGCGCCGTTCGCCATTGTCGGGAAGCTTGCATCCGATGACGAGATCGATGTTGCAAGGCCCGTGCTGCTTCATTCGGAGCGGCTCGACGTCGCGGCGCTGGTCGCCTGCGCGAGCAGCAAGGGTCAGCCGCATCTGCTTGCGATCTCCGAACGCAGGCAGATCCCCGAAGCCGTTACCGACATCCTGGTCGTCCGGGGTTCTCGGGAGGTCGTCACGTCGGTTGCCGCAAACGGCGGCGCGCAGTTTTCGGCCACCGGCTTCCAGATCCTGGTGCGGCGCGCCGAGGGCGATGCCATTCTTGCCGAGCATGTCGGGCTTCGTCGGGACATTCCCGCCCATCTCTTTCATCAGCTGATTGCCAAGGCCACCGCGGAGGTCAAGGACAAGCTCGCAAGAGAACGGCCTGACATGGAGAGCAATGTCCTGCGCACCGTCAGCGACGTTGCCAGCGCGCTGCATGTGCGGTTTGGTCCGGCTGCAAAAGACTATTTCGCTGCACGGCGAACGGTGACCAGGCTTCACGAGGCCGGCAAGCTGACCGAAGACAAGGTTTTTGAGTTTGCCTATGCGCTGAAATTCAATGAAACGGCCGTCGCCCTGTCGCTGCTATGTTCCGTGCCGATCGACATCGTCGAGCGCACCCTGGTCGACAGCAACAGGGAGCCGGTCCTGATCCTGGCCAAGGCGCTGGGCTTCTCCTGGGGCTCGACGATGGCGCTGTTGTTCCTGGGCGCGCCCAACTATCGCATCACCGCCGGCGACCTCGACCGGATGAAGGTCGATTTCGTCAGGCTCAAGCTCGAGACGTGTCTGCGAGTCCTCACCGTGTACCGGTCACGCGGACAGGCCGCGGCGCAGGAGTCCGCTTCTCGGCCGGGGCAATATCCGAACTAGCTGGCGCAGCCTGCGTCTCTCGGAGACGTAGCGGAAGGCGGCCGGCTACATTCCGTGGCTGGCGAACACGTTGCTGCAACTCCGCGACAACTTGGCGCGGTTCTGCTGCAGGCATTGCTGCACCGCCGTGTCATTGCCCAGTTCCTGCCGGCAGAGGCGGGACGCATCGCGAGAGCAGGCGTGCTGTTCCTGCGGGGTGCCGGAGTGTTGAGCAAAGGCGGTCGATATGGGTCCAAATACGATCAGAAGTGCCAATACGACGTGACGCATGTTCCGGCTCCACGGTTGTCATCGGAGCCTTCAAAACTTTTGGAATGTGCCAGTAGTTCCCGGAACGCCAGGGAAAGACTGAGCCGTGCGTCAGCGCCACATGCCGCGCATGCGGGCGCCGATGTCGATGCGCGGCCCCTCGCTCGCGGGGCGCGCCGCGGCGGCGGTCGCCCGTGGCCAGCTGGTGATCTCGAACAGGCCGAGCAGGGACCTAGGGATGAAGCGGGTTCGCGACGCGTAGACATGGCGGTCGCCGCGTGCCTGCTGGGCGTGGGTAAAGAAGCGCTGCGGAACGAGCAGACTGAGGTCGTCCCGGGCGCGCGTCATCGCGACATAGAGCAGCCGTCGCTCCTCTTCGAGATCGGCTGATGTTCCCGCGCCGAGATCCGAGGGCATGCAGCCGTCGACGACGTTGAGGACGTAGACCGCTTTCCACTCCTGGCCCTTCGCCGAGTGGATCGTGGACAGGATCAGATAGTCTTCGTCGAGCAAAGGCGGTCCCGACTGGTCGCTGGTGGCATCCGGCGGGTCCAGCGTCAGCTCGGTGAGAAAGCGCGCGCGCGATGGATATCCACTCGCAATCTGCGCGAGCTGGATCAGATCGGCATGGCGGGTCTCGGCGTCGTCATGGATCCGGCCCAGATGCGGCTCGTACCACGTGCGCGCCCGTTCCAGATCCGCGGGCCAATGCGTCTGGCGTAGGTCGCTCACGAGCTGAATGAAATGTGCCCAGTGTTCGCCGGCGCGCGGCGGCGCCTGCAGCCGCAACAGTTCGGCCAGCGGATCAGAATCCGTGGCGACCCGATCGAGCACGCGCTGCGCCGAGGACGGGCCGATGCCGGGGATCAGGTGCAGCAGGCGGAAGCCGGCGACGCGGTCTCTCGGATTCTCCGCGAACCGCAACACGGCCAGGAGATCCTTGATGTGAGCGGCTTCGAGGAATTTCAGCCCGCCGAATTTCACGTAGGGAATATTGCGCCGCGCCAGTTCGATCTCGATCGGGCCGCTGTGGCTCGAGGTGCGGAACAGCACGGCCTGCTGCTTGAGCAGGGTGCCGGATTCCCGCGCCTCCAGGACGCACTCGACGATGCAGCGTGCCTGGTCGCTCTCATCGCGCACCGTGACGAGTTGTGGCTTTTGGGTGGATGTGCGGTCGGTCCACAGGTTCTTGGTGAAACGTTCCCTGGCGAGCGCGATGACGCCGTTGGCGGCGGCCAGGATCGGCTGGGTCGAGCGATAGTTGCGATCCAGCGTGATGATCGCCGCCGGCGGCGAGAATTTTCCGGGAAAGTCGAGGATATTGCGCACGGTCGCGGCGCGGAACGCGTAGATCGACTGCGCATCGTCGCCGACCACGGTCAGCCCGCGTCCGTCGGGTTTCATGGCCAGCAGGATCGATGACTGCAGGCGGTTGGTGTCCTGGTATTCGTCGACCAGCACGTGATCGAAACGCGCGCCGACATCCTCCGCGAGCGCGCGCTCGCCCATCATCTGGGCCCAGTAGAGCAGGAGGTCGTCGTAATCGAGCACGTTCTGGCGCTGCTTGGTCTCGACATAGGCCGCGAACAGCGCTTTCAACTCGCTGGCCCAGGCGCCGCACCAGGGAAAGGACGCGCCGAGCACCTCGGCGATCGGCGCCTCGGCATTGACGCAGCGCGAGTAGATCGCAAGGCAGGTGCCCTTGGTCGGAAAGCGGCTTTCGGTTTTCGAGAAACCGAGCTCATGCCGCACGATGTTCATCAGGTCTGCCGAGTCCTCCCGGTCATGGATCGTGAACGCAGGATTCAGGCCGATCTGCTCGGCATACTCGCGCAAAAGCCGCGCGCCGATGCCATGAAAGGTGCCGGCCCAGGTCAATGCATCCGCCATCACGGCGGTGCCCATTGCCTTGCGCGTGATCCGCTCGACGCGGCCGGTCATCTCTGCGGCGGCGCGGCGCGAGAAGGTCATCAGCAGGATCTTTTGGGGATCGGCGCCGCCCGCGATCAGATGGGCGACCCGGTGCGCCAGCGTGTTGGTCTTACCGGAGCCGGCGCCGGCAATCACCAGCAGCGGTGCAAAGGTCGCAGACCCGCCCGCACCGTAGGTGGCGGCGCGGCGCTGTTCTCCGTTGAGCTTATCAAGATAGGCCGCGCCGGCCGCCGCCTCTGCACCGTCTTCCATGGCCGGGGACCGTCAATGATTCTTGCTTTGTTCGCAATGGCATAAACGCGGGAAATGATCCGGGAGCCGGAGGGGCCGTTTGCAATCGGTTTCGCCGTATGCGCCGGGCATCGGGGGGCCGGGAATCCGAACCGGCAAAAGGTCGCAATGCCGGCGGGGAACCGAGGGACGGCGGGGATATTGGTTCAGATGCTGGCGCTCATCTGACAGTGGAACAGACCATGAGCCGAATCCTGAAACCTCTGACTTACGTCTTGGCGGCGGTCTATTTTCTCGTCGACGCGGTTTTCATGCCGGTAGCGAGGCCGGTGGCGAATTGGATCGCCGGGCATCTCGTGTTCCGAAGATTGCGGGTCTGGATCAGATCGCTGTCGCCTTACGCCTCACTGGCGTTGTTCTCGGTCCCGGTGATGATCCTGGAGCCGGTAAAACCGTTGGCTGCTTACCTGGCCGCAACCGGCCAGTGGCTCGTCAGCGCAGTCACCTTGATCGTCGGCGAGCTTCTCAAGCTCGTGCTGGTCGAGCGGCTGTTCAGCCTGACCCGGGACAAGCTGATGACGATTCCGGCTTTCGCCTGGGCCTACGGCAAGTTTCGGGACATGAAGGCGTGGCTGGAGGCGACCGAGGCCTGGCGGACCATGCGACGATTGAGCAGGATGGTGCGCGACCAAATGGCGCATCTGAAGGCTGCGCTCTCATGCCGTTCGATCAGCTTTGAAGGCGAGCGACGCCAGAGCTGAGCCGGACGCGACCGTCTGCCAGATCCTCCGCCAGCTCCGCGAGCAGCCTCTTGGCTTCCAGCAGGTCGCAGCTCTCAACGCCCTCGCTGAACCACGTACAGATCGGCCCCAGCATCTCGCGCGCAAACTGGCGGCGACCGCGCGCGGCGTGCAACCTGGCGCGCGAAACGCTGGCGCGCAGTTCTCCGAGCTTTGCGCCCTGGGCGATCGCGGTCTCGATCGCAAGCTTGAACGCCGCATCGGCATGATCGTCGGCGTCCTTCCCGTCCTTCAGCAGCAGCAACTCGCCGCGCTGCCGGTGTAATTCGGAATTGCACCAGCTCTCGCCATTCTTGTCGGCACTCGCGACCGCCTGGTCGATGAGCGCAAGTGCGGGCATCACGCGTCCCGCCTTGCCCTGCAGGCTCGCGAGCAGCATCAGATAATGCGGCAGGCGAAGCCCGGCATTGGTGCGCCGAAAATCCTCGAGCGCCAGTTGGTAGGCGGCGAGCCCCGCATCGAGCCGGCCCGTTTCGGCAATCGCCCAGGCACGGACCAGGCCGCTCCAGGCACCATAATAGTCGAAGCGGTGTTCGGCGCAGATCTCGCCCGCCTCGGTCGCCGCTTCGAGCGCGGCTTCAGGGTCGCGCCCGAATTGATGCAGCATCGCCAGATAGTCGAGCGAAAGCGCGATGCTGAAGGGATGCGATGTCTCGCGCGCCAGCGCCACGGCCTCCTCGGCGAGGCGGCGTCCGCGCGCGCCATAGCCGAGATGCCACTCGCTGTGGCTGGCATAGGCCCTGCAGAACACGCTCATGTTGATGCCGTAAACCGGGGAATGATAGTGGCCGTGATGTTCGCCGGCCTGCGCGCTTCTCAGCAGCAGATCGCGCGAGGCTTGAAATCTGCCGACGTGAAACGCGTATCCTCCGGCGAAATGATCGGCCTCGGCTAGAAACGCAGGATCCCCGATGCGGCGCGCCAGCGCGAGCGTCTCTTCGACCATGCCCCCGGCGCGGCGCAGATCGCCCCGCACGTGATAAACATGGCCGAGCCCCCTGAGCGCGGCGCCGAGCTCACGTTCGCTCTGCAATTCGCAGCTGAGCTGTTGGGCGCGCCGGTAGGCAATCTCCGCTTCGCTGGACGCAAATCCCTTGGTTGCGATGAACGGGCCGCCGAGCGCGAGCTGCAGCGAAAGCTCGAACCGCGCGCGCATCTCTCCGGGAGCAAGCGCCTCGGCGCAGGCGAGCCCTGATCTTAAGTGCGCAATCGCTTCCATGTTCGCCGACCGGTCGGCGGCCAGCTGGCCGGCCCGCAGCCAGTTCGGAATCGCCCGGTCCGCCAGGCCTGCCTCGGTGAGATGGCCGGCAACGAGCTCCGGCTGCGCTTCGACGAGCTGCGGGAACAAGGTTTCGACCGCTGATGCAATGCGCGCGTGCAGTTCCTGGCGGCGGCGCTTGAGCAGGCTCTCATAGGCGGCATCGCGCACCAAGGCGTGCTTGAAGACATAGCTCATGGCGGGAGCGACGCCGCGCCGGAACACGAGCTCCGCGGCGACCAGGCGATCGAGCGCCTCGGCCAAGTCGGCTTCGGGGATTGCGACCACGGCCGCGAGCAGCGCGTGATCGAACTCGCGGCCGATGCAGGCGCCGATCTGCGCGACCTCCTTCACCGGTGCCAGACGGTCGAGGCGCGCCATCAGCGAATCGTGCAGCGTCAGCGGAATCGCCAGAGCGGGGAGGGCGCCGGCAAGGGCGTAACGGTCGCCGGTTTTGCAGAGAATGCCGGTCTCTAGCACCGCTTTGGTGAGCTCCTCGGTGAACAGCGGCACGCCTTCGGTGCGCGCCAGGATCTGGCGCAAAAGCTCCTCCGGCAGCGCATGGCCGTCGGTGATCTGGTCGATCAGCGCCAGCACCTGCACCTCCGGCAAGCGGTTCAGCGTCGTCAGCGCGACATGCGAAAGGCCGGCCCATGGCGGTGCAAAGTCGGGGCGGAACGTGGCGACGAGCAGCACCGAAAGGCCGCGAAGGCGATTGACGATCTGGTCGAACAGCTCGCGCGAGGTTGGATCGAGCCAGTGCGCGTCCTCGAGCACCATCAGGATTGGGCCAGCCGCGGCAATGCGTTCGAGCCGGACCATCAGCGTGCGGAAGAGCAGCGCCTTTCTCTGCTGGGGAGACAGATCCCGCACCGCGCTCTGCGACACGTTTGGAATCCCGAGCAGATCGGCAAACAGCGCGAGTATTTCGCCGGGCCGCTCGCCGCCGTCCTCGGCGAGCAGCTTTTCGAGACGTCTGAGCCGCCGCTCGGGGCCGTCATCCGGGGTAAATCGTGCCGTTCGCTCGAGCTCGGACAGGAACGGAAACAGCGGGCTGTTGGCGTGATGCGGCGAGCAGGCATAGCTGACGACCGTGACCGGCCTGGCCTTAAGTCTTTCGCGCAGCGCCAGCACCAGGCGGGATTTTCCGATCCCTGCCTCGCCTGAAATCAGGATGACCTGGCCGGCGCCTGTTTCTGCAAGCTGCCATCGCGACAGCATCAGATCGAGCTCCGCATCACGTCCGACCAGCGGGGTGACATGGGCTCCGTGCAAAGCCTCGAACCGGCTCTCCGCGCGGCCTTCGCCAACCACCCGCCATGCCTGCACGGGTTGGTCAAAACCCTTGAGCTGCAGCGCGCCGAGGCCGGCGAACTCGAACAGATCGCCGACCAGCCGACGCGTGCTCTCCGCGATCACGACGGTGCCTGGCTCGGCCGTCTGCTGCAGGCGGGCGGCAAGATTGGGTGTTTCTCCGGTGACCGTCTCCTCCTTCGAAGCGCCCTCGCCAAGCAGGTCGCCGACAACCACGAGACCGGTCGCGATGCCGACGCGCGGTTCGAGCAAGTGGCCCGCCGCAGCCAATACGCCACGAACTGCCCTGGCGACCGCAAGTCCGGCACGGACGGCACGCTCGGCCGCGTCCTCGCTGGCCCGCGGCCAGCCGAAATAGGCGAGCGCCCCGTCGCCCAGAAACTTAGCGATATGGCCATCGAACCCTGCGATCTCCTCAGCGACCGTGTCGAGATAGGCCCGCATGATCTCGCGCAGCTCTTCCGGATCGACCCGCCGGCTGAGATCGGTCGAGCCGACGAGGTCGACGAACATCAGCGTGAGCTGGCGGCGCTCGGGCGAGGGTGCCGCGCGCGCCGCGATGTGACGGCGGGGCAGACGAGCGGCGGCATCAATGATCTTGCGCCGGTGGCCGACGGCGCGGACGCCGATCTCGCGGAGATCATCGACGGTCAGCCGAGGCAGCACGTCGAGATCGATCCCATTGTCCCGAAATGCCGCCTCGTAGGACTGCAATCCGAGATCGCGGAGCCAATCTGCGATGTTCATCTCGCCTCCGTCACCGGTGCGCTTCCCTCCGCCTGAAAGGCGGAGGGTGGCCGTTTTGACCGTTGATCTCTCGACATCGCGTCACGCCGCCGGCCGCTGCGCCGCCGGTGCGACGTTCTGGTTCAGCCGGAACAGGTTGTCCGGATCGTATTTGGCCTTCAGCGCTGCAAGGCGCGCGTAGTTTGCACCGTAGGCGCTGGCGACGCGGTCGATCTCGTCCTCCGGCATGAAGTTGACGTAGACGCCGCCGGTGGCGTAGGGCGCGGCGTCCCCAAACAGCTTTCGCGCCCAGTCGATCGAGCGCCGCTGATCGGATGGCTGGCGCCATCGCGTATGGACATTCATCGCAAAATTCGCGTTGCGATGAGGATAGGCCGTCGCGTCGGGGGGCACGCGGTTGATGGCGCCGCCGAGCTGGCCAATGAAGATTTCGCACTCGTCGGTCGGCAGCTGCGCGGCCAGGCTGACCAGAACGTCGAGCAGGCCATCGTGGAGCTCCACGAAATTGTGCGACTTCCAGTAATTGTAAGCGCCGGGCGTCAGCAACGGGTCGAACGCGCCTTGCCATGCCGTGAACGGCTGCATGCCGACCACGTCCGCGATCGGCGTTCCCAGCGAACGCAGCGGGGCCAAGGCCCGGTTGCCGTCGCGCTCATCGCCGACATAGCAGACCGCGAAGACGACGATTTCCTTGCCGTGGACCTCGGCGGGCAGGAAGGGCAGCGGGGGCGCCTTTCGCAGCACCACCCATTGCGTCAGCTCCTCGCTCGCCTCGGCCGCGACCTTCCGATAGCCGGCAAGAAGCTCCCTTGCCCGCGCAAAAGGATGGACGATCAGGCCGGAGAGAACCATGGGCCCGACCGGATGCAGGCGGTACTCGAACGAGCTCACCGCGCCGAAATTGCCGCCGCCGCCGCGGAGGCCCCAGAACAGGTCGGCGTTCTCGGTTGCGCTGGCCTGAATGAGCCTGCCCTCGGCGGTCACGACGTCGGCGGAGACAAGATTATCGACTGTTAGCCCGAACTTGCGGCTCAGCCATCCGAAACCGCCGCCCAGCGTCAGCCCAGCGACCCCCGTCGTCGAGTTGATGCCGAGCGGTGTGGCGAGGCCAAAGGCCTGTGCCTCCTTGTCGAAATCGCCGAGCGTGGCGCCGGGCTCGACCCGGGCGGTGCCGCTGATCGGATCGATCCGCACGCCGCGCATCAGCGACAGGTCGATCAAAAGACCACCGTCACAAACGGCATTGCCTGCGATGTTGTGGCCGCCGCCCCGCAATGCGAGCAGAATGCGATTGTCGCGCGCAAACGTCACGGCGCGCATGATGTCCGCGACGCCCTTGCAGCGGACCACCGCGCCGGGGTGGCGGTCGATCATCGCGTTCCAAATCGTGCGGGCCTCGTCATATCCTGCGTCCTCCGGCAGACACAGCGTCCCGTGCAGTGTCCGTCGCAAGGCATCGAGGGTTTCACTTCCAAGCACAGTCGCCCCGCCCTGCAGCGAGGCCAGCCGGATGCCGGTCATGGTCGTCCTCCTAGGTACGATGGTCAGGGTGTCGGCAGTGCTGAGACGTCGTCACGACGACATCAGCGGAAAAACGGACCGCTGCGGCGACCGCACGCGCAGTCGGGCAACGGCAGTCTGGTACTTCCACGCCGTTCGAAAATGCGAACGGGGAGCTCCCGCCTTGACGTTGGTCATTTTGCCAAGGAGATGGTTCACCGGACAAAACGTCGCGCGTGCGGCGTCGGTATTCTGAGAAGCGGCTCGATGAAGGAACCGCAGATGCGCTTCGGAGCGACCGCGTGATGCGATCGCATGAGCCGTCATGTGCTGATGGGATCGGCAGCGGGATCGCGATCAACAGAGTCGGCATCATCCGAGTAAGATCTTTCCAGACCGGAAGCCTGCTTTCCTTTGTCGACGTAGAAGAAGGCGATCAGCATTGCCGGCGGTACTTGACAATCGTGCGACATTTCCATAATCGTTGAAATATGGAAAAGACGGATGCACTAGCAGCGCTCGCGGCGCTGGCCCAGGACAATCGCCTCGATGTGTTCCGCCTCTTGGTGCAAGCGGGTCCTGAAGGGATGCCGGCCGGTGCGATCGCCAGCAGCCTCGACCTGCCGCCGAACACGCTGAGCTTTCATTTCGACAGGCTGCGCATGGCGGGCCTCGTCACGGTACGGCGTGAGGGCCGCTCGATGATCTATGCGGCACGGTTCGAACGGATGAACGCGCTGCTCGGCTTTCTCAGCGAAAACTGCTGTGGGGGCGTGCTCCTTAGACCTGATGCCCAATGCAAGCCCGCGCGAAGGCGCGCCAGAGTTTCAGCTTGAAAGGAAACGCCATGAAGCGGCTTCACGTTCACGTCTCGGTTTCGGACATCGCGCAGTCTCTCGGGTTCTACTCCGCGCTGTTTGCGGCACAGCCGGTCGTCGTGAAGCCGGATTACGCCAAATGGATGCTCGATGATCCCCGCGTCAATTTCGCCATCTCGACACGCGGTCGCGAGATCGGTCTCGATCATCTCGGCATTCAGGTCGAAAGCACCGGCGAACTGCACGAGGTCCATGCGCGCATGCGAGAGGCAGGCGGCGCCGTCATCGACCAGGGGCAAACCACCTGCTGCTACGCGCAGTCCGAGAAGTCATGGATCGAAGACCCGGCTGGCATTGCCTGGGAGACTTTCTACACGACCGGCGAAAGCACGACATATGGCGACGGCACTGGTGAGAACGTCGCGCGCGTCGCGCACGAGAAACAGGGCGCCTGCTGTCAGCCCCAGCCCGAGGTGAAGCAAACCGCCGCCTGCTGCAACGGCTGACATGAGAGCTGCTGGAAACCATGTACAACATCGCCGCGCAAGAGCTGCGACGCTGGCAAAAGCGGGCAGACCATGACGCGTCGGATCCGGGTAGCCACGTCAGCAGACGCCGGCCAGATCCAGGCGATCTATGCGCCGATGGTGCGCGAGACGGCGATCTCGTTCGAATACGAGCCGCCGAGCGTGGACGAGATGGCAAAGCGAATCGCCGGCACCCTGTCGACGCATCCCTATCTCGTGTGCGAGGAGGAGGGGCGCGTTCTGGGCTATATCTACGCGGGCGTACATCGCGCCCGCGCCGCCTACCGCTGGTCCGTCGACACGACAGTCTACATCGATGGCCGCTCCCGCCGCTCAGGCGTCGGCAGCGCGCTTTACGAGGCGTTGCTGCTGATCCTCCGGCGCCAAGGTTTTCACAGCGCGTTTGCCGGCATCGCCCTGCCGAATGCGGGCAGCGTTGGACTCCATGAAGCTCTCGGTTTCCGGCCCGTAGGCGTCTACCAGGACGTCGGCTTCAAGCACGGGCAGTGGCGCGATGTCGGCTGGTGGCGCCTGGGCCTCTCCGAAGGGCCTCCGGCCAGAGAGCCGCTTGCCTTCGCGGCCCTGGCGGACGAGATCGCGGCGCTGATCCCGCCCTCGCCGGCGAACCGCAACGTCGTGGGCTGATGCGGACGAATTCGCGAAGAACCCGCAACATCCGCACACTCACCATCACGGCCGCAGCTCTGCTGCTGAGTGCTCCGGCCATTGCCATGAGCCCTGAAGGCGAAAGCAGCGGTTGAACCGGCAGCAACCTCCGACTGGTCTGCGCGTTGCAAGACACGCCGTCTCTTTCCGAGCATGTCGTGCGCATCAACGCTCCAGCCGCCTACATCATCCTCTACGCCTTGATGTACGCCGCCTTTGGGGTGGCGTCGCCTTTTTGGCCGGAATATTTTCGGGCGAAAGCCTTGAGCTCCCAGGAGATCGGGCTCCTCCTTGGCGCCGCCATGGTGGTGCGGCTTGCCGCCGGCCCCCTGGTCGGTAGGCTCGCCGACATCTCCGAGTCGCTGCGATCTGTGCTTGCAGGCTGCGCGGCGCTGGCGGCCGCGATGGCTGCAGCGCTGTCGTTCGCAGACAGTTTTGTGATGCTGCTTTGCGTGGCGCTGGCGCAAGCCGCCGCGCTTGCCCCGATGACATCGATCGCCGACGCGCTGTCGGTGAGCGCGGCGAGGCCGCAGCTTGCAGGAAAGCCGTTCGAATATGGTTGGATCCGCGGCGCGGCGTCGGCTGCATTCGCGTCCGGCACCATCATCATCGGACAGTTCATTCGGCCTGACCATCTCGATCCCGTCGTCTGGCTGAACGCGATGCTGCTCCTGGCCGCTGCCGCCGCGACCGCATTGCTGCCGCCTGTCCGCACGCCCGCCGAGCCGCGGACGAGCAGGTCGGCCGATCGGATGGGGATGCACCTGCTGCTGAGGATCCCGCGCTTTCGCAGTGTCCTCGCGGTCTCCGCACTGGTTTACGGCAGCCACGCCATGCACGATGCGTTTGCCGTGATCCGCTGGAGCGATTCCGGGATCGCTGCGCCGGTCATCAGCCTGTTGTGGTCGGAAGCCGTCGCGGCAGAAGTCGTGGTGTTTTTCCTGATTGGACCGGCCCTGGTCCACCATCTCGGCGCGCGCGGAGCGGCGAGCGTGGCGGCTCTTGCAGGGATCGTGCGATGGACGGTTGGGGGCACCACGACTTCCATCCTGCTGCTGTCGCTGGTGCAGCCGCTGCATGGACTGACTTTTGCGCTGCTTCATCTTGCCTGCATGCGGATCCTCGGTGCCGTCGTGCCGACAAAACTGTCGGCCACGGCGCAAACGGTCTACGCATTCGGTTCGGGGCTCGTCACGGCCGTGATCACCGCGATGTCGGGGGTGCTGTACGCACGCTATGCCGGCGCTTCCTTTGTTGCGATGGCGGGGCTCTGCGCCGCAGCGCTCCCCTTTGCGTGGCTGGGATTCGGCGCAGGGTCGCCGCCGCCTGGAGGCAGCGTGGCAAGGGCAGGGTCGTTCTGAACGCCCCGAGCGTTCTGGAACTCGCTCGGCCGGGGCTCGTTGACGTTGGACCTCACACGATCGAGCGTCGCACGCAACGGAGGATCGCATGCCTGCACCCGACGAGCATATCTACAAGATCCTGGAGCTGGTCGGCTCCTCCGAAAAAGGCATCGACGATGCCATTCAGAACGCCA
>NZ_JAFATE010000059.1 GCF_019244115.1 Bradyrhizobium sp.
CGCCGGCAAAACCGTCGCTGATCGGGCTGTCGCGCGCCGAGCTCAGCGATCGCCTCGGCGAGATCGGGGTTGCGCCCGCGCAGCGCAAGATGCGCGTGCAGCAGCTCTGGCACTGGATCTACTTCCGCGGCGCGACGAGCTTCGAGGAGATGAGCTCGGTCTCCAAGGAGACGCGTGCGGGACTCGCGGAGCGTTTCACGGTCGACCGCCCCGAGGTGGTCGCCGAGCAGGTCTCCAATGACGGCACCCGCAAATGGCTGCTGCGGCTGCCGAGCGGCGACCGCCTGGAGAGGCCGCACGAGGTCGAGTGCGTCTACATCCCGGAAACCGGCCGCGGCACGCTGTGCGTCTCCTCGCAGGTCGGCTGCACGCTCAACTGCGCGTTCTGCCATACCGGCACGCAGCGGCTGGTGCGCAATTTGACCGCCGGCGAGATCGTCGGCCAGGTGATGGTGGCGCGCGACCGCCTGGGCGACTGGGCCGATCGCGAGAGCGGCAATCGCCTCGTCACCAACATCGTGATGATGGGCATGGGCGAGCCGCTCTACAATTTCGAGGCGGTGCGCGATGCGCTCCTCATCGTCGCCGACAATGAGGGCATCGGCATTTCCCGCCGCCGCATCACGCTATCGACCTCGGGCGTGGTGCCGAACATCATCCGTACCGGCGAGGAGATCGGCGTGATGCTGGCGATCTCGCTGCACGCGGTGCGGGACGAGTTGCGCAACGAGCTGGTGCCGCTCAACCGCAAATATTCGATTGCCGAGCTCTTGCAGGCCTGCCGCGATTATCCCGGCGCCTCCAATGCGCGGCGCATCACCTTCGAATATGTGATGTTGAAGGGCGTCAACGACTCGCTCGATGACGCAAAACTGCTGGTGAAGATGCTCAAGGGCATTCCGGCGAAGATCAACCTCATTCCGTTCAATCCCTGGCCGGGCACAGCTTACGAATGCTCCGACTGGGACCAGATCGAAAAGTTCTCGGAGTACATTTTCAACGCCGGGTATTCCTCGCCGGTGCGCACGCCGCGCGGCCGCGACATTCTGGCCGCCTGTGGCCAGCTGAAATCGGAAACCGAAAAACTCTCGGCGCGCGAGCGCCAGGCGCTGCGCGCCATGGCCATGACGGATTGATGAGTGACACACCCTCCGATCGTCATGCCCGGCCTTGCCGCCTTCGCTCAAGAGCTTCGGCGCCCCAAGCTGCTGTGCCGGGTCGAAACCGAAGGCGTAGACCGGTGCCGGGCATCCATGTCTTGCTTTCTGCGGTCGCGGGGGGACGTGGATGGCCGGGACAAGCCCGGCATGACGACGGTGCTATCCGCTTCGCAGCGATTTGCGGATGGGTTCAGGTAATGGCACTCATCGGCCGCCTGATCGTCGTGTTTTTCGCCTTCCTGCTTGCGAGCTTCGCGGCGGGCATGATCGTCGTCGTCGCTTTTCTGTTTCCGGAGCTCAGCGATCTCGGTGATCAGATCGATCAGGGCGTGCTCGACATCATGTACGGGTTCGGCTTCATCTTCGTGTCCGGCTTTGCCCTGCTGCCGGCGATGATCGTCGTCGCAATCACCGAGGCTTTCTACATCCGCAGCGCGCTGGCCTACGCGGTCGGCGGCGCGCTGGTCGGGCTCGCCTGCTATCTCGGCCTCGTTCCGTTCGACACTGAGACGCTGCGCTTCGACGGCGTCGTGCGGCGGCATCTGGAGATCATGACCGGCGCAGGGATCGTCGCCGGCCTGGTCTACTGGCTGATCGCCGGCCGCAATGCGGGCCGCTGGCGCGTGCCGCCGCGGCGGTTGCCGCTCCCGGTTTCGTCGCAGCCGCCATCGCTTAAATAGACGGCCGTCATTCCGGGGCGGCCTCAACGACGCCTCGCATCGCCCCGGAATGACGAGGAGGGGTTTTCTTGTTTGCGTCGCTCCGCTACACCGCGAGCCATGAACCGGACCGGACTCTTCATTGCGCTGTCGCTTGCGCTCGTCATCGGTGTCGTGTTCGGGATCTATCCCGAGCTCGATCTAAAACTCGCCGCCTTGTTCTATGATCCGGCGACGCGTTCCTTTCCGCTGAAGCTCAACGACTGGGCTGGATACGCGCGCGACGGCGCGATGTCGGTCGCCTGGGGACTCGCGTTGCCAGCGATCGTCGCGCTGGTCGTAAAACTGTTCCGGCCCACCCGGCCGCTCTTGATATCCGGCCGCGCGATCGTCTTCCTGCTGGTGACGATGACACTGTCGGCCGGCGTGCTCACCAATCTCACCTTCAAGAGCTATTGGGGCCGGCCGCGGCCGGTGGTGGTCACCGAATTCGGCGGCGACCTGCCCTTCGTCCCATGGTGGGATCCACGCGGTGGCTGCGGCCGCAACTGCTCGTTCTTCTCCGGCGAGGGCGCAACCGCGTTCTGGACTTTTGCCCCGGCCGCCCTCGCGCCGCCGGCCTGGCGGGGCCTCGCCTATGGTGCCGCGACCTTGTTCGGGCTTGCAACCAGCGTGCTGAGGATGGCCTTTGGCGGCCACTTCTTCACCGATATCGCGGCCGCAGGTCTCGTCACCTTCCTGGTGACCTGGCTCGCTCACGGCCTGATTTACCGCTGGCCGAAAACCCGCCTGACGGACGCCGGCATCGATGCGGCGTTGACCCGCCTGGCCCTGCCGGGCTACCGGCGTCGGCGCGGCCGGCGCGATGTGCCGCCCGCCGCTCAGCTTCGTCACGCGAGCGGCGATTAAAGGCGTGCCCAAAACTGCGAAATTTGATATTCGCGCCGTCAATCCGTGAAACGAGATCAGCAGTCGAGACCGATTGGAAGCGCGATGAGCACGATCCTGAAAAGCCTGCCCAAAGGGGAAAAAGTCGGCATCGCTTTTTCCGGCGGTCTCGATACCAGTGCCGCGCTGTTGTGGATGAAGCAGAAGGGCGCCCGCGTTTTTGCCTATACCGCCAACCTCGGCCAGCCCGACGAGGCCGACTACGACGAAATTCCCCGCAAGGCGCTGCACTTCGGCGCGGAAAAGGCCCTGCTGGTGGATTGCCGCACGCAACTGGTCCACGAGGGCATCGCCGCGATCCAGTCCGGCGCCTTCCACATCTCGACCGGCGGTGCCACCTATTTCAACACCACGCCGCTCGGCCGCGCCGTGACCGGCACGATGCTGGTCGCGGCCATGAAGGAGGACGGCGTCAACATCTGGGGCGATGGCTCGACCTACAAGGGCAACGACATCGAGCGGTTCTATCGCTACGGCCTGCTGACCAATCCGAGCCTGAAGATCTACAAGCCCTGGCTCGACCAGCAGTTCATCGATGAACTCGGAGGCCGCGCGGAAATGTCGGCGTTCCTGACCGCCAACGGGTTTGACTACAAGATGAGCGCCGAGAAGGCGTATTCGACCGACAGCAACATTCTCGGCGCGACCCATGAGGCCAAGGATCTCGAACGCCTGGACTCCGGCATCAGGATCGTCAATCCGATCATGGGCGTGCCGTTCTGGCGTGACGACTGTGCCGCCCAGGCCGAGGAGGTCACTGTACGCTTTGAGGAGGGCCAACCCGTCGCACTGAACGGCCAGAGCTTCGCCGATCCGGTTGCGCTGCTGCTGGAGGCCAATGCCATCGGTGGGCGGCACGGGCTGGGCATGAGCGACCAGATCGAGAACCGGATCATCGAGGCCAAGAGCCGCGGCATCTACGAGGCTCCGGGCATGGCGCTGCTGCACATCGCCTATGAGCGTCTCGTCACCGGCATCCACAACGAGGACACCATCGAGCAATACCGGATCAGCGGCCTGCGCCTCGGCCGGCTGCTCTATCAGGGACGGTGGTTCGATCCCCAGGCTCTCATGCTGCGCGACACCGCCCAGCGCTATGTCGCGCGCCCCATCACCGGCGAGGTGACGCTCGAACTGCGCCGCGGCAACGATTACTCGATCCTGAACACGGTGAGCCCAAACCTGACCTATCAGCCGGAGCGGCTGAGCATGGAGAAGGTGGAGGACGCGGCGTTCACGCCGGCGGACCGCATCGGTCAGCTCACCATGCGCGACCTCGACATCGCCGATACCCGCTCCAAGCTCGGTCTCTACGCCAAGACCGGTCTGCTGTCCGCACCGGAGGGCTCCCAGATCTTCAGGCTGGAGAGCGACAAGGGCTGAGAAGCGCGGGGCGCG
>NZ_JAFATE010000204.1 GCF_019244115.1 Bradyrhizobium sp.
CGGTCTGGCCCGAGCCGGAGTCCAGCACCTGCTTGCCGGCCGTCGAGCCGGCGAGCAGCGCCGAGTCGAGCGCGTCTTGCAACTTGGTGCGCTGCTTGTTGGCGATCGAGTAATCGACCGCGACACCGACGAATCCGAGCACGACGATTCCGGCGAGCGCGAAGATGATCGCGATATTGCCGCGGCGGTCCCGGCCGAAGGCCGCGAGTGTCGCGATGAATGAAGAGCGGAGATTCACGTGCGAAGGTCCATAAGGTCAATAGGTTAGCCCGGCCGTGCCAAGCGCACGCGACCCGGCGCCTTTCTGGTCGCCCGGGTGAGATCATTGCCCAATTGAAGCGGCGGCCTCAACCGCGCCTGCTGGGCCACGCGCTCCCAGACTTCCCGCGCGGTTTCTGGATTCGGGTTAATTTTACGAACCGTAGGAATACGGGGGTATTGCCTGCAACGCCTTCAGCCCGATTGGGAAAACTCGACCGGAGCGACGTAGGAATCCTGCGTACCCGGCTTTGCGGCTGGGAACGGTGGAAACGGGCTCGCGCGTTTCAGAACGTCGAGGGCCTCTTCATCGAGCGCGCGGCTGCCCGACGATTTCGTTACGACGCTCTCGATCACGCGGCCGCCGCGATCCAGCACGAATTGCACCACGACCGTGCCATGCGCGCCGCGTAGCGCCCGCGGGTAGCGCTTGAAGCGCTGCAGATGGCCGAACACCAGCGCGTTATAGGCATTCGACGCCGCCTGACTGAACGGCGCGACGCGTTCGTTCTTCGGCGCGGCGCGCGTTTCCGGGGCCGGCGGCATGACTTCGGGCTTGGGCTGTTCAACCTTCTGCTGGACTTCCGGCAGCGTGACGTCAGCCTGTTGCTGCGGCGTCGGCTGCATCACTTCCTCGGCCGGCTTCTCCTCGACCTTGGGCGGCTCCTTTGGCGTCTCGTCGGCCTGTTGCATCGTCGGGCCGACCGCGACGTCCTCATTCTGAACCTCGGGCGAACTGGCCTGGACGGGCGCCAGCGACACCGTGATGGCCGGGAGAATGTTGGGCTCCGCTGCGGGCTGGCGCGCATACCAGAGCGCGACCGCGGCGATGATCGCCGCATGCGCGAGCAGAATCGCCAGCGTCGCGAACATCCAGCGCGCGAGGCCGCGCTCTTCCGGCAGATGCAGCGCGTGGGCGTTCATGGCTTGCCCGGCGGGGTTTCGAGCCCGACCAACGCGAGCTTCAGGTAGCCGGCGTCGCGCAGCGTATTCATCACCTCCATCAGTTCGCCGTAACTGAGTGCCTTGTCGCCGCGGATGAAGATCGTCTCATCCTTGTGATTGTTGGTGGCGGTATCGAGCGCCTGCGCGAGCGCGTCACGGGTTACGACGGCCTCTCCGACTGCGATCGACTGGTCCTCTTTGATGGTCACGAACACCGGCTTGTCCGGCCGCGGTTGTTCCGGCGCGGTGCTGGCGGGCAGGTTGACGCCGATATCGACCGTCGCGAGCGGCGCGGCCACCATGAAGATGATCAAGAGCACAAGAATGACATCGATGAAGGGCGTGACGTTGATCTCGTGCTGGATCTCGAGGTCGTCGCCGCCGGCGCGGGAGCCAAGACGCATCGCCATGACGCTACTCCGCCGCGCGCGACAGTGCCGCCGCGCGAATGCCTTGCCCCCGGCTGATGATCAGCAGCAGTTGCGCCGAGGCGTCGCCGAGCAGGGTGCGATAGCCCGATATGACGCGGGCAAGGTGATTGTAGATCACCACCGCCGGTATCGCGGCGACCAGCCCGAGCGCGGTCGCAAGCAGCGCCTCGGCGATGCCGGGCGCCACCACGGCGAGGTTGGTGGTGTGGGATTCGGAAATGCCGATGAACGAGTTCATGATGCCCCATACCGTGCCGAACAGGCCGACAAAGGGCGCGGTTGCGCCGATGGTCGCGAGAATGCCAATGCCACGCGAGACCTGCCGGGTCATCGCCGCCTCCACGCGCTCCAGCCGGAGCGCGACGCGTTCCTTGAAGCCGTCGTCGACGATGCCGCCGGACAATTCGGCTTCGCGCGCTGTGGACCGGATCAGTTGTGCGATCGCATCCCTCGCGTCCGCGCAGGCGCGTGTCGCCTCTGCGAGCCCGGCGCCGGCTTCGAGCATTCCGATCCGGCGCCGCGCGCGACGCCTGGCAAGTGCGAGCTCGATGGTCTTGGCGAGCCACACCGTCCAGGTCACCAGCGAGGCAAAGGCGAGCCCCACCATGACGGCCTTCACGACAATGTCGGCATTGAGGAACATGCCCCAGGGCGACAGGTTGTGCGGCAGCAGGGGATTTTGGCCTTGCGCGAGGGCAGGGCGTACCATCGCAATGGTCATCGAAAGAATTGGAATTGCCGGCCCGGCGCGGCGCCAAATCCCCGGGCGCGACTGCTTTTCAGTTTTCTGGTGCATCTGGCTCGCTCTTCGAATAGAACCCCCGGCCACGTCATATCTTCTGGGAAATGCCGAAGAAGAATCCTCGGCGCGGTCCGAATTGCGGCGCGAACACGCCGATTCCAGTGCCATTCCTGATCTCATAGATCTTGTCGAACACGTTCACGACATCGAAGCGCAGCGTGGTCGGCCTGTCTGGCGCGACAAAATGGAAGTCGTGCGACACGCCCATGTTGACCTGGGTGTAGGACGGCTGGTGATCGAGGTTGGCAAAGCCCGAGCGAAGCCCGCTGCCATAGATCATGGACGCGGTAAACTTCGTATCGTACCATTGGTAGGAGGCACCGGCCGACGCCGTCAGGATCTGGCTGTGATCGGTGTAGACATAGTGGGTCGCGATGTAGGCCAAGCGATCGGGATCGAACAGGAACTGGTTCGAGACGATATCGGTGCCGAGTTGGCGCGCCCAGGCGACGTTGCCGTACATTCTCAGGTTACCCATCGTGTAGGTCGCCTTGAACTCGAGCCCGAGATTGTTCGCCTTGTCGTAGTTGAAGCCGTTGAGCACATAGGCCTGGCCGAACTGTCCGTCATCGAGCAGATCGCGCGCGAGCTTGAAATAGCCGTCGACACCGACCTCGAGGCCGGGGATCGGCCACACCTTCTGCACCACGCCGACGTCGAAGATGTGCGCCCGTTCCGGCAGCACCGGATCGTTCTGGGTCACCGTGGGCGCCGCGACCGTGCCCTGGAACAGCGCAATGTTGGTCGGCGCCGCAATCACCTGCGGAGGCGGCGTGAAGGTCCGCGCGTAGCCGGCATGAACGGTGGTACCTTCCTGGGGCACCCAGGTCAGGCTGATACGTGGGCTGAATTGATTGGCATCGACATATTGCCACATCTGATCGAACCGTAGCCCCGCGTTCAGGGTGAGGTTGTTGGTGATCTTCCATTCGTCCTGCACATAGCTGCCGAACAGCCAGCCAAGCTTGCTGCTGGAATCGTAGATGGTGACCGGCGGAAGCGGGCTGCCAGTAACCGGGTCGAACGCCTGACCGTTCACAGGATCGCCAGGGAATGTCGTGTTGATGCCGGTCACCAGAGAGCGCTCACCACTGACCATGAAGCCAAACCGCAAGGTGTGCGCGTCGGCGATGCGCCAGGCGGTGTCTTCCTGGATGCCATTGACGTAGCTCTGACGGTACACGTCCGACGCTATGCCATTAATCAGCAGATCTCCGATCGGGTCCGGCATGAAGTGCAGCTGACTGTATCGATTGAAGTAGGAGATCTGGTAGTCGATGCCTTCCGCCGAATGCTGGTAGGCCAGCACGTTGAAGTCGTTGATCTCCTGCTGCCGTTCGTTCAGGAACGCGGAATCGAAGGTCGAGACGTCCGCGGTCATGAAGTTGGCCGTCTGCCCCGGATTGTTGGGGATCTGGTACAGCCCGTTCGACACGCCGCCGATATAGGTGAGGCGGCTTTCGGGGTCGAGCACCGTCGAAACGTAGGCAAAGCCCTTTTCCTGTTGTGTGCGGTCGTGGATGGCCTCATTTGCGGGCGTCGGATTCTCGATGCCGAGATTGTTGTAGAGATAGCGACCGGACACGTAGTACTGCGTCTGTCCGACCGTGCCGCCGTATTCGGCGAACGGCGTGACGGTCTGATGGCTGCCGCCATAGACGCTGACCGTGCCGGTATTGTTGAATGCGTCGGTCTTGGTCTGGATGTCCAGCACGCCGGCCGTGCGCAGTCCGTATTGCGCAGGCAGCGCGCCTGTCAGCAGCGTTGCGCTGCCGACGATACCGGTGTCGAGGATCTGTCCGAACGCGCCGACCCCATCGGGCAGCATGATGCCGTTGATGCGGTATTGCAGGTTGGCATGCTCGTTACGCACATGCAGTTCGCCGCTCGCGGCCGAATCCTGGTGCACGCCGGGGAACTGCAGCAGCACCTTGTCGAGCGTCGAGTTGTTCCCTTGCGGCAGCGCTTCTATGGCTTGATGCGTCACCTCGTAGGCGGCGGCCCCGACCGGCGGGAAGATGTTCCGCCGTGCCGAGTCGAATTTCTCGTTCTGCGTGGCCACCACCTGCTGCTGCGTTGGCGGTGCGGGCGGCGGGTTGGTTACGACCTGAGGCGGGCGCTGGCGCGGCCGCGGCCGCTCCCGCGGAGCCGTGACGCGCGTGGTGGGCAGGACATTCGGACCCGCCTGCTGCGCGGGCGGCGCCG
>NZ_JAFATE010000357.1 GCF_019244115.1 Bradyrhizobium sp.
AGCAGCGCGAGGCCGCCGGTAAACGCACGGCGCGATAGTTTGGCGCTAACGCTCATTGGCAAAGATCCTCACAAGGCTCGCCGGCTGCATGCGGGCGAGCCGCAGCACCGGCAAGAGGGATGCGAGCAGTGCGGCCGCCATTGCGACCACGACCAGCTTGAAAAGCTGCAGCGGAAAAACGTGGAACGGCAGCCGCCAGCCGAACGCTTTGACGTTGACGATCGCGATCAGGCACCAGGCCACCACGAGGCCGAGCGGCAGCGCGATCAGCGCGGTGATCAGCGCAACCGACATCGTCTTCAAGAGTTCCAGTCCGGCGAGACGCGAGCGCGTCACGCCCATGGCCCAGAGCGGCGCGAGCTCCGGCAGCCGTGAATTGGCGAGCGTCAGCAGACTCGTGAGCAGCGCGACGCCGGCAACGCCGAGCGTGAAGGCATTGAGCGCCGCGGTGACCGCAAAAGTCCGGTTGAAGATTCTTAGCGACTCGGCCTTCACCGTGGCCTGGTCGACGAGGTTGCGGCCGTCGAGGCCGAAGCGCGCCTGAAGCTCGCCCATCAGGGCCGGCACATCGGCCGGCGCCGCGCGCAGCGCCATCCGCGTCTGCGGCGTTGCGGGGAAGTGGCGCAGCAGCGCCTCGGCATTGACCGCGAGCTGGGCTTTGGGATTGCCGTAATCGGCGTAGATGCCGACGACGCGCAGACGCCAGCTTCCGCCCGGCGTCGGCACGTCGACCTCGTCACCGACCGCGATATTCAGCCGCCGGGACAGCTGTTCGCTGATGAAGCCGGCGTCGCTGCGCGCAAGCTCGTTCCATGCATCTGATGTCGCCTGCAACAGCGGCCAGTTGTCGCGATAGGTCGCGTGATCGGGCAGCCCCAGGATCTCCGTCGGCATGCCTCTGATCTCCGTCTCCGCACGGCCGCCCCGCAGGATGGCCTGCACGTCCGCCCGGCCGCGCAGAAACGCGCTGATATCGCGTGCCTGCGCATTGTCGACGGCGCTAATATAGACGTCGGCCGCAAGCCGACCCTGCAGCCAGCTGACGAAGGTGCGGCTAAAGCTTTCCACCATGGTGCCGACGCCGACATTCACCGCAAGCGCCATCAACAGCGCCATCAGCGCCAGCGACAGGCCGGGGATCTGCTGGCGGCCGTCGGCCCAGAACCATGCGGCGATGGCGTGACGCGCGCTGCGCTGGCCGAAGCGCAGCACGAGTTCAAGCAGGGCCGGCAGCAGCAGCGCGGCGCCGAGCAGCAGCGCCGCCAGCAGCGCAAAGCCCGACATCAGCGAGTTGCCGTACCACAGCAGCCATCCGGCCACCGCGAACGTGGCGGCCGCGATCGCAGCCTGCACCAGAAGGGTGCGCTGCTGGGCTTCCTGCCAGGCGCGCGGCTGCGCGGTGGCGAGCAGCGGCAGGCGGATCGCCTTGACGAGGCTGGTGGCCGCGGCCGCCAGCGCGCCGGCAACGCTCATCGCAAGGCCCGCGATCCACCATTCCCCCCTGAGCGTAAGTTGGCCGGGCACCGGCGCGCCATAGAGCCCGCGCAGGGAGGCTGCGACGTCGGGCAGCAGGATGGCCGCGATGACATAGCCGCAGATCATTCCGAGCAGGCCCGCGATCACCGCGAGGGAAACGAGTTCGACCACCATGACTGCGTTCAACGCACGCGCGGAGACGCCGCAGGCGCGCAGCGTCCGCAAGCTCGGCCGGCGCTGCTCGAACGCGAGGCCAATCGCCGAGTTGACGATGAACAGGCCGACCAGGAACGACAGCAGCCCGAACGCGGTGAGGTTCAGGTGAAAACTGTCGGTGAGCCGTTCGAGATCGGTCTCCGCGTCGGGTTCGACCAGGCTGAGTTTGTCGCCGACCACGCTCTCGATTGCGGCGCGCGGGCCGCGCGCCTTGCCGACCAGAAGGCGGGACACCTCGCCGGGCCGGTTCAAAATCTCCTGCGCCCGCCCGATATCCACAATGAGCACGTCGGGCACGAGTTGCGGCTGCAGATGCAACGGCGGCAGCACGGTGCCGTTTGATGTTTCCGGCGTCGCGCCTTCAGCGAGCGCGAGATCATGCAGCGTGTCCGGCGCGATCAGCGTCTGGCCCGGCGGCGCGA
>NZ_JAFATE010000363.1 GCF_019244115.1 Bradyrhizobium sp.
TGATCCGGCGAGCGATGAGCTCACTTACGGCACGGATGGAGATCCGCGCTGCTCGGCCGGGGGAGCCCACGGGGCGCTGGTATCTCACCCGCGCAGCGGCGCGGTGAAGCTCGTCGACCCGAGCTTGGACCAGGGCGGCCTGGATGTGCGAGTTGTGCATGTCGGTCTCCTCTCGTTGGTCAGTTCGCGTGCCCCGGTCCTGCACCGCGACCACCTCTGGCGTGAGCGCGAATCCCGCGGCGGCGACGGCGGTCTCCGGGGCCGGCGCCTGCCGGTCCCACACCAGCTCCAGGTCGATGCGCTGCTCGACCGGGTCGGCCTCGACGCTGACGGACCGAAGGGCTCGACCGAGCGCGGACGGCTCTGGATCCCGGACCCAGGCCAGGTAGTCGCTGGCGGTGATTCCGTCGAGTACGACTGTCAGGAGCTGAATCGGGCCTGCGGTGCTCGCCCCTGCTCGCTGCGGAACAGAGGTGCGTGCGCGGCACGGTTCGGTCGATGTGCTCATCACAGGCTCCTTCATGGCGTCTCGATCGGGGCGAGGATCGGCAGCTTGATGCCGATCGCGATTGGCGTCTAGGTCGGATGCCCCACGAATCCCGCCAACGCACAGGGCAAGGGTGATCAATGGCAGGATTCGTGGGGCATCGGGCCTTGGCGCCAGCGCCGAATCGCGCGATGATGCGTCGATGCCAAGGACCCGCCAGGTACTCGTCCTCGCCGTCGAGCACTGCCAGTCGCTCGACGTATTCGGCCCGGTCGAAGTCTTCGACCACGCATCACGAGAGATCCCCGGCGCCTACCAGGTCCAGGTCGTCAGTCCAGCCCAGGACGGCACGATCACGCTGAGCAGCGGAGTCCGCCTAGCCTCCGCGCCCCTGCCCGACCCTCCGCCCCGGCATGACACACTCGTCATCGCCGGCGGAGAGGGAGCAGTCGCAGCAGTCGACGACGACAGGATCGTTGACTGGGTCGCACGAGCGTCGCGACGCGCGCGTCGTACCGCCTCGGTCTGCACGGGTGCCTTCGTTCTCGCCGCGGCGGGACTGCTCGACGATCGTCGCGCCACCACCCACTGGGCGTTCTGCGACAAGCTCGCGCACAGCTACGCCGGAGTCAATGTCGACCCCGACCCGGTCTTCATCCACGACGGCGAGGTATGGACCTCAGCCGGCATCACCGCCGGGATTGACCTCTCGCTGGCCCTGGTCGAGGACGACCTCGGGCCAACGATCGCGCTCGCCGTGGCACGCGCGCTGGTTGTGTTCCTCAAACGGCCCGGCGGCCAATCACAATTCAGCAGGGCGCTTTCAGCCCAACAAGCAGCGCGACCGGCGCTGCGAGAACTCCAAGCCTGGATCGCCGCGCACCTCGAAGAGGATCTCTCCGTCGCCAGGCTCGCCGATCACGCCGTGATGAGCGAGCGCTCATTCGCGCGTGCGTTTCACCGAGAGGTCGGCCAGACCCCAGCCGCCTACGTCGAGACGCTCCGCATCGAACGCGCGCGAGACCTGCTCGAGGACGGCGCGCCGTCGCTCGACGCCGTCGCCCAATCCACCGGTTTCGCCAGCGCTGAAGTCCTGCGCCGAGCATTTCAACGCCGCCTCGGCGTCGCGCCCGCCGAGTACCGCGACCGGTTCCGCCTCACCAGCTGAACGACTCACGCCTCAGCCGCCCAAGCCGTTACGGTCACTCGCCCTGCTATCAGGGCACGAGGGGTGCCACGCGATCGCGGACCTGCGCCTTGCTACGCGCGGCATGGGGGGCCTGAGCGCCGAAACCGTTGGCAGAATCTAGGTGTGGGTTCTCCGCAGACGCTGAGCGAAGCCGATCGGCGGGTCGTCGCGGCGTGGGCTGCTGACTGCGCGGAGCGGGTGCTGGGATTGTTCGAGGCCGCAGCTCCCGATGATGGCCGCCCTCGGGATGCCATCGCCCGGGCCCGGGCGTTCGCACGTGGTGAGCTTGGCGTCGTCGACGAGATCCGCCGCCGTTTTGTCGGTCATGACGCCGCTCGTGAGGTAGGAGTTCCCGCAGCGGCAGCGGCGGCCCGAGCGGCTGGGCAGGCGGCGAGCATCCCTCATATGGGTGCGCACGCGCTGGGTGCCGCCGCGTATGCCGCCAAGGCGGCTGGGCTGGCCGCCCGCGGCCGGCCGGAGGCTGTGAGCGACGAGATCCGCTGGCAGCTCGGCCACATGTCCGCGGCCACCGGAACCGCCCTGCGAGAGCTGCCGCCCTTCGGTGAGAACTCGGCCGGTCCCTCGGGCCGGGGCTTCTCGCCTCAGGCTTTCTTGGCCCGATCATCCGTGATCTCCAGGCCGGCTTGGCGGACCCTGACCACACCATCCCTCCCAGATCGCAAGTCGATCAGGAAGACGGAAAGCACCACGGCAGCTTGCTCTCCTAGCGCCCCCGGCCTCTGACAAGCTGGCGGCAGTGCAGGTCACGTTTGTGAAAGCGGATCGGTCCGGGGAGCAGGACCGCGCGTATCTGAGGATGGGCGGAGCTGTGCGGCGGGCGCCTGTCCATGTCGTGCACGACCTTCCGCATCTGGTGGTGGAGTCAATCTTCGGAATCGACGACGGACTGTGGGCAGAGCTTGAGGCCGGCCGCCACGCTGCCGCCGCCCACGCGGCGACAGCCCGTGATCCCAAGCGCAAGAAAGCGGGCCGAATCGTCTCGGGGGCGGCCGAGGGCGTACCCGCGTCTCGGTGGCTGACTGCGGGGCACCGGCGGGCCAAAGTTCTCACCAACGCCGTCGCGAATCGTTTCGGCGATGGCCTCGACACCCCGGCTGGGGTGCGCGAGCGGGTCGCTCGGTCCGGTGACCGATCCGCGGCAGAGAGGCTGTCCGGACTTGACGACGCGACCATCGCGGAGGCCATCGTGGGCGTTGCAGACCTGTTGCATCGCTGGGCGGCGCTGCCGCCCGGCGAGGTGCTTCGGCTTTCGTGGCCGTTGCCGCACGAGCTGCAGGGCGACCACGCGTAGGCTTTCGATGCCGAGAAGCCGCCACCGCGACACGCCACCTATTCGTGTCCGCCTTGTCGCCGTTCGCGGGCACCTTGGCGTCGTCGACCATGATGCCGGCCGGGGCGATCGCCGCACGGCCCTGGTTTTCTGCGAACACGGGCATGCTGAACCCGCCGGCGCTCGCGTCGCGCGCGCACCTGCATACCGAGATTGCAGGTCTCGCGCCCAATTCGACGCCTTCCCCGGATCTGCCGGGTAGGCCCGGCGCATTGCTGCGCCGGGCCCCCCTCAGAACCAGGACGTGCGGCTTTCACCGCATCCGGCTCAAGCAAGCCCTGGTGGCTTGTAGGCGTTGTGCAGTGCCAGGCCGCTGCTTTTGCGGCAGTCGGCGTGTACGAGACGGGCGTCAACCTCGTCCGACGTGCCAGGTTCCCGCGTTGTGATCGTGTTGATCGTTTGGCGGGTGTTGGTGAGCCAGTGTTCCCACTCGCGCGGGGTTTGTGGCTGGTCCTCGACGGCGATGAGCGTGCCACCGCAGATCACGCAGCGACCATCCTGGGCTTCGATCAGCCGTTGGGTGGTCATGTTGATCGGCGGGGTCGCTTTGCGCCGCCGGCTGGCCCAGTATTCGGTGAGGGCGGGGTCGTCTGGTGACGCCATGCCCATGACGATCTGGTGTCGGCGGATCTTGGTCCAGAAGAACTTGTGCATGTAGGCGCCGCTGTGGCGGGCGCCGAACACCCACCGGTCCTGTCTGGACTTGTTGAACATGCCGAAGTACCGGTGGACGACCCAGGACGTCGACTTGTTCGCATGGCTGAACCTGGCCCATTTGTAGGCCAGCCGCCACAGGTAGTGATCCAGCGCGTTGAACACCTCGCTGGAGACCTGTGTCCGGTAGTAGGCGGCCCATCCCCGGATGATCGGGTTGAGCCGTTTGATCACCGCCTGGGCGTTGGTCCCGCGCAGGGACCGCAGCTCGTCGCGGAGTCTCTCCCGGATCCGTCTCTGAGCCGCCTTGCTCGGCTTGATCAGCGACTTGGCGCCGTACCGGCGGACGTTGAACCCCAGGAAGTCGAATCCTTCGTCGAGGGAGACGACGCGCGTCTTGTCCTCGTTGAAGGCAAGGCCCCTGGGCGCCAGCCAGTCGGTAAGCCTGGCCTTGACCTCGAGCGCCTCCTGCGGTGAGTGGCAGAGGGCGAGGAGATCGTCGGCATACCTGATCAAAGTCGGGGAGCCCGCCGCCACGATCCGTCCGGCGCGCTGCCCGGCCGGGTAGTAGCGAACTCCGGCGGCCTTCTCGATCCCGTGCAGGGCGACGTTCAACAGCACAGGGCTGACGACTGCTCCCACGCAATCGCAAACTTCGAGTTCGAGCGGTCGATTCAGCGGCTGTCGGGAAGGAGTCGGCCGTGAGGCGTAGTACTCAACGGACTGATGGCCAGTCGCCGAGCGTACGCGGACGAGTACGCGGTCAGGGTGAACCGGGCGGCCAAGCTGTTGGCGGAGGAGTTGGCGCCGGCGGACGCGGTACGGGTGCTGCAGTCCGAACATCGGCTGTCGGAGCGGCAGGCTCGCCGGTACGTGAGCGCGGCGATCGAGCGGCCGGAGGGCGTGGCGGTGCCGGAGCGCACGACGGTGTTCACCGTTCGACTCGCGCCGTCGCTGATCGCGGGCCTGCGTCGGCACGCGCGGTCGCGAGGACTGACGCTGAGCGCGGTCGTCGCGGAGGCGGTGAGGCTGTATCTCGATCACGTCGACGAGCGATACGGTGGCACCGCGGGTTGAGATCGAGTTCGTCGGTGATCGGCTTGCCAGTGCTCGGCTGGCGCAGGCGTACGGGTTCGTGGTGCCCGAGCGGCGCCGAGTGACACGCAACGAACGGAGCGATGATGACGAGCGACGTGACCTCGCACACGGGCAGGGTGGCGGCGATCTACGCGCGGGTGTCCTCCGAGCGCCAGCGTCAGGACGAGACGATCCACAGCCAGACCGTCGGGCTGCGTGAGCTCGCCGCCGAGCGCGGGCTGCTCGTGCCCGAGGACCTGGTGTTCGAGGACGAGGGGTTCTCCGGCGCGACGCTGACCCGGCCGGCGCTCGAGCGGCTGCGCGACCGCGCGGCCGAGGGGGCGTTCGAGCTGCTGCTGTGCCATGCGCCCGACCGGCTGGCGCGTCGCTACGCCTACCAGGTGTTGCTGCTCGAAGAACTCGCCCGCTCCGGGATCGAGGTCATCTTCGCCAAGGAACCCGAGCGGGGCGGCACCCCTGAGGACGAGCTGCTGCGCCAGTTCCAGGGGATGATCGCCGAGTACGAGCGCGCGCAGATCGCCGAGCGGACGCGGCGCGGAAAGCTGCACCGCGCGCGCGGCGGCTCCCAGGCGGTGATGTCCGGCGCACCCTATGGCTACCGGTATGTGAAGCGCTCCGAGCACATGGAGGGCTACTGGGAGATCGACGAGACCGAGGCCCAGATCGTGCGCGAGGTGTTCGACCGCTACGCGGGCGATGGCGTCTCGATCGGCGAGCTCGCGCGCTGGCTGACCGACCGCGGGGTCCCGACCCGGACCGGCAAGACGCGCTGGGAGCGCTCGACGATCTGGGCGATGCTGCGCAACCCCGCCTACCGCGGACTGGCCGCGTTCGGCAAGACCAAGACCGCCGAGCGGCACGGCGGCCCGACACGCACGACCCGCCAGCGCGGCGAGCAGCACGGGCGCCGGCTGACCCGCACCGACCAGCCCGCTGAGAAATGGACGCTGATCCCGGTGCCGCCGCTCGTCACCGAGGAGACCTTCGCGCTCGCGCAGGACCGGCTGACAGCCAACGCGCACTTCTCCAAGCGCAACACCAAGGAGCTGACGCTGCTGCAAGGCATGCTCGTGTGCCGCGAGTGCGGCTACTCCTGCTACCGCACCTGCACCCGCACCACCAACAAGCGGATCAGCTACTACCAGTGCATCGGCCAGGACGGCTGGCGGCACCCCGACGGCAAGCGATGCAGCAGCCGCCCCGTCCGCGCTGATGAGCTCGACCCGCTCGTCTGGGCCGAGGTCCGCCGACTGCTCGAAGACCCTAAGCTCGTCCGCGCTGAGATCGACCGCGGCCTCGCCGCGCTGCGAACCGAGCACCCTGCCGCCCGCCGCCGCGAGACCCTCGAACGCGACCTCACCCGCGCCGACCAGGCGATCGCCCGGCTGATCGAGGCCTACCAAGAACAGCTGATCTCGCTCGAGGAGCTCCGCAGCCGGATGCCCGCTCTGCGCAAGCGCCAGACCACCCTCCAGGCACAGCTCGACCGCCTCGACGCCGAACTCCACGACGCCGAGACCTACCTCCAGCTCGCCGACACCCTCGACGGGTTCCTCGGCCGCCTCACCGACGGCCTGGACCAGCTCGACACCGCCGGCCAGCAGCGCGTCCTGCGGCTCGTTGTGCGCGAAGTCCTCATCGGCGGCGACGACACCGTCACGATCCGCCACTCGATCCCCACCCCGAACCGAGGCCCCGACGACCCAAGTTACCTTTTGCGTGGGAGCAGTCACGACCCCGCCCTGCGGCGCGCCGCTGAGCGTGGCGTTCCACACCCAGTCCTCCAAGTACCCGGCTTGCAGCATCTGGCCGATCAGCCGAAGGAACCGGTTATCGTCGATCTCCTCCCTCAGCGTCGCCAACATGACCTGATGGTCGAGTTGGTCGAAGCAGCGGGAGATGTCGCCTTCGATAAACCAGGTCGTCCCCGTCCATCCAATCGCCACGTCGCGCAAGGCGGTGTGACAGCCGCGGCCGGGGCGGTAGCCGTGGGAGTGCTCGGAGAACTGCGGCTCGTAGTACGCCTCCAACAGCAGGCGGATCACTTCGCCGAGCAGTTTGTCCGACCACGATGGCAGACCAAGCGGCCGCTGCTTCCCGTCCTTCTTGGGAATGTAGTGGCGCCTGACGGGCTTGAACCGGTAGCGCTCGCAACGCAACGCGTCGATGATGCGCTCGATCTTGCCCAGCGTCATGCCGTCCGCGGTTTCCGCGTCGGGTCCGGGGGTCATCGCTCCCTTGTTGGAGTAGATGCGCCCGTAGGCCAGCAAATACAGCTGCGGGTTGAACAGCTGCCGATACAGCCCTTCCAACGGCAGGCCGCGCCTGCCGCGATCACGCAGGACATCCAGGACCGTTTCGGCGCTCTGCATTACGCATACCTCACGATCGATAGAAGTCCAGCCACCTGTGCCCCTTCGCCCTGTGGACGGCTCTCCCGTCCCCCTTGGTGGGTCGCTACTCCCACGACTACTATGGGCACCCCGTCACCTTGGGGCTCGCGCCCCGAAGGTTGATCCCGCGTTCGTCCCTGTCGTACGTCCGAGCGTGACTTAGGCGTCCGACTCATCTCCTTAACTGCCCTCACTGGGCAACGCTCCATGCCCCGAAGGTTGCGACGGCCTTGCAAGAATGCCGTCACAGAGCATGGCGCCGGTAACAAGTGCCTTTCCGGCGGATGTGCCTTTTCATCTTCTGGAGATTCGGCTTCAGGCAATCCAGCTTTCGCCATATCACGCGGGTCCCGCGACGCCTCACCCCTGACACCTGGGCATGACCGCCGCTTTCCTGACATGCGATTGTTCCTTTCACCTTTCGGATCCGGGTAAGTCATTGGACCCAAGAACATCCCTTCGAGTTCCTCCCGGCTGCGCCGGGGATACAACAGGGCGCCTCGCGGCGCAGTTGCA
>NZ_JAFATE010000401.1 GCF_019244115.1 Bradyrhizobium sp.
GAATTCGTGCGACAGCTACGCCAGGATCGACTGCCGGCCCGTCATCGGCGATCTCAACGAACTCGCCGAATGGGACGTGTTCTGCCGCCGCTCGGGCTGGTCCGGCGGCGCAGCCATCCATATCGATACCGGCATGAACCGGCTCGGACTTTCGCTCGCCGAGGCGCAAAGCCTCCGGCCCAGAATCGAGACCGGCAATCACGGCATCACGCTCGTGATGAGCCATCTCGTCTCCTCCGAGCTCATCAATAGTCCCGCCAACGCGCGGCAGCTCGCAACCTTCAGGCAGATCGCAAGCCTGTTCACGGGCGTGCCGGCGTCGCTGTCAAACTCCTCCGGCATCTATCTCGGTGCCCCCTTCCAGTTCGACATGGTGCGGCCGGGCGCCGCTCTCTATGGCGTCAATCCGACGCCTGAGGCGGACAATCCGATGCAGCCGGTGGTCGATCTGAAGGCCCGCATCGTGCAGATCCGCACCATCGAGCGCGGCGACACCGTCGGCTATGGCGGCACCTGGACCGCGCGGCGGCCGACCCGGCTCGCCATCGTCGCGGCCGGCTACGCCGACGGCTATTTTCGCGCGGCAGGGTCCAGTGACGGCACTCGCGGGGCCGAGGTCGTGGTGGCCGGCCAGCGCTGCCCGATCGCCGGGCGCGTCTCCATGGACCTGATGGCGATCGACATCACCGACCTGCCGCCCAAGGCGGCGCGGCGTGGACACATGGTCACGCTGATCGGCGAAGGCATCACCGTCGACGAGCTCGCCCATCATTTCGGCACGATCGGCTACGAGGTGCTGACCAGCCTCGGCTCACGCTATGCCCGCATCTACAAGGGCAGCAACGGCGCGGCCGCCTCCGATGAGGCGCCTGCTTCGCCTGACGTGCCTGCCTGACCCTATTGCTATTGCCCGGCGAGCACCTTCCTGCAGGCTTCGCTGACTTTATCGCCCTGCTTGTTCAGGCAGGCGATGATCCGGCCACCGCCGGGTTTCACGCCCTTGCAGTACCTGCTGTAGTCTCCCTGGCACGCGGCGCGCTGCTCCGCCGTCAGATTCTGGGCCGGTGCGGTCGCGGCAAATGCAACGGCGAAGGCAGCAACAGTCAAACTGAGCTTTTTCATGAGACCTCCGACAAGGCGGTGCGCTGGCCGGCGCAGTCTGCACGTCAGGGTCGCAATTTTCAACCAGAACGCTCCAAAACAACGTCGGCATCGCGGCGTGTCAATCTGGAGCTGCCTGTCGTTCTCCGGGTTGTGTCGTTCAGCCTGCAATGACAATGAGCGAGAGTCGCGGAGAGAAGCATTTGGGCGTCCTGTTCGTCCTCATCGTCGGTCTTTTGGCCGGCACCATTTCCGGCATCGTCGGCACCGGCTCGTCGATCATGCTGATGCCGGTTCTGGTCTACGAATACGGGCCCAAGCAGGCGGTGCCGATCATGGCGGTGGCGGCCGTGCTCGCCAATCTCTCGCGCATTCTCGCCTGGTGGCGCGAGGTCGACTGGCGCGCCTGCGCCACCTATTCGGTCACGGGTATTCCGGCCGCAGCGCTAGGCGCGCGCACCCTGCTCGCTTTGCCTTCCCATGCCGTAGAGATCACAATCGGCCTGTTTCTGATCGCGATGGTGCCGGTGCGCCATTGGCTCGCCAGGCACCAGCTCAAGGCCAATCTTTGGCACCTGGCAGTCGGCGGCGCGGTGATCGGCTTCCTGACCGGCATCGTGGTGTCGACGGGCCCCCTGAGCGTGCCGCTGTTCCTGTTCTATGGCCTCACCAAGGGCGCATTTCTGGCGACCGAAGCCGCAAGCTCGCTCGGTCTCTATTTCAGCAAGTCGGTCACTTTCGAGCGGCTAGGCGCGCTGACCGCCGACATCGCGCTGAAAGGCCTGGTCGCGGGCTCGTCGCTGATGTTTGGCGCCTTCATCGCCAAGCGATTCGTGCTGCATCTGAAGCCCGACGTGTTCCGCCTGGTGATGGACGCGATCATGATCGTGGCGGGCCTTTCCATGCTATGGAATGCCACCCAGACACCCTGAGATCCGATTCCCAAGATGGCCAAATCCGCCCTCTCCTTCGTCTGCCAGAACTGCGGCGCGGCCTATAATCGCTGGCAGGGCAAGTGCGAGTCCTGCGGCGAGTGGAACACGCTCGCCGAAGAGGACACGACGGGTGCGACCTCGATGCCGGTGTCGGTACGTTCCAGGCGCAAGGGCCGCACCTTCAAGCTGGAAAGCCTCTCCGGCAAGAGCCAGGACGCCCCGCGCCTGCCCTCCGGCATGGCGGAGCTCGACCGCGTCACCGGCGGCGGTTTCGTCCGCGGCTCGGTGCTTTTGGTTGGCGGCGATCCCGGGATCGGCAAATCGACGCTCCTGACCCAGACCACGAGCCTCTTAGCCCGCGCCGGCCACCGTGCGGTCTATATTTCGGGCGAAGAGGCGATCGCGCAGGTTCGCCTGCGCGCCGAGCGGCTCGGGCTCGCCGACGCGCCGGTGCAGCTCGCCGCGGAGACCTCGGTGGAGGACATCGTCTCGACCCTGTCAGAGGGATCGGTCCCGCGCCTGATCGTGATCGATTCGATCCAGACCATGTGGACCGACACGGTTGAATCCGCGCCCGGCACTGTGACCCAGGTGCGCGCCTCGGCCCAGGCGCTGATCCGCTTTGCCAAGAAATCGGGTGCGGCGATCATCCTGGTCGGCCATGTCACCAAGGATGGCCAGATCGCCGGTCCCCGGGTGGTCGAGCACATGGTGGACGCAGTGCTGTCGTTCGAGGGCGAAGGCTCGCAGCAGTTCCGCATCCTGCGCGCCGTGAAGAACCGGTTCGGCCCGACCGACGAGATCGGCGTGTTCGAGATGACCGGCCTCGGCCTGCGCGAGGTCACAAACCCGTCTGAGCTGTTTTTGTCGGAACGCGATCTCGGCACGCCGGGCACGGCGGTGTTCGCCGGCATCGAGGGAACACGGCCTGTGCTGGTCGAGCTGCAAGCGCTGGTAGCAGCAACTTCGCTCGGCACGCCGCGGCGCGCGGTCGTCGGCTGGGATCCGAGCCGGCTCTCGATGGTGCTGGCAGTACTGGAGGCCCATTGCGGGGTCAAACTGTCAGGTCATGACGTTTATTTGAACGTTGCCGGCGGCCTGCGCATCCATGAGCCGGCAGCCGATCTTGCCGCCGCGGCGGCACTCGTATCCTCGCTCACCAATGCGCCATTGCCCACCGATGCGGTCTATTTCGGCGAGATTTCGCTCTCCGGGGTGGTCCGCCCGGTGGCGCAGACATCAGCGCGATTGAAGGAAGCGGCGAAACTCGGCTTCGGCCGCGCCGTACTTCCCGAGTCGGCGCGCGGCGAGGTCGGCTCCGATGCGGGGCTCACACTCAATGCAGTGGGCGGACTGACCAGCCTGGTGGCTGAAATCGCCGCCCGCGGACTGAAAGGGAACCGGGAGTCTCCAGTGAGTGAAAAAAATGCCACACCAGCGAGATTCCGCCGCCACGACGGCTAGGCGGACGTGACCTTGCCGCCACACGCCGCTATACATCCGCCCGCGCAAGCCTGACGGGTGGTAAACAGGGACTTGCGGGGCAGTCGGTCCAACCCTCAACTCAAATGCGGTAACGCAGGACCGATTCGGGGCATTTCAACTGACAAAGCGAAGCTGACCAGCCGATGCCGATAACCCTTCTCGATCTCGTCCTGCTCGGGGTCATGCTGATTTCCGGGCTGCTCGCGATGGTCCGCGGCTTCATGCGCGAGATTCTGTCGATCGCGGCCTGGGGCGCGGCGGCGGTCACGACCCTCTACTCGTTCAACAAGCTGCTGCCGACCGCAAAAACCTATTTTTCCAATGATACGGTGGCGGCCGTCGTGGTCGTGGCCGGCGTGTTCGTCGGCACGTTGATCGTCGTGTCCGTGATCACGGTGCGGATCTCCGACATGATCCTGGATTCCCGGATCGGCGCGCTCGACCGCACGCTCGGCTTCCTGTTCGGCCTTGCGAGGGGTCTGTTGATCGTGGTCGTGGCCTTCCTGTTCTTCAGCTGGCTGGTGCCGGAGAAGCAGCGCCCGGACTGGGTTACCGGGGCGAAATCACGAGTTGTGCTGCAAGGGACTGGGGACTGGCTGATGTCGCTCTTGCCGGATGACCCCGAAAACACCATTTTAAAACGACTCAAGAAAAATAAACCGGAAGATGACCAGGCTGACAGTGGCGAACCGCCCCCGCCGGGCAGCGACGGCTATAGCAAGCCCGCCCGCGACAGCCTGAAAAAGCTGATCGAGAAGCCCGCGGCGCGGTGAAG
>NZ_JAFATE010000440.1 GCF_019244115.1 Bradyrhizobium sp.
CGGCATCCTGGTGGGTGACGGACAGCTGCCGCATCCGGGCAACGAGGGGATTTTCGAGGCCTACTACAACTTCCCCTGGTTTGCCTCGAAGATCACCCTCGATTATCAACTGATCGTCAATCCAGCCTATAACCGCGACCGAGGTCCGGCTTCAGTGTTCGGTGTTCGCGTGCATACGCAATATTAGGCCTGCTGACACGGAGCCCTTCCCATGACGCTACAGGATCTTCGCATCGCCGTGCTGACCCGAGCGCCGCGGCCCAATATCTGGGATCTCGTGGCGCTGATTCTCGTGATCGGCGCAATGGTACTGATCGTCTATGGTGGAGAGCAGACCACGCTGCCTTTGTCCGCGATTGAGACCACGCCGGTCTCGCTCGACCCGGCCAACCTTCCGCTTTATGCGCTGCGCACCACAATGCGGATGCTGCTCGCGATCATCTGCTCGACCATCTTCACCTTTGTCTATTCCGCGATCGCCGCGAAAAGCCGGCGCGCGGAGATGGTCATGATTCCGTTGCTCGACATTCTCCAATCCGTGCCGATCCTCGGCTTTCTGACTTTCACAGTCGTTTTCTTTCTCAATCTGTTTCCGGGAAACGTGCTCGGCGCCGAGCTTGCCTGTGTGTTCGCGATCTTCACGAGCCAAGCCTGGAACATGACCTTCAGCATGTACCAGTCGATCTGCAGCGTGCCGAAGGATCTGGAGGAAGCAACCCAAAGCTTCCACTTGAGCGGCTGGCAGCGCTTCTGGCGGCTGGATGTTCCTTTCGCTATGCCTGGGCTGATCTGGAATGCGATGATGTCGATGTCGGGCGGCTGGTTCTTTGTCGTAGCCTCCGAGGCGATCACGGTCGGAAACACCACGGTCACCTTGCCCGGCGTCGGCTCCTATGTGGCGCTTGCGATCGAGAAGCGCGACCTTGCCGCGATCGGCTATGCCATCTTGACCATGCTCTTGGTCATCATCGCCTACGACCAATTGCTGTTTCGCCCGATCGTGGCGTGGGCGGACAAATTCCGCTTCGAGCAGACCGCCTCCAGCGTGGCGCCGACATCCTGGATGCTGGATCTGTTTCGGCGGACGCGCGCGCTGCGCGCGTTGACGTATCCGCTTGTTGCGACGAACAAGGCGATTTCGACCCTGCGGATCGCTCTTCCGGTTGGCCTGCGGCCGTCCCCAAAGTACGCCCCGCCCTCACGCGTGATCGACGCGCTCTGGTATGCCCTGATCGCCGCCGGCACCGGCTATGCTGCATGGCGGGCCTATCACTACCTATCAGCTAATTTGGGTGCCTCGGACGTCTATGACGCGATCGGGGATGGGCTCGTGACCCTGTTGCGGGTCGTCGTGCTGATTGCGCTCGCGACGCTGATCTGGGTGCCGGTTGGCGTCTGGATCGGGCTACGGCCGAAGATTGCCGAACGTGTTCAGCCGCTCGCACAATTTCTCGCAGCCTTCCCAGCCAATCTCGCCTTTCCGATCTTCGTGGTGCTGATCGTGCGCTATAACCTCAGCGCGAATATCTGGCTCAGCCCCCTGATGATCCTTGGCACTCAGTGGTACATCCTCTTCAACGTCATCGCCGGGGCCAGCGCCTTTCCGGGCGATCTGCGGGAAGCAGCTGCAAGCTTCCATCTCAAGGGATGGCGATGGTGGATGAAGGTGATCCTTCCAGGTATCTTCCCCTACTACGTCACCGGCGCCGTGACCGCCTCCGGGGGATCGTGGAACGCCTCGATTGTCGCGGAGGTGGCGAGCTGGGGCGACACGCGTCTGTCCGCGACGGGGCTCGGGGCCTACATCGCGAAGGCCACCGAAGCTGGCGACTTCCCGCGCGTCGTGCTCGGGATCGCGGTCATGTGCATCATGGTGACGCTGTTCAACCGGCTGCTCTGGCGGCCGCTCTATGCCTTTGGCGAACGCCGCCTTCGCCTCGGCTGAACTGTGAGGGATACATGCTCGACCCAGCGAAGCAGCCCGTTCTGATCGACATTCGCAACGTCTGCCGGTCCTTTCCGAAAGGCAGCGGCGAGGATCTGCTGGTGCTTGAGAATGTGGACCTGACGATTCGCTCCGGCGAGATGGTCGGGCTACTCGGCCGCTCCGGATCGGGCAAATCGACGCTGCTGCGCATCATCGCCGGCTTGATCGCGCCGTCGTCGGGCGATGCCAAGTGCCGCGGCAAAGCCATCGATGGGCCCCCGAATGGCGTAGCCATGGTGTTTCAATCGTTCGCGCTGTTTCCCTGGCTCACCGTGCTGCAGAACGTCGAGCTGGGATTGGAAGCGCTTGGCGTTGATGCGGCAGAGCGGCGCAAGCGCGCGCTGGCTGCGATCGACCTGATTGGTCTCGACGGATTCGAGTCTGCCTTCCCGAAAGAGTTATCGGGCGGCATGCGGCAGCGCGTCGGCTTCGCGCGGGCGCTGGTCGTGCATCCCGACCTGCTCCTTATGGACGAGCCGTTTTCGGCTCTCGATGTGCTGACTGCGGAAACACTGCGCACCGACCTGATCGATCTCTGGATCGAGGGTCGGCTGCCGATCAAGTCGGTGCTGATGGTGACCCACAACATCGAGGAGGCGGTGCTGATGTGCGACCGCATCCTGGTATTTTCGTCGAACCCGGGCCGGGTGGCGGCAGAGTTCAAGGTCGACCTGCCGCATCCGCGCAACCGCCTCGATCCAGCGTTCCGGCAGCTGGTCGATCAACTCTATGGG
>NZ_JAFATE010000584.1 GCF_019244115.1 Bradyrhizobium sp.
TTCCCAGCAAGGCGTCGAATACACGAACAGGGCCTTCGCACCAACGCCTCGTGCAACGACCACCCCCCTTTTTCCAGGCGGCGATCGCCAAATCGCCCCAGCCCAATCTCCTCCCGCATCGCCCCTCCAAATCACGACCCAAGGGGGGAATCAGTCTTTGCCGGCCATCGCAACAAAAGATGTGTGCATTCAATAGCCGGTCCCCGGGCTTTCTTGCCCCCGTCGCCTCGCGGCTCGTAACCGCCAGACAGACACCAGCGTCGGGATGTCAGGACCACACGACTTCGCCGTCCGCATCGAGATCGTCCGTCGGCGCGCCAAATGTGCGCTGCGATCCGATGCGTCCATCGCATCCCCTGGCCAACGTTCGTGACGATCGCGAAGCGCCCCTCTTGATCGAGCGCGGGACGGGGAAGACAGTACTTCTGATTTGCGGGAGGCGTCAAGGCCTATTACGAAAATCGGAATCAACAGACTGCGACAAGTTGCCACGACGGGCAATTTGCGCAGGACACACATGCAGGTTTTGCCCGCCGTGCAATCGAAGGTCCACGGCTCAGCTTTGGGCGGTGTCCCGCAATCGTGGCCGACGTTGGCTGAGGATCGCCAGCACGGCAAGCGCGGCGCATGAACACAGCAGGGCCAGTCCGAGCAGCATGTCGGCACCGAACCGGGTGAGCACGCCGGCCAGCACCGCCGGAGCGACCGCCGACATCAGGTTGAGAGGCAGTGCGATACGCGAAGCCGCCGCCACATAGGACGTGCTGTCGTAGAACACCAGTGGAATGGTGGCGCGGGCGACGGCGAGCGCGCCGCTGCCGAGGCCGTAGATCACCATGAAGCCCACGATCGACCAGTGCAGACCCTGCCCCAGCATGAGCAGCAGCATCGCCACCGGCAGCGCGGCGCCGGCAAACAGGCCGGTCGTGACCCCGTCCCACCGGCCTCCACCCAGAAAGTCGATGCCGCGCGCGCTGACCTGCACGATGCCAAGTGACGATCCGAGCGCGATGGCTTCCGCTGGGGCAAGTCCCTGCGACTTGAGAAGCTCGATCAGCACGGCGCCGAGCCCGAAGGCGATGAATGCATTCAGCGAGATCGCCGCAATGATCAGATAGAGCGTGCTGGTCGCGGCTTTGCGACGTCCGTGCCCCGGCGCGGCAGACTTCGGATCGGCGGCACGACCGACGACGGCCGGTTCAGCCATGGGCGGATCGGCGACCGCGCGCGGCAGCACCGGCGCGCGGGCCCTTTGCGGCAATCCGAACATGTAGAGCGGAACGCAAACAAGACCCATGGCAGCAGCGTAGACCAGGCAGGTCACGCGCCAGCCGGCTTCAGCCGAAAGCAGTGCGGTAATGGGCCAGAAGATGGTGCTGGACAATCCCGTCATCAGCATGAGCGCGCCAATCGACCGCTTGGCATCGCTGCCGGCAATCTCGCTCAGCAGGATATAGGTTGCCGTCGACAGGCAGGCGCTGCCCGCGCTGCCCAGGATCATCCAGGCGGTAAAATAGCTGACCTCGCCACGCGAGAACGCCAGCATGAGAAAGCCGGGTGTCGCTACCGCCGCGCCGGCGATCATCACGCGCCGCGCGCCATGCCTGCCGAAGGCATTCGCCAACAGCGGCGCGCAAAAACCCATGACCAGATAGAGAACCGAGGTGCCGGCAAACACCTCCACGATGTCCATGCCGAGATCGGCGGCCAGCTGTCTGCCGACCACGGCTGGCAATCCGATCGTGCCCCAGCCGATGATTTGCCCGATCGCCAGCACGATCAGGACGACGACCATATTCGACTTCAAATGCGTTAACGATCCCTGCCCAAGCGCGCCCTTTTCCTTTGTGCGAATCTGACGCCGATATGCAAGCGCGGCGGCCAATTGGCACGGCGGCGGATTGCGCATGACTGAGGCATGCAAGATACCCGTCCGCCACGTGATTCGGCAGCGATCAGCGCGCGGGTGCGCTCTCAGCGGCGATCGCCTCCCGGACGGCGGCCTCGAACTGGCTGGCGGAAGCGGCAATGCTCAATCTCTTCTCTTCCTGAATGGCGGAGAGGATGCCGATCACGGCCGGCGTGCCATCGATATCCGCCAGGATCGGCGAGCCCGAATAGCC
>NZ_JAFATE010000538.1 GCF_019244115.1 Bradyrhizobium sp.
GCCGACATCGAACACGTGCATGTCGCCCTTGCCGCCCGGACCGGTGTCGCCCGGTCCCTTGCCGGTCGAGATCACGTAGAGTTTCTTGTAGTCCGGCGAGAAGCAAAGCCCGTTGGGATCCGGCACCAGCTCCTCGGTCACGACCATGTCGATCCGTCCGGAGGGATCGATCCGGTAGCAATTGGTCGGCAGTTCGCGCTTGCGCGCCACGAAGTCCGCGGGCTGTCCGATCCGCGGATTGAGCTTGCCGGCATCCGGCTCGCCTTCGTAGAGCTGGCCGCCATAGGGTGGATCGGTGAACCAGTAGCTGCCGTCGGGATGGGGCACGACGTCGTTGGGCGAATTGAGCTTCTTGCCATTGAAGGAATCCGCAAGCACGGTGGCGGTGCCGTCATGCTCATAGCGCGTGACGCGGCGGGTGAGATGCTCGCAGGAGAGCTGCCGGCCCTGGAAGTCGAAGGTGTTGCCATTGGAGTTGTTGGAGGGCGAACGGAACACGCTGACGCGGCTGTCATCTTCCAGATATCGCATCTGCCGGTTGTTGGGAATGTCGCTCCACACGAGATAGCGGCCCTGGGCGCTCCAGGCCGGCCCTTCGGCCCACAACAGGCCGGTGTACAGCCGCTTGATGGCAGTGTTGGGCTGGGCCAGGTCGTTGAAGGATGGATCGACCGCGATGATGTCGGGGTCCCAGAAATAGGTCGTGGGTGCGCCGCCCGGACCGAAATCGCGCGGCGGTGTGGTGATTGTCGTCGGCGGCCCGACCGGCGCTGGTGTTGGTGTTGGCGTTTGCGCCGATGTGCTGCCCATCCCGGCAATCGTGGCGCCGGCGGCAACCGCAAGTCCCTGCACGAGCGTGCGTCGTGACATCGCTCCCGCGGAACCATCGGCTTCAGGATTGCGCTGCTCTTGGTCGATCATCGCTTCCTCCATGGGATCGCTGGCCGGTTGATCCCGGCCAAGCAGAGGTGAGCTTATCCCCGCATGAGGCGTTCTGGTAGATGCCGAAAGCGCAAGCTGCCGACCTGCGAAGACGGCTTCGCGTCAGCATCTTCAGTCCGCTCCACCCGTCATCGACAGGCGCCAGCCCGGCGTGGGCGTCGGTCGCTGGCAAGGGGCGCGGGTGACGCATCCGTTCGACCGTCCAGCAGGCACATGAGCCGATCTCGCTCGATCCCATGCTCCGGCTGTAATGCATGCCGCTCGAACTCGGCCATCTTCGCGATCACATGCGGCCTGGCCATGACCTCCTGGGGCAACGCAACGCACAACACGGTCTCGAGCATTGCACGGTATACGTCGGGATCGTGGGACGCCGCCTTGATCAACCCGCCGATCGCCGGATTCGATGCCGGAGGCGTGGTGCCCTCGGACAGCGCATTCATCTCGGCGATTCGCACGCGATCGGCGGCGATCTGGTTGCGATAAAACGGGGTGACGTGGCGTTCGGTCTCCGCATCGTACGCCCGCGCGAACGCACCGGGATCGTTGATATGCGCCCGCGCGACGTGCCGCAGCAACTGCGCGTGCACGAGGCCGACACTCAGGCCTCGCCCGGCAGAGGGGTTGGTGCACGCCCATGCGTCGCCGACCGCCGCAAAGCCTGTCACGACCGGCTGCTCATCGACGACAAACCGCCGGTATCGGTCGAGAATTCCGGCCATCGGCAGAACGGGCGTGATGGGCTGGCCATCGAGCCAATGCGCCTGCATGGGGCAGGCGGCAACCACGCGATGAAAGGTAGCCGCGTCGCGCAATGCGCGCATCGCCTTGTTCTTGACCGAGGTATAGAGCGTGACCGACCAGGTGTCGTTGTCGCCATGGAGCGTCAGGATCGAGAACAGGCCCATGGGGACCAGGGCGCGGCCGATCCGCCGCGGCGGCTGCGGTCCCCGGAAATATCGCGTGTAGTAGACGAAGTTGGAATCTTCGGCCTCCTCGATCGCGCTGCGACCGCCGGCTGCGAGAATCCACTTGCAGGCCGTACTGCGCCGCCCCATCGCATCCACGACGAGATCGCCGCGGATCTCTTCCCCGGACATGGTTCGTACGCCGACCACATGGGGTACGCCGGCCATCGCGGATGCGCCAGTGATTAGGGCCTGGGCCCTGACCCCACGACGGATGGTCAGGTTCGGCTCGGCCGCTGCCATCGCCGCCACCGCCCATTCAACCACGGGCCTGCGGCCGGTCACGAACTTCAACACTTCATCACCGGCACGCGGCGATCTGTCATCGATGGTTGGAGGTAAGGAATATTCGTCCAGATAGTTGATCCAGACACAGCCTGCCCGCAGCAGGGCATCGGTCAGCCCCGGCAGTTCCTGATCGCAGACCATCCGAAACCGTGCGAAGAGATTATGCGGCTGGCGGAACTGGGCCACCCCGCGACGGTCCCAACAGTCCCAGCTCTCGTGCGGGTTGGCTGGCAGATCGGCATCGTCGGCCTCGAGCACCGTGATGTCGTGCCCGTCGCGGGCGAGCATCATCCCGACGCTCAGGCCGATGATGGCTCCGCCGCAAACGATGATTCTGCCCACCTTCCACCTCCTGATGCAGTTGGCAGCGAGATGTTCATCAACAATCTGTTGCTGCGCCCCCCGTGGGGAAGGACGCATGCATGCGCGGGCGTAAAGTTATTCGAAGAAGTCTGCTCCGGCCGTGAACAGGTTCACATGTTGCCATGCGACCAGCCGACGCGGAGCGGAGGGAACCGGTTTGACGTGCGGAGCCGACCCACGATCCTGGACGCGCTCCAATGTTGGGTCACTTCAACCGTTCGAAAGTATCGAGACTCGTCCCGAAGGCGCGCCACGCGCCGACTTGAGTTCGTCGCGCCGGCGCGCCTTCGCGCTCCGCGGTGAGCGCGGTGCCGGCCACGGTGTGCCACAGCGTCTCGATCTTGCCGTCCCTGAGAATGCCCGTGTAGCTCACCGCCGCCGGACCGAGCGATCCCTCGGCGGCGGCGCTGAAGCCGATGACATCGCCGCAGGCCGCGCCATAGATCGAAACGGTCTGGCCATGAAAACGGCTGTCCTCCAGCGCCGTCTGGAACGTACCGCTGATCCGCCCATAGGATTCGTCGGTGATTTCCAGGATCGAGCCATATTGATTTCGCCATATGCCGACCCATTGCATCGCAAAAGCTCCAATCGCTGCCGGATCGAACTTCAACGCGCGAAGTGGGCGTCGGTTCGTGCGCATCGATTTGCCCGTCGGGGCGGATCGGTTGGGGGCTCATGCCCGGTCCGCGCGGCAAACGCACGTGCGCGAAAAATCGAAATTCGTGAGCCAATTCAACGTTGACTCTCGTGTCCAGTCCTCTCGCGAAAAATAATCTGCTTCCGTTTTCCGGAAATATGTGGTCCTCTTCCGTTATCCCGCCTCGATTGCAGAGGGCGTTTTGGCCAATCGTCACCGAACGTGAGGCGGGGAGCGATGGACGTGTTGGTTTTGCCGGACGAGCGAGGCCAATGCGGACGATGAAGTCGTGTGGTCCTGACACCCCGACGCTGGTGTCAAGCTCGCGAGATGATCGCGAGCGACAGGGGCAAGAAAGCCCGGTTCCCTGGGGAGAGCACGAAGGAAGCCGTTAAAACCATCGCGCAGGGAATGCCGGATGATCTGGCTGATCCTGTGGTAACTGCCGCCTGCGTTTTTTGCTGCAGGCGGGCCATGGGTGAGGCCCTCACCCGGCATTCCCTGCGCCCTCTTCACTTGGCGGGACAACGTTCTTGCAAAGCTCGGGCAGATCATGCCGCGAGAACGCTGGGACTTGTCTTGGAGATGCCGGCCGCGTTCTCAGCTGTCATTGCGAGCGAAGCGAAGCAATCCAGACTTTAGCCGCGGCGGCAGTCTGGATTGCTTCGTCGCTTCGCGCCTCGCAATGACGGCGCGGGAGGCGGCGCCCGCCGACCTCACGACCCGCTACACCCACTTGACCTCATGCCGCATCACGAAGGGCGCGAGCAGCATGTCCACTTCATTGGCGAGCGCCTCGCGGGTCTCTTCGGGCACGCCCGCCAGCGTGACGGTCGCGATGCTGCCATGACTGCCATGCGGGCCGACCTTCACCTTGCAGTCGACGCCGCGCTCCATCAGCGGCGACAGTACACCGGAAAACACCCGCGTGGCGGCATCCCACCGCAGGCTTGGCTTGAACACTTTTCCGACGCCGGTGAGCGGCATCGGATCGATCGGGATGATCTGCACCGGCACCGCGGCGCGCTCCGGCGTGCGCTCGCGCACAAAATCTTCGAGCTCGCCCGGCTGCACGCTCGCCCCCGGCTTCAATTGCACATAGCCGACCGGCAGCTCGCCGGCATAGGCGTCGGGCTGGCCGACAACCGCGGCCAAGCCGACGGCCGGATGCTGGAACATGATGTCCTCGACCGGCGCGGGATCGATGTTGTGGCCGCCGCGGATCACGAGATCTTTTGCGCGGCCGGTGATCCAGAGAAAGCCGTCGTGGTCGAGCCGTCCGAGATCGCCGGAGTTGACCCAGTTGCCGTCGACGAACGCGCCCTTGTTGTGGGCCTCGTTGAGGTAACCGCCGAACACGCCGGGCCCCGCCATGATCACGACGCCGATCTCGTCCACCGCGCAGTCGCGCTCGAGATGGCCATCCGCGTCGAGCTTGACGATGCGGACGCGGCTGTAGGGCAGGGGCAGGCCGACCGAGCCGAGCCGGATCGGACGATCCGCATAGGCGATGGTGTGCACGCTCGACGTCTCGGTCATGCCGTAGACCTCGAAGACAGGCAGCTTGAGCTTGTCCTCGATTGCCTTGCCGACCGCGACCGGGATCGCCGAACCGCCGCCGGCGGCAAAGCGCAGGCTCGAAATGTCGGCCTGGCCGGGCGGGATCGCCAGCGTTGCAGCCAAGACCGTCGGCACGCTCGACAGCGCCTCCGGCTTGAAGCGCTCGACCAGGCTCCAGATGTTCTTGATGCTGCTCGGATTGCGCCATCCGCTCGGCGACAGCACCACCAGGCAGCCGCCGGCCGAGAGCGTAGCGAGCGTCTGGGTCAGCGAGCCGCCGACGTGAAACAGCGGCATGCCGAACAGCAGATTTTTTCCGGCCTGCGCCTTGAGCATGAGGTTGCAGCCCCAGGCCTGGTAGACCTGGTTGGTGTGGGTGTGGCGAACGAGTTTTGGGGTGCCGGTGGTGCCGCCGGTGTGGAAATAGGCCGCGACGTCGCTGCCAAAAATCTTGCGGCCGCTGATGAGATGATCGGACGGCTGCGCTTTGATGAGCTCGTTGAACGCGTGGATGCCGTTTGCCGGATCGCCTGTCCCATGGACCTGCACGATCGCCTTGAGATGTTTCAGATGCTTTCGCACCTGGTCGACTTTCTGCCAGATGTCGGTGTTGGGCATCGGGCCGAGGGTGACGAGAACGGAGGTTTGCGCAGCCTCCAAAATTTCGGCGATCTGGTGCGGTTCGAGCAGCGGGTTGACCGGATTGGCGATGCCGGCCGCCTCAGCTCCGAACAGTGTCACGAATGCATCGGGCAGCAGCGGCAGCAGGAAACTCACCACGTCGGTGCTGCGGACGCCGAGCGCATGGAACATGTTGGCAGCCTGTGTGACGCGCGCGACAAAATCGCGATGGCTAATGACGATGGGCGCGTCGGCGGGATCGGCATTGGGCAAGAATTTGATCGCGGGCGCGTCGGGATTGTGCGCGGCACCGAGTCTCAGGGCCTCATAGGTGCTCTCCGCGGCGATGCGATCGGCGTATGGAATTGCCTCGAACGTCATGACATCGGCGGCGCTGGCAAAGCTCGGATAGTCCTCGCCGATCAAACGGTCGAGCAGATGGATGCCCGGCATTCGAAAAATCCTCCCCGTGACGGTCTTCCCGGTGTTTTGATGTTTTTGCCGGGTTTAATCCCCTGCGTTTGTGCAAAGCCGCCGGATGGCGGCCAGCTTATCCATTATTTGGAAAGCGTCTATCGCCCCGTCGTGTCACCGCCCCACACGGTCTGTTCGGTCCAGCCGAGATTCTTGAACTCGGCCTCCCTGAGCGGCGCTTCCGCGGCTGCGAAGAACTCATCGAGCTGCGGTGGCGCGACGGCCGTTCCGGCGAGCATGGCATGCGCCTGGCCGCGGTGATGGATCTGGTGCTGAAACAGGTGCATGAGCAGGCGGTCACGCCGTTCGCTCTGCACCTCGGTCTCGCGATTGACCCGCACGATGCCATCGAGCGCGTCCGGCGTCAGCGCATCGCACAGCGCGATCAGCCGCCGGTCGACCGCGGCCTGCGCGGGCTTCAGTTCCACAAGCGAAGGGCAGGGGAGTTCGTTCTCCCAGGCTTTGGGGCCAAGCCATCCGCCCTCCAGCGCATCGACATAGAAGAGATCGATGACGTAGATGTGGTTCAATGTGAGCTGCAGGCTCGGGAAGAAGTTCGTTCGCTTCGCCGCAAAATCCCGCTGGCTCAGACCCTCGCAGGCGGTGAGCAGCCGATGGTTGGCCCAGGCGTTGTTATAGGCGAACGCACGAAACGTCTGAACGAGACCAGCGGGCATGATCGTCCCTCATCCGGATCATCAGCCCCAGCACTAGCACACAAATCGCGGTGCGCGTATGGTTTGCGACAAGGCGCGACAGCGCTTGCGGCGCCGTCGTTCACAACAACAAACGGCGAGGGACGCTCATGACCGGCGCGAGGCTGAAACACTATGGCTGGGGGCGCGAAGGCGAAGGCATGAGCGCGGAAGAACGCGACTTCCTGCTCGGCCGCTACCGCGCAAAATTTGCCCGCGACGATTTTGACAGCATCGCCGTTCCGCGCCTCGAAGAGATCTCCTTGCGCGCGCCGTGCATCATGCCGCCGGCCACGCTCGCGCCGTTCTGTACCACCGATCACTACGATCGCGCCGCGCATGCCTACGGCAAATCCTACCCCGATTATGTCAGGGCGATGCTCGGCGATTATGATTGCGCGCCCGACGTCGTCGCCTATCCGCGCAGCGAGGCGGAGATTTCCGCCGTGATGGACTGGGCGGGATCGGTCGGCGCTTCGCTGACGCCGTTCGGCGGCGGTTCGAGCGTCTGCGGCGGTGTCGAGCCGCAGGTCGACGGCGAGCGCTACAAGGCGGCGGTCACGCTGGATCTGCGCCATCTCTCCGGGGTGGTCGAAGTGGACGCGGCCTCGCGCGCCGCCTTGATCGAGGCCGGTACCTATGGTCCTGACCTGGAAGCCCAGCTCAGGCCGCATGGCCTGACCTTGCGGCATTTTCCGCAGAGCTTTGAATATTCGACGCTGGGCGGCTGGATCGCGACCCGCTCGGGCGGCCACTTCGCCAGCCTCTACACCCATATCGACGATTTCGTTGAAAGCCTGCGCGTCGTCACGCCCCGCGGCGTGATAGAGACGCGCCGGCTGCCCGGCTCGGGCGCGGGTCCGAGCCCGGATCGGATGTTCATCGGTTCGGAAGGCATTTTGGGCGTGATCTCGCGCGCCTGGATGCGGCTGCAGCCGCGTCCGACTTTCCGCGCCGGCGCCTCGGTGCGGTTTGCGACGTTCTTCGCCGCGGCGCGCGCGGTGCGCGCCATCGCGCAAGCCGGACTTTTTCCGTCGAACTGCCGCATCCTCGATCCGCACGAGGCCTATAACACCGGTGCCGGCGACGGAAGCTTTGCCGTGATGGTGCTGGCCTTCGAGTCCGGCGATCATCCGCTCGAACCGTGGATGGCGCGCGCGCTGCAATGCTGTACCGATCATGGCGGGACGGTCGAGCCCGCCGGGGCCGCCGATGCGCATCTGAAAGGCGCTGCCGGCATCTGGCGCAACGCCTTCATCCGCATGCCCTATGCGCGGGAGTTTCTCAATCCCGCAGCCATCGTGAACGACACGTTCGAGACCGCCATCACCTGGGATCGCTTCGAGAGCTTTCATGATGAGGTCAAGGCGGCGACGGAGCGCGCCATTTTCGAGGTGACCGGCGTGAAGGGCGAGGTCACCTGCCGCTTCACCCATGTCTACCCGGACGGCCCGGCTCCCTATTTCTCGTTCCACGCGCTCGGCCGTCATGGTGCCCTGCTCGAGCAGTGGCAGGCCATCAAGATCGCGGCGAGCGATGCGCTGATCTCAGCCGGCGGCACGATCACGCATCATCATGCGGTCGGTCGGGACCACCGGCCCTGGTACGATCGGCAGCGGCCAGATCTGTTCGCCGCAGCGCTGCGTGCCGCCAAGCGCGAGCTCGATCCGCACGGCCTGCTCAATCCGGGAGTGCTGATTGATCCGTAGGACGCAGCAGCCAGAGTTGCTACGGCGCCCGTTCTGCCTCCGCGTCGACCGACCAGGGCGGCTTCGTCTTCGCAAAGTCCGACCAGGCCTGTCGCAGCCGCGGCTCGCCGCCGATCATGGCGCGCGCCTGCCAGCCGGTGATCGCGGCGGCTGCGTGCCCGCCGTCCAGCGATGCCGTTCCAAGTCCTGCGAGCAGCTTTGCGGTCACCGCCATGTCGTTGTAGGCGCCAAGCTCCTCCTGAAACTCGGCCAGCTTGTCGGCGAACCGTTTTGCAGCTTTCCGCGGGCCGGACAAGGGCAGCAGGAACTCGGCGACGTAGCGCAGCTTCTTCACGGCGAGCCGCAAGCGGTGCCGCTGGTCGGGATCGAGCGACTTGAAATGGCGGCCGCGCTTGAGCACTTTTGCGTGCTGCGTCGACAGAAGCTGTCGCGCAAAATTGGCGGCGGGCCCGGCAAATTGTCCGAGGCGCGCGGGGGGAATGTCGCCGCGCCAGCCGCGGGTCTCGATCCAGGCGCCGAGGCCGAGAATGAACGAGGTCGCGCGGCGATCGGCCAGCACGAAGCGTACCTTGCGGTAGGCGTCGGTACGGCGTTGTTCCGCGACATCGCCCAAAGCATCGAAGCCGCCGATCGAGGGACAGGCGCTTGCGATTTCCGGCAGCGTATTCTTTCGGAAGATGTCCCAGTCGCGCGCGGCCGAGAGGCCCTGCGCCAGCCATTTGGCCTCCGACCGCAGGGTGTCGAGCCTGCTGAGCGGGCCGGCCGCTCGCATCAGGTCGAAGGCGGTACGCAACCGCCGCAGCGCAACGCGGAGCTGATGGATGCCTTCCGGATCGCGGCCGTCTTCCGCGGCCGGCAACGATTGCAGAAGATGGTGCAGGCAGGCGCGCAGGATAGTCGCGAAGGCATCGTCCAGGGCGACCGCTGGGTCGAGGTGGAGCTTGCCTGGCTTGCGCGCGGTGGGCGGCGTATCGGCCGCAAGATCATGGCCGCGCGCGGACTTGCTGCGGATCGAGGGCTTGACCGGTCCGTGCTCGCTGAGCCGAAGGGCCAGGTCGTAAATGGTGCTGGGGCTGCCGCCCTTGAGCTCCAGCTCGATTTCGCTCACCGGCTGCGACCAGGCGCCGGCCTTGAGCAAGCCGTGGTCGAAAGCGATCTCGATCGTGCCCGCGGGCATGTCGAGAACACGCTCGTGCCGGTGGATGTCAGCGGTGAAAACCGCTTCAAGTCCGTCATGCGCGATCTCGGGCCGAAGCTCTTCCGGGACGAACGGCATTGCGAGGGCCACATCTGGATCGGCAGACGGGACGCTCGCTTCCCACTCGCCACGCCGCAGCGGATCGCCGGCGGATTCGAGCTTTACGGTCTGCACGAAGCGGGCGCCGCTCTGGCGAACCCGCAAGCTCAGCCCGTTGCGCCTGAGGGTCCGCCTGGGCGTGTCGTAGTAGATGCTTTTCAGATGCTTGCGCGTGCCCTTGCTGCGCGCATGTGTCGCGATGACGCCTACGTCATTGAAATCCGCCAGGCGATCGGGATCGACGAGCAGCTTGAGCTCGATCTCGGTCGCGGGCGCTCTGGGACCGGGCCCGCCGACGTCCGCGGCGGCCGGCTCGGCTAGCGTCGACACGTCGCGAACGGCATCCGGCTCGACAGGAGCAGGCGCTGATGCAGGGGAGGCGCCCGGATTTTGCTCTGGTGCGGAAACGACCGAGCCTTGCGTACCATTCTTGCCCTGCTGGGCAGGCCCGCCATCGGGCTCAGCGGCGCCGACGTTGCCTCGGACCGTTGATATCACTGCAGTTTCCGACATTTTGTGATTGTGTGACGGTTCAATGACAATTCGCAACCATACCGCCGGTACGGTCCGAAAGGAAGCGTGGGCCGGATCAACTTGCACGACCGCGCAGCGCCCGGCTTGCTTTCGATCAAAGACGAGCCTGCCAAGTGGAACGAGCGCGAACGCAGCGAAAACCGCGGCGACGCGCACGTTCAGCCAGTTGATCGAACTTTGGAAGCTGGAACCGGGGTTTCGCCGCCGGAGGGCGGCCCCAAACTCACTTCATCGCCGAGAAGCGGCTCTCGAACGACGACGAGGAAACCATCGGCTGGGCGCCGGCCAGCAGGGTATCCTTCACGGGTGCCGCGTTCGGATCGGCGGCGGGTGCCTCGGAAATCGAGGATTTCAGGGGCGCGCGGGCAGTCGTTGCCGCGACCTGCTTGGGCTCGGCCGCGGCAGGCGCCTGCTTGGCCTCGGCCGGCTTGAACGCCTTTGGCAGCGGCTTGGCTTCGGCGACCTTGGGTTTTGCCGGAGCAGGCGCAGGTGCTGCGGACGCCGTGGTGTCGGCGCTGGCGATCCCGACCTTGCGGGCAAGGCTGACGAAGAAGCCTTCGGACTTCTCGCCCGATGGCGATGCGGAAGCGACCCGGGTCTGCGCGGGCGCGGCAACGGGCGCCGGCTGCGCGGCCGGAGCCGCGGCTACGACCGCAGCGGCATCATCAGGTGGACGCGGCGGGTTGACCGTGCCAGGAATCGTGCCGGGCATCGTCGAGAACGCGAGCGACAGGTTTTGGCCGTCGCCACCCTCCGACAGGCCGGTCGAGGCGCCAGGCACCTTCGAGGCGAACACCTGGTTCATGCCGCCATCGATGCCGGTGTTCAGCTTGGCGACCGGGGTGCCCTTGGCAACCAGCTTGCCATATTCGGCCTCGTCATCCTGCTGCTTCTG
>NZ_JAFATE010000601.1 GCF_019244115.1 Bradyrhizobium sp.
GGCCGATCGTAGGCTCCGGGCACCACGCCCGGAATGGTGGCGAGCCGTCCGCCCTCGCTCGCCTCCGGGCGTGCCGCCAGCAGCGCGGCCGTGTAGGGATGCTGCGGCGAGGCGAACAGGCTTTGCGTCGGGCGCTGCTCCATGATCTGACCCGCATACATGACGGCGACCCGCTCGGTCGTGTCCGAGACCACGCCCATGTTGTGCGTGATCAGGATCAGCGCCATGCCGCGATCGCGCTGCAGGGACAACAGAAGATCGAGGATCTGGGCCTGGATGGTGACATCGAGCGCGGTCGTCGGCTCATCGGCGATCAAGAGCTTTGGATTGCAGGCGATCGCCATCGCGATCATGACGCGCTGGTTCATGCCGCCCGAGAGCTGGTGCGGATAGGCCGACAGCCGGCTCTCCGCGGCCGGAATGCCGACCTGCTCCAACAGTTCGATCACGCGCCGCCGCGCGGCCTTGCGGTCCATCCCTTCGTGGATGCGCAATGTCTCGGCGAGCTGATAGCCGATCGTGAATGAGGGATTGAGCGATGTGGTCGGCTCCTGGAAGATCATGGCGACGTCCTTGCCGGTGAGCACGCGCCGCGCCCGCTCCGACAAGTTTTTCAGATCCCGCCCCTCGAACAACAGCTTCTCCGCCTCGACACGCCCCGGATAGGGCACGAGGCCCATCAGCGCCAGCATGCTGACGCTCTTGCCGGAGCCGGACTCCCCGACGATCCCCAGCACCTCGCCCTTCTCGAGGGCGAGGCTGACGCCATCCACGGCGCGCACCATCCCGTTCTGCGATGGAAACGCGACCGACAGATTTTCAATCTCGAGCAGCGGCATCCGTTCGCCTTTGCTACCTTGCGCTATCGCTTGAGCTTGGGATCGAGCGCGTCGCGCAGTCCGTCGCCGAGGAGATTGAAGGCCAGCACGGTCACGAGGATGGCGAGGCCCGGAAACGTGACGACCCACCAGGCCCGCAGCACGAATTCGCGCGCATCCGCCAGCATGGTCCCCCATTCGGGCGAGGGCGGCTGCGCGCCGAGACCGAGAAAGCCGAGCGCGGCCGCATCCAGGATCGCGGTGGAAATGCCGAGGCTCGCCTGCACGATCAAAGGCGCGGCGCAGTTCGGCAACACCTCCTTGAACATCAGACGGAGCCGGCCGGCGCCTGCAACCTTGGCCGCGGTGACGTAATCCTTCGAGACCTCGCTGATGACAGCGGCGCGCGCGATCCGCACATAATGCGGCAGCAGCACGATCGCGACCGCCAGCATGGCGTTCATCAGGCCCGGCCCGAGGATCGCGACGATCACGATCGCGAGCAGGAGACTCGGCAGCGTCAAGGTGATGTCCATCAGCCGCATGATCGCGATCTCGACGACGCCGCGGAAGAAACCCGCCACCAGGCCGAGGATCGTGCCCGATATCACCGACAGCGTCACGACGGCGATGCCGATCAGGAGCGACAACCGCGCGCCGTGGATGAGACGGGACAGCATGTCGCGGCCGATCGCGTCGGTGCCGAGCGGATAGACCAGCGAGCCGCCCTGCTGCCAGAACGGCGGCTTGAGGAAGGCCGCATTGTTGGTGAGGACAGGGGAATGCGGCGCGACGAGATCGGCCGATAGCGCGAGCAGCATCAGCACCACGATCACGACGAGGCCAGCCATCGCGCCGGGATTGGCCTTGAAATAGAACCAGAACTCCGACAGCGGCTGTGGCGGAGCGCCTGCCTCTGCCACGATATCGGTGGTTTCGAGCGCTTCCGTGGTCATCGTGTGTGCCGGATGCGGGGGTTGATCAAGCCATAGGCGACGTCGACCAGGAGATTGACCGTCATGACGATCGCGCCGATCATGAGCGTGCCGCCCTGCAGCACCGGATAGTCGCGGCGGTTGATGCCTTCGATCAGCCACTTGCCGACGCCCGGCCAGGAGAAGATGGTCTCCGTGAGGATCGCGCCGGTGAACAGCACGCCGACCTGCAGCCCGATCACCGTCACCACCGGAATCAGCGCATTGCGGAGGCCATGGATCGCGATCACCCGGAAAGGAGGCACGCCCTTGGCGCGGGCGGTGCGGATGTAATCTTCGCCCAGCACCTCCAGCATGGCGGAGCGCGTCATGCGGGCGATCACGGCCAGCGGCACGGTGCCGAGCACGATCATCGGCAGCACCAGATGCGAGGCGGCCGAGCGAAACGCGCCGAAATCACCCTCCAGCAGCGTATCGATCAGCAGGAAGCCGGTCACCGGTTCGATGTAGTATTGCACCGCGAGCCGGCCCGACACCGGCGTCCATCCGAGCTGCACCGAAAACAGCAGGATCAGCAGCAAGCCCCACCAGAAGATCGGCATCGAATAGCCGGTCAGCGAGACCGCCATCACGCCATGATCGAAGATGGAGTTGCGGCGGACCGCGGCGATGATGCCGGCCGGCAAGCCGAGGCACAGCGCAAACAGGATCGCGCACACCGACAGCTCGATCGTGGCCGGGAACAAGGTCTGGAATTCAGAAATCACCGGCTCATGGGTGACGATCGAGCGGCCGAGATCGCCATGCGCGAGGCGCGACAGATAGAGCCCATATTGCACCAGCACCGGCCGATCGAAGCCGTACTCGCCACGCAATTGCGCGAGCCGGGCCGGATCGATGCCGCGTTCGCC
>NZ_JAFATE010000777.1 GCF_019244115.1 Bradyrhizobium sp.
GTCTTCGGCTGATGGCGCGCGGGTCAGCGCCTCGTGCGGCGGCGACAGCGCGAGCGACACCTGCAGCGCAGCGAGCGAGGAAAAATCCTGTTTTGAATTACGCCACTGCAAGACTTTGACACTGTCAAAGGTGTGGTTCTGCAGCGCATTGACGAGTTCCACCTCGAATGGCGCGCAGCGGCCGGTGGTACCAAAAGTGCCGTTGCGGGTGGCGCGCCCGGCGCGGCCGGCGATCTGCGCGAACTCGGATGGGTTGAGCCGGCGGAACTGGTAGCCGTCGAATTTGCGATCGGAGGCGAAGGCGACGTGATCGACGTCGAGGTTCAGTCCCATGCCGATCGCGTCGGTCGCGACGAGATAGTCGACGTCGCCGTTCTGGAACATCGCGACCTGTGCGTTGCGGGTGCGCGGCGAGAGCGAGCCGAGCACGACCGCGGCGCCGCCATGCTGCCGGCGGATCAGTTCGGCGATGGCATAGACCTCGTCGGCGGAGAAGGCGACGATCGCGGTGCGGCGCGGCTGTCGGGTGATTTTGCGGTCGCCGGCAAATTCGAGCTGCGACAGCCGCGGCCGTGTGACGATCGACGCGGCAGGCAGCAGCCGCTCGATCATCGGGCGCATCGTCGCAGCCCCGAGCAGCAGGGTCTCGTCGCGGCCGCGGCGGTTGAGAAGGCGGTCGGTGAAGACGTGGCCGCGCTCGAGGTCCGCGGCGATCTGGACCTCGTCGACGGCGAGGAACGACACGTCGAGGTCCCTGGGCATGGCCTCCACGGTGGAGACCCAGTAGCGCGGATTTTTGCGCTTGATCTTCTCCTCGCCTGTGATCAGCGCAACGGCTTCGGGCCCGGCACGGTCGGCGATCTTGTTAAAAACCTCGCGCGCGAGCAACCGCAGCGGCAGGCCGATGATCCCGGAGGAATGGCCGAGCATGCGCTCGATGGCGAGATGCGTCTTGCCGGTGTTGGTCGGCCCGAGCACGGCGGTGACGCCGGAACCGGGAGCCCGTTCCGCTGTCAATGCGGACGTCGAAGATAAAGCCATATGTCAGGATATTTCTGTCGTCGCCTTCATCCACGCGAGATGAATTTTGGTGGATCGGATCGCTCGCGAATACGATTCATCTCTCGCCCGGCGGGAGATTTTCGGAATGCCCCATGCGCGCTCCCCCTTGAAGATGGGCACCGCTTCGCCGATTGGAAATAGCGCGAGCGCCGCAAAACTGTCTCACAATGTGACGGGTTGCCCTGCGTGACCTAAGCCTTGGAACGGTTTGCGAACGAATCGCGAAGGAATCGCTGACTCTACACCCTGTCCTGCTTCGTTCACCGCAATATCTCGCGCCAAGCTGGTCCCGGTGCACTAGATCAAGTTCTGGCGCGCAAAACAAGGCCCCGCGCGACATCGGAATTTCTTAAAACGCGAAGCGGTGCGAGTCGAATCAGAACCGGCCAGGAGTCAACAGGATTCGGAGACGGCCACGCGGTCACATGCGAATGGACGGAGTGAGACGAGTTCACGCGGCATCGGCGGTGCTTCCGCTCCCCTCCCCCTTGCGGGGAGGGGTCGGGGGTGGGGGTCCCACAAACTCAATCGTAATTGGGGCAACCCCCCTCCCCCAGCCAGCGGGGAGGGAGCACACCGCCGCCGCGACGACGATGCGTCCTGTCTCGCCGATGATCGTTGAGCGCTACTGCGTCTTGGCGATATGCGGGGGCAGGGCCTGCGTGACGAATTGCGTCGCCTCCAGCATCGCCATGCCGAGCGGGGTCGGCACGCGCATGCGGAACGGCACCAGGATGCGGGTTCCTGAAAGCGGCACGAAGGTAATCTCGATATCGCGCTGGGCTGCGAGATATTTGATCACCGGCCGGTCGGGGATGTAGCCCGCGATCGGTGTGAAATAGACCGCGCAAACGATCGCGGGGCCATGATAGCCCTTGTCGGCTTTGACGTTCTCCGCGCGTTTGAAATCGAGTTTCAGGTCGTAGCGCATCCGGCCGTCGAAGATCGCGGCCCCGGTGCGGCAGGCATCCGGCGTCAGCGGATCGCCATTGCCGGGCACGCGCAGCAGCGCCGCGGTCATCGGATCGTAGACCCCGCGCCGATGCGCCTCCGTCACCGGAATGCGGTCGGGATCGACCGGCGGGGTCGGGTCGATGCCGTACTCTTTGACGTTGCCGTTCTGCAGCGTCATGTGGATCTGCTCGGTCCGTTTCGCGGTCACGGTGCCGGCGCTGTAGCTTGTCGCGACCAGCGCGCCATTGACGATCTTGCCTTGCGACGAGGTGTTGCCGGAGCCCGACGAGAAGGTCTTCATCAACCCCGAGGTGCCGCCATAGGCGTTGGCGGAGAACTGATCCTCCAGAATGTCGATGTTCCAGGCGCCCTTGCCGACCACGATGCCGGCGAGCGAGGCCTCGTATTGCGCTTCGAGCCGGGCCTGCGCGCGGCCCTCGCCTGGGACCAGCACGGCGAGCAGGGCCGTAGCCAAAATGGCGCTGCACGCCCGGATGGCCGATCGGCTCGGCGGAAGCAAGGGGGCGTGGCGTGGATTCACGTGGCGACGTTCCCGGGAAAACCGCGCTGGCGTCGAGGCGCGATGGTTAAGTTTCATCTAAGCAAAAAATCCGCGCTGGCAACGACGAAATCCCGCTATCCCCGCCGCACGCAACCGGCGCCCTCGCAGGAGCCTCTATCCATTGGCGTGGAATGCGCCCTTTATATGATGCCGCGCAGTGCCATATCACCGCTAGTTGATTGATCGAGCTGGAAATTTCCAAAAGTTCAATCGCCCCCGGCACACGTCGAAGGAAGGAACAGAATTATTCCAGGAAACACGAGGAGCCCGTGCCACACCGGAGGTGCCACACCGGAGGTGCGCCCCTCCCCCCGCTTGCGGGTGAGGGCTGGGGTGGGGTGCCACACGACGAGCTGCATCCTGGGACCCCCACCCATAGCCGAAGCTTCGCTTCGACGTCCTTTTTTGAAAACGGCCGCCGAAGGCGGCCTATACCCTCCCCGCAAGGGGGAGGGGAGCGCAAGCAGCTCGCCAAACCGCCCCAAAACCTTGACGCTTCACCGCTTCCCCCCTATACGTCCGCACGCTTCCATCAGAAATGGACAGAGTTTTGGACCCCCGGTCCGCGCCCGCCGTTGACCGACGGGCGGCTCGTGACGGAGCCGGGGATGATCAGAGGATTTTCGCCATGTCGCGGCGCTGTGAACTGACGGCCAAGGGTCCCCAGGTGGGCCACAAGGTGAGCCACTCCAACATCAAGACCAAGCGGCGCTTCCTGCCGAACCTGTGCAACGTCACGTTCCAGTCGGACGCGCTCGGCCGCAACATCCGCCTGCGGGTCTCGACCAATGCGCTGAAGAGCGTCGACCACAATGGCGGCCTCGACGCATATCTGCTGAAGGCCCGCGCCGACGCCCTGTCGCCACGCGCGCTCGAGCTGAAGCGCCAGATCGAGAAGAAAGTCGGCGCCGCCGAGCCGGAGAAGAAGGCGAGCTGAGAGCTTTTCGGACGGGCAGACTCCACTGCTCGTCATGCCCGCGCTTGTCGCGGGCATCCACGCCTTACTTCTGGTGTGGCCAAGACGTGGATGGCCGGGACAAGCCCGGCCATGACGACGGAAAGAGTTTCCGAGCTGGGGCTGGGCGAGTAAGCGTCGCGTAAGCCTGGCGTAGAGTTTGGGTAGCGGCCGGGTCGAAAGACCCGGCCGTTTTGTTCTCGCAACCCGATCGATTTGTGTCGTTACGCGCGAATTTACGCCGCCGCACGACCCGCCACGGGACCGATCTTTTCCAGCTCCTTTCCGATCCGGATTTTCGCGGTTCGCATATCGAAGTCGTTTTGTAGGTTCAACCAGAGCTGGGCGGATGTGCCGAGTGCCTTGCCGAGCCGCAACGCCGTATCGGCCGTTATGGCGGTTTGTTCGCTGGCGATCCGCTCGATGCGCGTACGCGGGACGCTGCAGGCCTTGGCAAGCGCACCCGCCGACAGGCCGAGCGGCACCAAAAACTCTTCCCGCAGCACTTCGCCCGGGTGCATCGGTGCGAGCTTCTTGGCCATGCGAGTTTCTCCTCGATTGTGTCCTAGTGATAATCGACGAATTCGACGTCTTCCGGCCCCTCGGCTGTCCATGTGAAGCAGATCCGCCATTGATCGTTCACCCGGATCGAATACTGCCCCGCTCGGTCGCCTTTGAGAGCCTCCAGCCGGTTACCCGGCGGAGCTTTCAAGTCGTTCAACGTCGTTGCGGCGTTCAGATAGCCAAGCTTCCGTCGTGTGACCGCAAGCAAGTCGGCCGGAAAGCCCTTCAAAGCTTCACCTTCAAAGGCGGACCGTGTCCTGGCATCCCTGTAGCTCTTGATCACAGGCGCAATGTATCATCATATGATACAAGAATCCATAGCATCGTCCCGTGACGAGAGGACCCACCAGGCGAATGGTCGGCCCGCGTCAACACGCCAGTCCCAAAATCTCTCCCAACCCTGCTACACTCGCCGAGGCTGCATGGGGAAACGGCTGCGCCATGACCAGGAACATCGTCATCTGCTGCGACGGCACCGGCAACGAGATCGGCGAGAACATCTCCAATGTGCTGAAACTGTATCGCTGCCTGCGCAAGACGCCGAAGACCGAGCCGCATCAGCTCGTGTTCTACGATCCCGGCGTCGGCACGCTGGCGCGGCCCAATCCGTGGCTGAAGCTCAGGCAGGATTTTGTCATGGTGCTCGGGCTCGCGACCGGCTACGGCCTCGACGACAACGTGATCGCGGCCTATGAATTCTTGGTCGACAATTACGAGGACGGCGACCAGATCTATCTGTTCGGTTTTTCCCGCGGCGCCTACACCGTGCGCGTGCTGGCGGGGCTGATCCACAAGATCGGGCTGGTGTCGCCGCAGCAGAAAAATCTCGCCGGCAGCGGCCTCACTTCCTACAAGCAGTTGTCCGAAGGCGACCGGAAGGCCCAGGGCGTGCCGCCATCCGCCGAGCCCGGCGACGACGACGAAGGACCGCAGCCCCTGAATAGCGACGACCGTGCGGCGCAGTTCGCACGCATCGTCTCCTCGCGCTGGCCGACGATCCGCTTCGTCGGCGTGTGGGACACGGTCGCGAGCGTCATCGTGCCGCGGCCGGACCGGCTGTACTGGCCGAGCCTGGAGGAGCTCGCCTTCACGCTCGACAATCCGAGCGTGAAAACGTTCCGCCAGGCGATTGCGATCGACGAGCGGCGCTGCATGTTCCGCCTGAAAAAATGGCTGGAGCCGCAGACCTTCATGCACAACCGCTTCAACCAGGCCGGCGCCGAACCGCAGGATTGCCGGCAAGTCTGGTTCGCCGGGGTGCACGCCGACATCGGCGGCGGCTACCCGGAAAGGCAGAGCGCGCTGTCCAAATATCCGCTGCTCTGGATGATCGAGCAGGCGATGGGATGCGGGCTGGCCTTCAACCCGCAGAGTATCCGGCAGCTCGCCTTCGGCGTGCAGCGGAGGGGCAGCCCGTTTTCCTATGTCGCGCCCGACGTGACGGGCGAGCTGCACAACTCGATGACCGCGGCCTGGCGCCTGCTCGAATATTTTCCAAAATCCGACAAGTACAAGGAGTGGCCGCAGCGACCATCGCATCTCGGCTTCTACATCCCGGATGCCGAGCCGCGGTTCATTCCCGACGGCGCCTTTGTGCATGAGTCCGCCGTGAAGCGCAGGGACACGGTCGCAGGCTACGAGCCGATCAACTGGCCGAGCAGTTTTGAGACCGTGCCGATGCCGGAGGAGCCGTAGCCGCGCGAGCAGCGGGCGAAGGCGAGCAACGAAAAGCATGGCGGGAAGCTGTCGCCAAGAACGCCGCTGGGCTCCCCTCCCCTTGCGGGGAGGGGTTGGCGGTGGGGGCCAACACACGCAGGTGTTCGGGGTGCCCCCACCCCAGCCCTCCCCCGCAAGCGGATCGCAAGCGGGGGAGGGGGCGCACCTCCGTTGGTGCCAGAGCGGAGCCCCGTCGCGCGATCGTTAGGATCGCGTTAACCCTACTTCTTAACCAACCATTAACTCCGTGTTTGCGGCGCCTCGGCCTGCGGCCTAGCCTTCTGCCCCGGGGCAAAGTCCGGGGCGGAGTCACGAACGAGGCCATGCCATGACCTATCGAGAATATGCGACGCTGCTCGCCTCGGCCTGTATCGCAGCGCTGATGTTCTCCGCGACCGCGGCCCTCGCCGCATCGGGCGGCGCGCCGCGCGCGGCGTTTGCGGCGGCTCAACCGGCTGTCCGCCCGCCGGTCGCGGGCGCGTTCCGCCACCACCATCGGCATGGCGTGATCGGCGGCGTGTTCTGGCCCGGCTATGGCTATGGCGACGAGGGCGCCGCGCCGTCCTATGGCGGAGCGGTCGAAGGCGTGCCGCCGGCCGCGGGCGATATCCAGTACACCTACAAATACGACGTGCCGTGGGACTGGGCGCATCGCTTTCCGCCGAGCGTCACCCCGTCCAACCGGGCCTATGTGCCCAGCTGCACCGACCAGAGCGTCACCGTGCCCGGCCGCGACGGCGCCGACCACAGCGTCAACGTCACGCGGTGCTATTGAAATAGGACGTCCGCTGTCAGCCAATTTTGTTTGGCACTAGCGCCTCAACGTCGTCATGCCCGCGCTCGTCGCGGGCATCCACGTCTTTCTTTGTGAGCACAAGCGAAGACGTGGATGGCCGGGACAAGCCCGGCCATGACGAGACCACGGAACTACTAAGGACACGAAATCGCAGTGAGTGATTTGCCCGTCGGGCTGAGGCTGCGACCGATTCGAGAGGATTCCTGCAGAAAAAAGGCGGGCCAGCACGATCGAATTTCGCAAGTCGATTCAACGACGAACCGCTCGTGCACGCCGGCTTGCGAAAATTTTGCTTCCGTTTTTCGGTAAAATGTGATTTGGTCACGCCATCCCGCCTCGATCAAGAGGGACGTGATGGCCAATCGTCACCGGACGTGAGGCGGGCTGCGATGGACGCGTTGGCGCCGCGCGCGATTTGTTCGCGCGGACGAACGGCGCCGATGCGGACGGCGAAGGCGTGTGGTCCTGGCCTCCCGACGCTGAGGCCAAGCCGCGTGAGATGATCGCGCGGCGATGGGGGCAAGACAGCCCGGTCCCCAGGGAGAGCGCGCTATAAGCCGTAACACCGTCGCGCAGGGAAGGCCGGATGTTCGGCCAATCCTGTGGTGTCTGCCGCCAGCTTTTCTATTTGCTGGCGGGCCATGGGTGCGGCCTGCACCCGGCCTTCCCTGCGCCCTCTTCGATTTCGAGGGTGCGAGAATGATGCAGAACTCGGGCACACCATGCCGCGGGAAGGCGAAGATGTGTGTCAGCTTCAGCCCCCTATTCGGCTGTCATGCCCCGCTTCAATGTATAGCCCGGGGACATCACCGACGGTTTTTTCCGGTGTTCGGGGACATGGCCGACACGTCATAATGCTTGGATTTGGTGGTTGGGGGGCCAGTCCATGGCATGGCGCGAGGTGTCGGTAATGGATCAGCGGCGGGAGTTTGTG